>JALOLS010000114.1 GCA_025455865.1 Thermoleophilia bacterium
ACGCCGGCGTGCCGGTGCGCGCGGCGGCCTTCGGCGAGGATGCGGGGATGATCGGGGCGGCGATGATGGCGGCGGACCTGGCCGGGACGGGGTGAGCGCGCAGACGGGGCGCCTGGTGGTCGTGGCGACCCCGATCGGCAACCTGGACGACCTTTCCCCGCGCGCGGCCGCGGCCCTGCGTGAGGCCGGGCTGGTGGCGTGCGAGGACACCCGGCGGACCGCCGTGCTGCTGCGCCACGCCGGCTCCGGGGCGCCGATGGTCCCGGCGCACGAGCACAACGAGGCCCGCCGGGCCCAGGACCTGGTGCGCCGGATGCGCGAGGGCCTGGTGGTGGCCCTGGTGAGCGACGCCGGGATGCCCGCGGTGAGCGACCCGGGCGCCCGGGTGGTGGCCGCCGCGATCGCGGCCGGCCTGGCCGTGGAGGTCATCCCCGGGCCCGGGGCGGTCGAGGCGGCCCTGGTCGCCTCCGGCCTCGCCGCCGACCGCTACGCCTTCGTCGGCTTCCTCCCCCGCAAGGCCCAGGACCTCGCCCGCGCGCTGGAGCGGGCCGACGCCTTCGGCGGCCCGGTGGTGGCGTTCGAGAGCCCGAGGCGCGTGCCGGCGCTGCTCGCCGCACTGGCCGGCCGGGACCCGGACCGGGCGGTGGCGGTGTGCCGGGAGCTCACCAAGGTGCACGAGGAGGTGCTGCGGGGGTCCGCGGCCGCGCTCGCCGAACGGGTGCGCGAGCCCGTGCGGGGCGAGGTGACGGTGGTCATCGGGCCCCCGGCGGAGGCCGCCGGCGAGGCGGACGACGGGCGCCTGGAGGCCGGTCTGGCGGTGATGCTGGAGGCGGGGATGAGCCCCGCCCGGGCCGCCGAGGCGGTCGCCCTGCTGGGCGCCGCCCCGCGCAACGCCGCCTACCGGGCGGCGCTCGCCGCCGCGAGCCGCCGGGCCACGTAGGCGGCGTCGACCGGGCGCCCGGCCGGCGCCCCGGCGGCGATCCTCGCCGCCCGCCCCCAGTCGCCGGCCGCGAGCGCGCGGGCGAGCATCTCCTCCGGGGGGGCGACCCGGATCGCCACCCCGGCCAGGCGGACGTCCACCGCGGCGGCCCACTGGGCGGCGTCGGGCGCCAGCGCGAGCACCGGGCCCACCACCGCGACCGCCGCGGAGCAGTCGACCTCGACCCCGTCGATCACGACCCGGGCGCGGAGCGACGACCACCCGGCGCCGGCCTCGCGGTGGAGCGGGGCCCCGAGCGCCTCGCCGGCGTGGGCCGCGTGGGGGCCGTCCACCTCGAGGTCCACGTCGCGGGGGCGCACGTCCCAGCCGAGCAGCGCGCGGCCGGTGCTGCCGGCCACCAGCACGGGCACGCCGGCCCCGTCCAGGCGGGCGACGGCGGCGAGCAGGGCGGCCTGGAGCCTCGGCGGCAGGGCGGGGGCCGCGGTCTACACTCCTCTGACGTTGAGCGGGCGCTTCTTCATCACCACGCCGATCTACTACGTGAACGCCGACCCCCACGTGGGGCATGCGTACACGACGATCATGGCCGACATCCTGGCCCGCCACCACCGCCAGCGCGGCGAGGAGGTCTTCTTCCTCACCGGCACCGACGAGCACGGGGCCAAGATCGCCCGGGCCGCCGCCGAGCTCGGCCGCGACCCCCGCGAGCACGCCGACGTGCTCGCCGCGCGCTTCCGTGAGATGGGCGCCGTGCTCCAGGCGAGCAACGACTTCTTCATCCGCACCACCGACCCCGAGCACGAGCGCGAGGTGCAGCGGCTCATCGGCGGCATGCACGAGTCGGGCGACGTCTACAAGGGCACCTACGGCGGCTGGTACTGCACCTCGTGCGAGGCGTTCTACGTGGAGGGCGACCTGGGGGAGGGGCGCCAGTGCCCCATCCACCGGCGCCCGGTGGAGTGGATCGAGGAGGACAACTGGTTCTTCCGCCTCTCGGCCTTCCGCGACCGGCTGCTCGCCCACTACGACGCCCACCCGGAGTGGGTGCGCCCGCAGGCCCGCTTCAACGAGGCCCGGCGGATGATCGAGCTGGGCCTGGACGACCTGTCGCTCTCGCGCGCGCAGGTCGAGTGGGGCGTGCCGGTGCCCTGGGACCCGGGGCAGACGATCTACGTCTGGATCGACGCCCTCTTCAACTACTGGACCGCGCTGCAGTACGCACCGGGTCAGGGCCCGGCCGCGCGCATGTGGCCGCCCACGGTCCAGCTCATGGCCAAGGACATCCTCAAGTTCCACGCGGTCATCTGGCCGGCGCTGCTCATGGCGGCCGGGCTGGAGCTGCCGGAGCGGCTGTTCATCCACGGGTACGTGCTGAAGGGCGGCGAGCGCCTGTCCAAGACCACGGGCAACGTCGTCGACCCCTTCCCCTACATCGAGCGCTACGGCCTGGATGCGCTGCGCTACTACCTGGCGCGGGAGATCCGCTTCGGCGAGGACGGCACGTTCACCGACGAGGGCTTCGCCCAGCGCTACCAGAGCGAGCTCGCCAACGACCTCGGCAACCTGCTCTCGCGCACGGTGAAGATGGTCGAGCGCTACCGCGACGGGGTGGTGCCGGCCGACCCGGGCGACGACCAGCCGATCGCCCGCGAGGTGGCCGAGCGGGTGGATGCCGTGACCGCGGCGTTCGCGGCGCTCGACCTGACCGGCGCGCTCGAGGCGGCCTGGGTGCTGGTGCGCCGGCTGAACCGCCTGGTCGAGGAGCGCGCCCCCTGGGTGCTCGCCAAGGACCCGGCCCGCGCCCGCGAGCTGGACCAGACGCTCGCGAGCCTGGCCGAGGGCATCCGCGCGGCGGCCGTGCTGCTGTGGCCCTACATCCCCGGGTCGGCCGAGCGGGCGCTCGTCGCGCTCGGCCAGCCGCCCGACGCCGTCGGGCTCGAGCGGGCGGCCTGGGGCGGCGGGGTCGCGCAGGCGCGGGTCGTCGTGCCGGAGCCGCTCTTCCCGCGGGTCGAGGTCCCCGCGGCCGCCGAGGGGTGATCGACTCCCACTGCCACCTGCGCTCGTGTGACGCGCCGGTGGATGAGCTCCTGGCCGAGTGCCGGGCGGCCGGGGTGGAGCGGGTGGTGACCATCGGCTGCGGGCGGGAGTCGAGCGAGGACGCGGTCGCGCTCTGCGACCTCCACCCGGAGGTCTTCGCCGCGGTGGGGGTCCACCCCCACGACGCCGACGGCTTCACGCCGGCCGACCTGGTGTGGCTGCGCGACCTGGCCGCCCATCCCAAGGTCGTCGCCATCGGCGAGTGCGGGCTGGACTACCACTACGACAACTCCACCCGGCCCAACCAGCGCCGGGCCTTCGTCGCCCAGGGCGAGCTCGCCGCCGACCTCGGCCTGCCGCTGGTCATCCACACGCGCGAGGCGGCCGCCGACACCCTGGAGGTGCTCGGCGCCCTCGGGCACGCGCCGGTGATCCTGCACTGCTTCTCGATCCCGGAGCACCTGGACGAGGTGCTGGAGCGCGGCCACCTGGTCAGCCTGGCCGGCCCGGTGACCTTCCCGCGGAGCACCGCGCTGCAGGACGCCGCCCGCCGGGTGCCGGCCGACCGGCTGCTGGTCGAGACCGACGCCCCCTACCTCGCCCCCGTCCCGCGCCGGGGGCGCCCGAACCGGCCCGCCAACGTCGCCCACACCCTGGCCTTCGTCGCCGGCCTCCGGGGCGAGGAGCCGGCCGCGCTCGATGCCGCAACCACCGCCACCGCCCGCCGCGTCTTCGGCTGGTAGCCGGCCGGCCCGGCTGGGCACCGCGGCGCTGCTGGCGCGGCACGGCCTGCGTCCGGACACCGACCTCGGCCAGCACTTCCTGCTGGACGAGAACCTCGTGGACCTCGCGGTGCGCGAGGGCGGGGTGGGGCCCGAGGACGTGGTGCTCGAGGTGGGCCCGGGCGTCGGGACCCTGACCGTGGCGCTCGCCCGGGCGGCGCGGGTCGTGCACGCGGTGGAGATCGACCCCCGGCTGGTGCCCGCGCTCGAGGAGGCCGTCGCCGGCGCGGGCGACGTCCGCGTGGTGGTGGGCGACGCCATGCGGATGGACCTCGGCGCGCTCGACCCGCCCCCGACCCGGATGGTGAGCAACCTGCCCTACCACGTCGCGACGCCGCTGCTGGTCGAGTCGCTCACGGCCCTCCCCGGCGTCGGGCGCTGGGCGCTGATGGTGCAGCGCGAGGTGGCCGACCGCTGGCTCGCCGGGCCCGGGTCGCGCCTCTACGGCGGCCCGTCGGTGCTGATCCAGCTCACCTGCGCGGCCACCTTCCGCCGCGCGGTCGGCCGCGAGGTGTTCATGCCCCGCCCGCGCGTGGACTCGGCGCTGGTCGCGCTCCGCCGCACCGGCCCGGCGCCCGGTCCCGGGGTGCGCGCCCTCGTGCGGGCGGCGTTCGGGGTGCGGCGCAAGACGCTGGTGAACGCCCTGGGGGTCGCGGGCGGCGACCGCGACGCCGTGCGCCGGGCCCTGGCGGCGCTCGGCCTGCCGCCGGCGGTGCGGCCCGAGGCGCTGCCCCCGCAGGCGTTCCCGGCCCTCGCGGAGGCGCTGTCCTGGCCGGCCTGACCCTGCTCGCGCCGCCCAAGCTCAACCTGCGGCTGCTGGTGGGCCCGGTGCGCGCCGACGGCTACCACCCGGTGCGCTCGCTCATGGTCGCCCTGGAGGGGCCGGCCGACCGCGTCCACGTCGCGCGCGCCCCCGCGCGGCGGGTCGAGTGCCCGGGCATCGACGGCGCCGAGAACCTGGCCTGGCGGGCGCTCGACGCGCTGGAGGCCGAGGTGGGCCATGCGCTCCCGCCGCTGGCGGTGCGGATCGAGAAGCACCTGCCGGCGCAGGCCGGGGTGGGGGGCGGATCGAGCGATGCGGCGGCGACCCTCATCGGCGCCGACCGCCTGCTCGGCCTGGATCTGGGGCCGGAGCGGCTCGAGCGGGCGGCCGCGGCGGTGGGGAGCGACGTCGCGTTCTTCGTCCGGGGCGGGGCGCAGTGGGCGTCGGGGCGCGGGGAGGTGCTCACCGCGGCGTCGGCGCCCCCGTTCGCCGCCCTGATCGCGGTGCCCGGGCGGGGACTCTCCACCGCGGCGGTCTACCGGGCGTTCGACCGGCTGCCCGCGCCCCCGCCCGACGATGGGGCCCCGCCCCCGCCCACCGTCCGCGGTCTCGGCACCTGGTGCCGCAACGACCTCTGGCCCGCGGCGCTCGCCCTGGACCCGGCGCTCGGCGCGGTGGCCCGGGCCCTCCGCGCCCTGGGCGCCCGGCCGGCGCTGCTCTGCGGAAGCGGCTCGGCGGTGGCCGGCCTGTTCGCCGACCCCGACCGGGCCGCATGGGCGGGGGCCTCACCGGCATTGGCGCACCTCGGGGTGCTGACCGGCACGTTCGCCCCCGTGGCCTGACTGTGAGGCTGCCGGCAGCGGTTCCGCCTGGGGCCGCTGCCAGGCCGGCGTCGTGGCGTCCACCGGCGCGAGGTGGTCTCCTCGTGCGGGATCGCCAGCCTCTGGTGGGGCGGCGGCTGGTGCGGGCCTCCCGCTGGTGCCGATCGCTACGTTGCCCCGGCGGGTGCCGGGACATGAGGCGGGGGGACGATGGCGAGCGGGGACATGCACCTGGTGCGGGTGCGGCTGGGGCGCGGACGGCCGCCGCTGCAGACGGCGGAGATCGAGTCGACCGGGGACACGCTGACCTTCGGGCTGCCGGGCTGGCAGGCCGAGCACCGCGGGCTCGCCCCGGGTGAGGCGCCCCGCCCGGGCCCCCTCGACCACCTGGTCGCCGCGATCGGGGTCGACCACCTCGGCGCGCTCGCCGACGCGCTGGCCGCTCGCGGGATCGAGGCGGACGGCGAGGCGCTCGGCGCCGCGGCGGAGGGCGAGGTGGTCGTGGACCCCGACGGCGTCCTGCGCGTGCGGCGCATCCGGATCGCCTACACGCTCCGCGCCCCCGAGGCGGTGCACGCCGCGGCCGAGCGGGCGCACGAGCACCACGCCCGCCACAGCCCCTGCGCCCGGTCCCTGGCCGGCGCGATCGACATCTTGACCGTCCTGCGGGTGGTGCCGGCGCCCGAGGGCGCCGGGGTCACCTGACCGGCCCGCAGCCAACCCACACGAGGAGGATGTCCATGGATGCCTTCGAGGCCATCCGCAAGCGGCGGGCGGTGCGGAACTACACCGACCGGCCGATCGACGACGCCGTGCTCGACAAGGTGCTCAGGCACGCGCTGGTGGCCCCCACCGGGAGCGGCGCGCAGGCCTGGAGCCTGATGGTCGTCCGCGACGCCGGGAAGCGCCGCGCGATCGCCGACCTCATCATCGACGGCGGCGCCACCTACTTCGGGATCATGCGCCCGGCCAAGGAGGGCACGAGCCCCGAGGAGCACCAGGCCTGGGCCAAGGGGTACGCCGAGCAGATCCTGCCCACCTACCGGGTGGCCCCGGCGTGGGTCGTCGGCCTGCTCGTCCCGCGGGGCAACTACCCGGAGCGGATGCGGGAGGGCGGCCACATCGACGACCTCATCTCGCTGGCCTTCGCCTTCGAGAACCTCATGGTCGCCGCCCGTGCCGAGGGCCTGGGGACGGTGCCCACCACGGCCTTCCAGCGCTTCGAGAAGGACCGCCTGCGCGAGATCCTCGGGGTCCCGGCCGACGTGGACCCGGCCATCGTGACCCCGCTGGGGTACCCGCCGGAGTTCCCCAAGGGCCTCCCGCCGGCCCTGCAGCGCAACTACCGCACCTGGAAGAGCCTGGTGCACGACGACAGCTACGGGAACACGCGGGAGTAGCCCGCCGGTCCGGCCGGCCGCGGGCGCGTCGCGGCCGGCCGGCCCCCGCATCCGCCGCCGCTCGGCGCCCCGCCGCCCCGCGACGGTCACGCCGCGCCCGTGCGCGCGGGCCGGCGCCGGAGGGGCGTGTACCCTCGGGCGGGGATGGAGGAATATCCGCTCGTCATCGACGAGAAGCCGACGGGGGTCCGAGGCCGCGCCCGCGCCGCGCTGCGTGGCCGCCGCATCGCGATCACGGTCGTCCTCGCGCTGGTCGAGGTCGTCGCCTTCCTCATCTGGCGTCCCAGCGTCGTCCTGGTCACGCTGTTCGCCGGGCTGGTGCTGGCCCTCGCGGTGCTGCTGGCCGTGCGCCTCAAGGCCGGGCTCGGACGCGACCTGGTGATGATCGTGGCCGGGGCCCAGGCGCTGGTGGTGGGCATCCCGCTGGCCATCGGCTTCTCCATCGTGACCGGGCTGATCGTCGGGGTGCTGCTCATCGTCGGCCTCATCGTGGTCGCCTTCACGGTCAAGGCCTGACGGTGTTCGTCCTGCCGCCGCCCCCGCCGCCCCCGGCGGCGGTCGCCGCGTCGCGCCGCGCGGTCCACGTCGCCACGCCGCACGCCCGCGCGGGCGCCGCGTCGCTCGATCCGACCCTGGCCAGCCAGCCGTACCTGGGCCAGATCGGCTGGACCCCCGGGCCGGGCGCCGCCGAGCCGCCGCTGGTCGCCGTGCTCGACACCGGGATCGACCCCGACGCCGCCGGCCTGGCCGGCCGGGTCGACGTGGCGCAGGCCCGCTCGTTCGTGCCCGGGAGCCCCGCGCTCGCCGACCGCGAGGGCCACGGCACCCACGTCGCCGGCATCCTCGCCACCGTCGCGGGCGGCCCGCCCACGCGTCCCGGGGTGCGCATCCTGCCGGTGAAGATCGCCGACCGGACCGGCGAGGCCACCACCTCGTCGATGGTGCGGGGCATCCGCTACGCGGTCGCCCGGGGCGCGAAGGTCGTGAACATCTCCTTCGGCGGCGCCGGCGCCTCGCCGCTGGAGCAGGAGGCCATCGACGAGGCGGTCCGGGCCGGCGTGCTGGTGGTCGCATCGGCGGGCAACACCGGGGGCGCGGGGAGCATCCGCGAGTACCCCGGCGCCTACCGGCACGTGCTCGCCGTCGGGGCGGCCGGGCCGGACGGCCGGGCGCTCGCCACCTCGACCCGGGGGCTCCAGGTGGCGGTGGCCGCGCCGGGCCTGAACATCGTCTCCTCGGCGCCGGCCGGGGCGTCGGAGTACGCCACGCGGTCCGGCACCTCGATGGCCGCGGCCGTGGTCTCCGGGCTCGCCGCCCGCCTGGTCACCGCCCGCCCCGCCCTCGACGCCTCGCAGCTCAGGGAGGCGATCGTGCGCTCGGCGCGGCCGGGCGGGACCGAGGCCCGCGACCTCGGCGTGGGCGCCGGGGTGGTGCGCCTGCCCCGCGCCCTCGCCGGCCCGGTCCCCTCACCCGACCGCTCGGAGCCCGACGACGACCCGGTCCTGGCCGGCGGGGAGCCGCCGCTCCTGGACTCCGGGCGCGCATCGGCCACGGTGCGCGGCCGCGTGCGCCCGGTCTCCGACCCGCGCGACGACGGCATCGTGCGGCTCGCCGCCGGCGAGGAGGTCGTGATCACCCTGTCCGGCAGCGGGCGGGACGCCGATCTGGTGGTCTGGCGCCCCGGGACCCCGGCCTTCCGGGCCGGGCCGGTGTTCGCCCGCCGCTGGGTCGCCGCCGCATCGGTCAGGCCCGGCGTGGACGAGACCCTGCGCGTGCGCGCGAGCGTGCCCGGGGACTACGCGGTCGAGGTGCGCGCCGTGGGCGGCCCGGTCGAGTACCGGCTGAGCGTGCGCCGCGCCTGAGGCGCGGTCCGGGTGGCGGCACCGTCCCGGAGCGTGGACAATGGCCCCATGACGACGGCACCGGCCCCGCCCGCCCCGGACCTGCGCGACCCGGCGCTCTACGTCAACCGGGAGCTCTCCTGGCTGGACTTCAACGCGCGCGTGCTGGCCCTCGC
>JALOLS010000183.1 GCA_025455865.1 Thermoleophilia bacterium
ACTGGTACCGCGACCACCCCGACTGGTGGCGGCCGATCAAGTCGGGGGAGTACCGGGCCTACTACGAGGCCCAGTACGGGGCGCGCTGACACCGCGGCCGGTGGCGTGACCCGCCCCGGTACGACATCATCCCTCGCCGCGATGGCGCTCCGGGCTCACATGAGGCGTTCCGCGGCCCTGGCCGCCCTCCTGGCCGTGCCCGCCGGCGCGGCGGCGACCGAGCCCGTCCTCCCGCTCGACCAGGTGCGCGCCGGCATGGTGGGCGAGGCCCGGACGGTGGTCCAGGGCACCGAGATCACCACCTTCCCGGTGCGGGTCATCGACGTGCAGCGCGATCCCGGGGTGCCCGGCGGGAGCCTCATCCTCATCCGGGCCGAGGGCCCGCTGATGGAGCGCACGGGCGGCATCGCCGAGGGCATGAGCGGCTCCCCGGTGTACGTCACCGGCGCCGACGGCGTGGCCCGGGTCATCGGCGCCATCGCCTACGGGACGGGCGACGAGGGGAACGTCCTCGGGGGCATCACCCCGATCGAGCAGATGATCGACCCCACCCGGGGGCGGCTGGCCAACGCGCGCCCGCGTGCGGCGCGCCCGGTGGTGCGGGTGGCCGACCGCGCGGCGGCCGTCGCCCGCGAGGGCCGCGACGCCGGCGTGCGGGCGCTCTACCCGCTCGCCCGCTGGACCGCGTCCGGGCTGCGCCCGCGGGTGGCCGCCGGGCTGCGGCAGGAGCTCGCCCCCCGCGGCATCCGCCTCGACGCCGTGCCCGGCCGGGGCGAGCGCCCGGCGCAGCCGCTCGTCCCCGGGGCGTCGCTCTCGGTGCTCCTGGTCGGCGGCGACGCCACCCTGGGGGCCATCGGCACCGTCACCTGGGTCGACGGGGCCAAGGTGCTCGGCTTCGGGCACCCGTTCCTCGGCGTCGGCCGCACCCGGCTGCTCATGGGCGACGGCTACGTGTTCCAGACGATCCCGGCCCGCCAGGAGGCCGGCTCCTACAAGCTGGCCGAGGCGGGGCGGCTCCAGGGCACGGTCGTGGCCGACCGGGTGGACGGGGTCGTGGGGCGCATCGGCACGCCGGCGGGCATCCGCATGACCGGGACCGCCCGCGACCTGGGCCGGGGCACCCGGAGCGTGATGCGGAGCCTGGTCACCCCCGACCCGCGGCTGGGCCCCCAGGTGATGGACGCCCTGCAGTCCGAGCCCCTGGCCCGCGCGACCAACGGCCTCGCCGCCGGCACGCTCGAGGTCCGCATCCGCATCGACGCCCCCGGTCTGCCGACGCCGGTGCGCTACGAGAACCGCTACGCCGCCGCCGCCGACGTCGTGCCGGTGGCCGAGGGGGCGCTCCGGCGCCTGGCCGGCGTGCTGATGACCAACGGCCTCGACCCCGTGACCCCGTCGCGCATCCGGGTCGACCAGGTGCTCGACCCCGAGGTCCGGGCCGCGCGGATCGTGTCGGCGCGGGTGTCGCCGGCCCGCGCCCGGGCCGGGTCGGCCGCCCGGGTGATCCTCACGCTGCAGCCGTGGCAGGCCCCCCGGCGCCAGGTCGCCCTGCGGGTGCGGATCCCGGCCGGCCTGGACCCGGGTCCCCACGCGATCCGGGTGGTGCCCCACGCGCTCGGCGGGTTCTCGTCCTCGGCGCCGGACATCTCCGAGCAGGTGGGCGCCGGCACGACCCCGGGCGCCGCGCGGACCGCGGACCTCGCCGGGCGGGTCGAGGCGCTCGCCGCCCGCGGGGGCGGCAGTCGGCAGGCCCGCCTGCTGCGCGGCCTGGCCGATGCCACCGACGACCGCCACGACGCGGTGCGCGTGCTTGCCCCCGGCGCCGACGAGGCCGACCGCGAGGACGGCCGGGTCCTGCGCGTGCCGTACGTGGTCTACGCCGGGCGCGCCGTGGCCCGGCTCACCGTCACCCCGTAGGGGCCTGTCCAAGAACCAAGCTCGGCGCTCGGGAGTGTGCCGGGCGACTTCCTTGACAGGCCCGTAGGGCTCGCTCACCCGGAACGCGCCGGGATCCTCGTTCCCCCGCCGGAGCACCGCGACGCTCGCCTCCCGCAGCGCCGCGAACCGCTCCTCGTCCACCGCGCGGCGGGCGAGGTGCCAGACCGGGTGGTGGTCGGCCGGCTCGTCGAACCATGCCTCGGCCGACGGCGCCCAGGTGTGGAGCACCGCTTCCTCCTGACGCACGGGCCACCCGGTGTGGCGGCCCACCAGGCCGCGCACCCAGGCGGGGTCGGTCCACGGGGCCCGGGCGCCGCCGCCCAGCAGGCCCCGAGACCTCGGCATCGAAGGCGCCGTCCGGAACCGGGAGGGCATCGGCCGGCGCGGGGTGCAGGCCCACCGCCAGGCCCTCGTGCGCGGCCCGGGCCCGGGCCTGGGCCAGCAGGCCCTCGGCCGGGTCGCAGCCCGTGACGCGGCCGCCCCGGCGCGCGGCGGCAGGCAGCACGTTCCCCGTGCCGCAGCCGGCGTCCAGCACCCGGTCGCCCTCCCTGACCCCGGCCGCATCGACGAGGCCTCGGCGGCGGGGGCGAGCCAGGCCGCGGTGCGGGCGTGC
>JALOLS010000029.1 GCA_025455865.1 Thermoleophilia bacterium
CCGTCCGGGCCGGCGCGGGGGGATGACCCGGCGCGGCCGAGCGCCCATACTCGGATGACGCCGACCGCGAACCCGGGGTGAGCATGGCGACGACCGAGCCACGCGTCGAGCACCGCCCGAGGCCCACGCGCCGCGCCCCCGGCCGGCCACCGGTCCGGCGGCCCGACCCGGCGCCGTCCACCTGCTGCGGGGTCGCCCTGGAGCCGCTCGACCCCGGCCCGGACGCCGGGCGCATGCACTGCCCGCGCTGCGGCCTGGTGGTCTGGATCGCCCGGGAGGAGTAGCCGGGCGGCCTCCGCTCAGAACGGGGCGTCGCCGGGAGGGGGCGGCGCCCCATCCCCCTGCCCGTCCACGGTGAGCTCCTCGATCTCGGCCCGGATGGCCGCCAGGCGCCGCTCGCAGTAGTCCCGGAGCGCCGCGCCGCGCCGGTAGACGCGCACCGCCTCATCGAGGCCCGCCTCCCCCGACTCCAGGCGCTCGACGCAGTGGGCGAGCGCCGCCTGGGCGGCCTCGAACGGCGTCCCGGGCGGCACGTCGTCGGCCGACGCGATCTCGATGGCCTCCAGGTCGGGCGTGGTCACGCTGGACCTCCGGTGACGGTGGCGGGGACGGTGCCGTCGGCGAACGTGAGGCGGACCTCGCCGGCCGCGTGCGCGGCGGCGGCGCCGGTCACCGCGCGCCCGGCCGGATCGCGCACCAGGGCGAAGCCGGATGCCAGCGGCCGGGTGGGGTCGGCGCCCGCGAGCCGGGCGGCCAGGACGGCCAGGCGGGCGCCGGCGTCCCGCGTGCAGGCGGCCGCGGCCCGGCCGGCCCGCGCGCCGAGGGCGGCCACGTCGCGGCCCTCGGCGGCGCCCCGGGCCCGGAGGGCCACCCGGAGCGCCCGGCCGCGGCCGCGCAGGCCGGCATCCGCCCCCGCCGCCCGCGTGCCCAGGCCGGCGCGCAGGCGCCGCCCGAGGTCGGCCGTCGCCCGCGCGGGCGCCTCGGCCAGCGACGCCGGCCGGGCCAGGCACGGCCGGCCGGTGAGCGCGCCGAGGTCGCGGGCGGCGAGGTCGACCCGGCGGCGCGCGGCGGCGCCCAGCCGCCGGCCCGCCGCCCCGACCTCCTCGCGCAGCAGGGCGAGGTCGGGCACGACCAGGTCGGCCGCGGCGGTCGGCGTGGCGGCGTCGCGGTCGGACGCCCGGCAGACCAGGGTGGTGTCGCGCATGTGGCCCACCGCGGAGACGACCGGGGTCGCGCACGCCGCGACCGCGCGCACCAGCCCCTCGTCGCTGAACGGCATGAGGTCCTGCAGGCTCCCCCCGCCGCGGGCGATCACGATGACGTCCACCCGGGGATCCGCGTCGAGCGTCCGGAGGGCGGCGGTGACCTCGCCCACGCAGGCCGGCCCCTGCATGGCGGCGCGCACCACCGTGAGCGGCACCGGGCAGCGGGCCTCCATGCGCCTGCGCACGTCGTCGAGGGCCGCGCCGCCCGCCGCGGTGATGAGCCCGACCCGGGCGGGCAGGAACGGGAGCGGCCGCTTGCGGCCGGGATCGAAGAGCCCCTCCCGGGCCAGGCGCTCGGCCCGCTCGGCGATGATCCGCAGGAGCTCCCCCTCGCCGGCCGGCTCCAGGTGGGTGAGCCGCAGCCGCAGCCCGCCGTCGCGCCGGGAGAGCTCCAGCCGCCCGAAGCCCTCGACCAGCATCCCGTCGGCCGGGTCGAAGCCCCGCGCCATCTCGCTGGCGAAGCTCATCACCTGCAGGCGGGCCTCGACCCCGGGACGGGGGTCGACGAGCTGGAAGAACAGCACCCGTCCGTCCCGGCCCCGCCGGAGGCCCACCACCTCGCCCCGCACCCACATGCCCGGGGTGGTGGCGAGCAGGTTCTCGACGGATCGCACGACCTGGCCCACCTCGAAGGTGCGCCGGGCGGCTCGGCGGGCGGTGACGGCCACGGGGGGATGATCCCACGGCCCCCCGACGCGCTCAGCCCGGGGGCGGCAGGGCGGTCAGGAGCGCCACGCACACCATCACGCCGAGCGCGAGCACCAGCTCCGCCCGCACGCTCGCCCCGAGCGCCCGCGCCGCGCCGCGGTCGGCGGCGTCGAGGCCGAGGGCCGTGCGCTCCAGGCGCGGATGGACCACGAAGCGGTTGTAGGCCCCGCCGGCCAGCATGACGGCGAACAGGAGCAGCTTCACCGCGAGCGCCCGGCCGTAGCCGGTGTCCCACAGGTCGTCCAGCGATGAGAGCTCGGCGAGCGCGCGGTAGGTCCCGGTGACGACCAGGGCGACCACGGCGGCCACGGCGAGGGCCGAGAAGCGGACCACCACACCGGCCCCCAGGCGCACCCGGTCGCCCTCGTCCAGGGGCCGGAGCGCCGGCGCGACGAGCACCAGGAGCACGACGAGCCCCCCGAGCCAGAGGCCGGTCGCCCAGGCGTGGACCGCGTCGACGCCCACGTTCAGGGTGACGTCGGACCCGGTGGAGGCATGGCCGGACCAGGCCAGGGCGAGCGCCGCGAGCGCGGGCGGGCCGGCGAGGGCGGCCGCCCAGCCGGGTCCCGGGGCGGCCCGGTCGCGGCGCGCGAGCAGCGCGCCGGCGAGCGCGGCGAGGGCGACCGCGAGGGCGACGACCACGATGGCGCGGCCCCAGCGGGTGTCGGCGAGCAGCGCGGTGAGGTCGCCCGGCCCGGCCCGCAGGGCCCGGAGCTGGGCGACCGGCAGCAGCAGGACCCCGAGGCCCGCGGCCGCGACGAGCGCCCACCAGGCCCGCCACCACCCCCGGGCCGCGGCCTGGAGCGGCCCCGCGGACCGCGCCTGCAGCCCGGCGCGGTCCGCGGGGCCCGGCGGCCACACCCCGCCCTCCCGCCAGGCGGCGCCCACCACCCCCGCGCGCACCGCCGCGAGCCCGATGAGCCCGAGCGCCCCCGAGAGCAGGAGCAGCCGCGCCACCACCCCGAGCGCCGAGGTGCCGCCCCGGACCGGGTCGCCCGGCGGCGGCGGCACGGGCTCGGTCCGGCGCACCGCGAAGGCGAGGGTGCCCCCGGTCACGTGGCCGTCGCCCGAGAACGCCCGCCAGGCCACGCGGTAGGTACCCGGCCCGGCCGGGCGGAGCCGGGCGACCACCGCCTGGGGGTCGGCCGGGTCCCGGCCCGCGGGCCCGGAGACGACCCGGCCCCGCGGCCCGGTGACCTCCAGGCGCAGGAACGTCCCGGACACCGGCGCGGCCAGGGCCAGGCGCACCTGCCCGGGCGCGGCCGCCAGGAGCGCCCCCCCGGGCGGCGACGCCGACACCAGGCCGGCGTGGCCGAGGGCCGGCGCGGCGGGCACGAGGGCCGCCGCGGCGAGCAGGACGAGCGCGAGGATGGTCCGTCCGCGGGCGGGCATCGGGCGGCGACGCTAGCAGCGCCGCCGGGTCCAGCGGCTACCCTGCACGCTCACCCCGACGTGGAGCCCGGATGCACCAGGCGCTTGAGCAGTGGCAGCAGGAGACCATCGAGTGGGAGGAGCGCGACAACCGGCGCTTCACCCTCGAGTACACCGCGCCGGTGCTCAGCCGCCTCATCGGCCCGCCGTCGGCGGGCGGGCGGGTGCTCTCGGTGGGCTGCGGGGTCGGCAGCGACGTCGAGGCGCTCGTCGAGCTCGGCTGGGACGCGCACGGGGTGGAGCCCGGCTACCGCTCCAGCGCCTGGGACCGCCGGCGCGAGCCGGAGCGCTTCCGGTCGGTGGACGGGCGCACGCTCCCGTTCCCCGACGCGGCCTTCGACGCGGTGACCTCCTACGGGGTCATCGAGCACGTCGGGGCGATCGGGGACTCGGTCGCCACCCACCCGGACGTGTGGGAGCAGCGGGTGCGCTTCGCCCGGGAGCTCGCGCGGGTCGTCCGGCCGGGCGGGGCGATGGTCATCTCCACCCCCAACAAGCTCTTCCCGGCCGACTTCTTCCACTCGCCCAACCGGTTCGGGATGCGCTGGCACTCCCCGCGCGAGCCGTTCTCGGTCTCCTTCGCGGAGCTCCGCCGCCTGTTCCTCGATGAGGCCGGGTGCCGGGCCATCCGCCACCTGTCCCTCGACGGCGCGTTCGTGTTCCGGCGCTCCCAGCAGCACCTGTGGGGCCGGATCCTGGTGCCGCCGGCCCGGGTCGCGTTCCGGGCGCTCGGGCGCCTGGCCATGCAGCCGGTCGCCCGCTCGCCGCTCAACCCGTTCCTGATCGTGGCGATCGCCCGCTAGCGAGCGATGCGCCGCGTCCTCCCGCTCGCGCTCGCCTGGGTCCTCGCCGGCGCCGCGACCGCCCTCGGGGCGGCCGGCGGGGGCAGCAGCGGCTTCGGCGGCGGCGGGGGCGGCGGCGGGGGCTTCGGCGGCGGGGGCGGCGGGAGCGGGGGCGGCGGGAGCGGGGAGTTCGAACCGTGGAGCCTGCTGTTCGTCGTCATCGTCTTCGCGATCATCCTGCTGATCAGCCACGTCCACTCCCGCCGGAAGCGCCGGCGGCAGGCCGGGACCTGGGACCCGTCGGTGGCCGCCGACCGGGACCGCGAGACGCACGAGGTGCGCACGGAGCGCACCCGGAAGGTCGCGGGCAAGGCCCTGGTCGCCGCGGAGGACGACCCGGCCTTCGCGCCCGAGGTGGTGGCCCGGGAGGGCGAGCGGCTCTTCCGGGAGATCCAGGCCGCCTGGGACCGCCGCGACGACGCGGCCCTGCGGCGGATGGTCGCCCCCGAGCTCATGGTCGAGTGGTTGCGGCGCCTGGCCGACTTCCACGCCAAGGGCTGGCACAACCGGGTCATCGTGCACGAGCCCGTCGTGGTCGAGTACGTGGGGCTCACGAACCGCGAGGGGCACGAGGAGGACCGCGTGGTGGTCCGGGTCTCGGCCACGATCGAGGACTTCGTGCAGGAGGCGGACGGCGACGTGCTGCACCACACCGGGATGGACCAGACGACGACGGCCATCCGGGAGTTCTGGACGCTGGGCCGCCACGGCGACGGCTGGATGCTGCTCTCGATCGAGCAGGACCACGAGGGCGAGCACCAGCTCCGGGCGCCGATCGTGGCCGATCCGGCCGACGACGGGCGCATGGTCGACGAGGCCCTGGTCGAGGGGGGCGTGGAGCGGCGCCTGCCCGCCGGCCACCGGATCGCCGATCTCGCCGACCTGGACTTCGACGGCGACGCGCTCACCGCGGCACGTGACCTGTCCCTGGCCGACGGCCGCTTCGACCCCGGGGTCATCGAGGCCGGGGTCCGCCGCGCGGTGGCCGCCTGGGCCGAGGCGGTGGACGGCGAGGACGACCCCCTGCTCGCGGTGGCCCCGGGTCGGGGCGATCCGGGTGAGCGAGGTCGACGCGGCGACGGAGCCGCCCCGGGTGCGGGTGGAGGTGGACGTGGAGGGCGTCCGGTTCGTCGAGGACCGGGACACCCTCGCGCTCCTGGCCGGCAGCCGCACCGAGGCGGCGCGCTTCACCGAGCACTGGACCCTCGCGCTGGACGACGCCTCCCCCGACACGCCGTGGCGGCTGGTCGGCGGGGCGCCGGTCAGCCTCGCCTGACCGGCTCAGAAGGGGACGCGGCCCCCGGCGCGCCAGCCGGCGAGGTCATACAGCGCGCGCCGGGGCACCCCCACGGCCGACACCACCACGGTGTGCCCGCCGCGCCGGAGCGTGACCACGGTCCGTCCGCCCACGTCGAAGCTCCTGAGGAGCGTGCCGGACCGCGCCGCCCGCCGGGCCATGGCGGGAGGGTCGAGCGGGGGGCCGGAGATGACCGAGTACCCCAGGCGCCGTCCGCCCCGCTCGAAGTCGACGGTGGTCGCGACCCGCCCGTGCACCCGGTCCTGCCGGACGCCGACCGGGCGCCAGCCCCGGGCGGTCAGGTCGGGGACCGGGACGCCCTCGGGGGCGATCGCGAGCAGGCCCGGGGCGGCCGGCGCGGGCGCCCCGGACTCCGGCGGCAACCCCTGGATCCCCGCCGTCGTGGCGAGGACGTCGCCGCCGGTCACGTCGCCCGGCAGCATGAAGGCCACCGACACGCCGAGGGCCACGACGGTGACGCCGAGGCCGCAGGCGAGGCCGGCGCGGCGGCGGGCAGGGCTCGGGGGCGGCTCGCTCATCGGGGGGATTGTGACCCCTCGAGGAGGGGACGAAGGGCGCGGCCGTCCGCGGGGGGGTGCGGGATAGCATCCGCGGCGTGGCGCAGCGCACCGCGAGCCTCCCCGTTCCCGGTCCGTTCCGGCGGGCCTGGGGCGCCGTCACCGCCCGGCGCGGCTTCCGCGCGCTGGCGATGGTCAACGCGGTGCTCCTGTGGCTGATCATCCCGAGCGGCGGCATCGTGCGGCTCACCGACTCGGGCCTCGGCTGCACCGACTGGCCGCTCTGCGACAACGGGGCCCTCGTCCCGGCGGCCACCCACCACGCCTGGATCGAGTACACGAACCGGATGCTCTCCGCGGTGATCATGGGCGTCGCCGTGCTGACCTGGCTGGTCGCCCGCCGGGTCGACGGCCGCCCGCGCGCCGCCCGGCGGGCCGCGCTGGTCGCGGCCGTGGCCACCGTCGGCCAGGTCCCCCTGGGCGCGGTCACCGTGGTGTTCGACCTGCACCCGCTGCTGGTCGGCAGCCACTTCCTGCTCTCGATCGTCGCCCTGAGCGCCGCCGTCGTCTGCGTGACCGCGGCCGACGACCACCTGCGCCGGGCGCGGCGCGCCTGGCGGCGCATCCAGAGCCCGCTCGCCGTGGGCAGCGCCGTCGCGCTGCTCGGCGTCATCGTCACCGGGGTGCTGGTGACCGCCGCGGGGCCCCACTCCGGCGACCCCGACGTGCTCGACCGCTTCGGCAACCTGGACCAGGCGGCCTACATCCACGTGCGCGTGGTCGTCGGCTTCCTGGCCCTCGGCGCGGCGCTCGCGGTGTGGGTCTGGAGGCGCGGGACGGCCGACCGCACCGCCCGCATCCTCGCCCTGTGCTTCCTGCCCGCGCTGATCGCCCAGATCGTGATCGGCGAGGTCCAGTGGCGCACGGAGCTGCCCTGGGAGGTCGTGGTCTTCCACGTGAGCATCGCCGGCCTGGTCTGGGGCATCGGCGCCGCCCTGGCGCTGCGCCTGGCGCGGCCCGTGGTGACCGGCGACCCGCCCGCGCCCACCGGCGAGACCGCGGGCGCCGGGGGGCCGGCCCGGGCCTGAGCCCGGGTCAGCGCCGGCCGCGGCCCGCGCGGGAGGCGCAGGCGACGCAGCGATCGGCGTCCGGCATCACCTTGAGCCGGGCCTCGGGGATGGCCTCCCCGCAGTCGACGCACACCCCGTAGGTGCCGGCCTCGACGGCCTCGCGGGCCCGGCGGGCGCGCTCCTCCTGATCACGCAGGCGCAGGAGCGCGCGCAGGTCGCGCTCGCGGCGCTCGGCGTCGGTGGCCGCCTCGGCCGGATGGTGGTGGGCGTCGGAGCGCTCGTCGCCGTCGGCGGCGAGGTCGCGCCGCCGCGCCTTCTCCCGCGCCTCGGCCTCCAGGCGGGCCAGCACATCGGCCGGGTCGCTCTCGCGGGGCGTCGTGGACATGGGCCGGGATCGTAGCGGCGCGCCCGGCGTGGTGGCGATACCCTCCCGCGTCGTGACCGCGCTGGCCGTCGAGACCCGGGACCTGGTGCGGGAGTACAAGGGCGGGGTGCGCGCCGTGAACGGCGTGAGCCTCGCGGTCGCCTCCGGCGAGGTGTACGGGTTCCTGGGCCCCAACGGCGCCGGCAAGAGCACCACCGTGCGGATGCTCTGCACCCTGCTCAGGCCCACCGCGGGCTGGGCGAAGGTGGCCGGGCACGACGTGGCCCGCGACGCCGCCGCCGTGCGCCGGTCGATCGGCGTCGCCCTGCAGGACGCGGCCATCGACCCGTACATGACCGGCCGCGAGCTCCTGCGCCTGCAGGGGGTGCTGCACGGGCTCTCGCGCCAGGGCTGCCGCGACCGCGCGGATGTGCTGCTCGACCGCGTGGGGCTGGTCGATGCCGCCGACCGGCGGGTGGGGACCTACTCGGGCGGCATGCGCCGGCGCCTGGACCTGGCCCTGGCCCTCGTGCACGAGCCCGTCGTGCTCTTCCTGGACGAGCCGACCACCGGCCTGGACCCGCTCTCGCGGGTCACGCTGTGGGACGAGGTCCGCCGGCTGAACACCGAGCTGGGGACGACGGTCTTCCTGACCACGCAGTACCTGGAGGAGGCCGACCAGCTCGTCGACCGGCTGGGGATCATCGACGACGGGCGGATCGTGGCCGAGGGCACCCCGCGGGAGCTGAAGGCCCAGGTGGGCGACCCGACCCTCGCCGTCACCCCGGTGCGCGCCGAGGACCGCGCGCGGGCCCGCGAGGTGCTGAGCGGCTTCGGGCCGGAGGTGCTGGGGGCCCACGGGTGCGTCGCGGTGCGACTGGCGGCCGGCGCGGAGGGCCTCGCCGCGGTGGTGCGCGCCATGGACGACGCCGGGGTCGCGGTCCGCGAGATCGACCTGGCCGAGCCCTCGCTCGACGACGTGTTCCTGGCCGCGACCGGCCGGCACCTGGAGGGCGACGAGGCCCCCGCGCCGGCCGGGCCCGCGCCGGCCGCCTCCCGGTGAGCTGGGACGGCTCGGCCGCCCGCCAGACCGGCGCGCTGGCCTGGCGGTCGGTGGTCACGACCGTGCGGCTGCCCCAGGCGTGGGTGCCGGCGCTCTTCTTCCCGCTGGTGCTCATGGCGATCTTCACCGCGTCCTTCGGCGGCGCGCCGGGCAACATCCCCGGCTTCCCGCCGGTGCGGAGCTTCCTGGACTTCGCGGTCTCGGGGGCGATCGTGCAGGGCGTGCTGATCGGCGGCACGACCGCCGGGGCCGCGTTCGCCACCGACATCGAGGGCGGCTTCTTCGACCGGCTGGTCGCCTCCCCGGTCTCGCGGACGGCCATCCTGACCGGGCGCCTCGGCGCATCGGTGGTGCTCGGGATCGCCCAGGCCCTGCTCTTCGTGGGGATCGCCGAGCTGTTCGGGGCCGACGTGGCCGGCGGACCCGGGGGCTTCATGGTGCTCCTGCTCATCACCGCGCTGTTCGCGGTGGCGGTCGGGGGGCTCGGGGTGTTCCTCGCGCTGCGCTTCGGATCGGCCGAGGCGGTGCAGGGGATGTTCCCCCTCTTCTTCGCCCTGCTGTTCTTCTCGTCGGCGTTCTTCCCCCGCGAGACCATGACCGGCTGGTTCCGCACCGCGGCCGACTGGAACCCGATCAGCCACCTGGTGGAGGCCATGCGCGACGAGGTGGTGGGCGGCGCCGAGCCCGGGACGGTGATCGCCGGGGTCGCGATCGCCCTGACCCTGGCGGTGCTCGCGGTGGGCGCGAGCGCGCTCGCCTTCCGCCGGCGGCTGCGGGAGGCCCCCTAGTGCAGCGCACCCTCACCGTGAGCCTCGGGCTCGCCGGCCGCAACCTGCTGCTGGTGCGCCGCGTGCCCTCGGTCTTCATCCCGTCGCTGGTCATGCCGCTGTTCATCCTGATCGCGACGGCGGGGGCCTTCCGCGGCATCGCGGCCCTGCCGGAGTTCGCCGGCGAGTCCTACCTGGCCTTCACCATCCCGATGGCCGCGACCATGGGCGCCGGCTTCGCGGGCATCAACTCAGGCATGACCCTGGCCCGCGATCTGGAGGGCGGCTTCTTCTCGCGCCTGCAGTCCAGCCCGGCGCCCCGCCTGGCCCTGGTGCTCGGGCCGATCGGCGCCGCCCTCGTGCGGTCGGCGTTCACCACCACCGTGGTCTTCATCGCCGGCGGCATCGGCAGCGTCGGGCTGCCGGGGCTGTGGGGCACGCTGACCGTCTACGGCCTGGCGATGGCCTTCGCGGCGATCACCTCCTGCTGGGCGATCGGGGTGGCGCTGCGGGCCAAGAGCGTGCAGGCCGCCCCGCTCATGCAGGTGGTGGTGTTCCTGTCGGTCTTCACCTCGGTCGCCTACGTGCCCCAGGACGCGCTGACCGGGTGGCTGTCGCGGGTGAGCGAGTGGAACCCGGTCACCTATATCCTGAACGCGTCCCGGTCGGCGGAGCTGACCGGCACGATCGTCTGGTCCGAGACCTGGCCCGGGCTCGTCGCGGCGGGCATCCTGCTGGTCGTGCTCGGCGCCTTCGCCCTGCGTCCCCTGTTCCACCTGGAGCGCTGATGGCCCTGGAACGCCACGCCCCGGACCCCGCGCTGGCCGCATGGCTCGACGGCCTGCTCGCGCCCGCGCCGCCGCTTCAGGACCTCTACGCCGAGATGGCCGAGGATGAGTGGGCGGAGATGATGACCCACCCGGACCTCGGTCGGCTGCTGGCGGTGCTGGTGCGGGCCACGGGGGGCCGGCGCGTGCTGGAGGTGGGCACCTTCGTCGGGACCTCGGCCGCCTGGATGGCGCCGGCGCTCGCCGCCGGCGGCACGATCGACACGCTGGAGGCCGACCCCGCCCGGGCCGCGCGGGCGGCGGCGTTCCTGGAGCGGGCGGGCCTCGCCGGGCGCGTGCAGGTGCACACCGGCCCGGCGCTCGAGACCCTTCCCGGGCTGCCCGACGGCGCGTATGACCTCTGCTACCTCGACGCCGACAAGACCGGCTACCCCGCCTACCTGGACCATGCGCTGCGCCTGGTGCGCCCGGGCGGGCTGATCGTGGCCGACAACGTCTTCGGCGGCGGGGCGCTGGGCCGCCCGCGCGGGCAGGACGACGCCCGGGCCGCGGCGCTGCGCGGCTACACGGAGCGCGCGATGGCCGACCCGCGCCTGCTCACGACGATCCTCACGGTGGGCGACGGGGTCGCGGTGTCGGCGGTGCGATGAGCGCGTTCCTGCCCCACGACCACCCGGTGCCGCCCGGCATCAGCGCCGAGCGGTTCACGCTCCGCCCCATCACGGTCCACGACGTGGTGCGCGACTACGACGCGGTGATGGGCAGCCAGGCGCACCTCTGGGCCCGCTTCGGCGCCGCGTGGGGCTGGCCCCCGGCCGACCTCACCCTCGAGCAGGACCTGATCGACCTGGCCTGGCACCAGAAGGAGGCCGACCTCCGGCGCTCCTTCAACTACGCGGTGGTGAGCCCCGACGGCGCCCGGCTGCTCGGCTGCGTCTACCTCGATCCGCCCACCCGCGCGGGCTGGGACGCCGAGGCGTACGCCTGGACCCGGGCCGACGCCCTGGACCTGGAGGACGAGGTGGTGGACCGGGCCCGGGCCTGGATCGCCGCCGAGTGGCCCTTCCCACGGGTGGCCTGGCCCGGCCGCGACATCCCGTGGGCCGAGTGGGACGCCCTGCCCCCCCGCGACCGCTGAGGCGGTGCGCCTCGGCATCCACCTGCCGCAGTTCCGCGCCCCGGCGGACGGGCCGGGGCTCATCGGGGCCGCCCGGGCCGCCGAGGCCGCCGGCGCCGAACCAGCGTGCTGGTGGCCCCCTACCGGCACGCGGTGGTGAGCGCGAAGGCGCTCGCGAGCCTCGACGCCCTCTCGGGGGGACGGGTCATCGCCGGGGTCGCCTCCGGCTGGATGGCGGGGGAGTTCGCCGCCCTGGACACACCGTTCGCCGGCCGCGGGCGGGCCACCGACCGGGTCATCCGCACCTGGCGGGCGCTCTGGCGCGGCGAGGACCTGCCCGGGCCGCTCGCGGGCATGCGCCTCTCCCCGCCCCCCGCGCGCCCCGGCGGCCCGCCGGTGTGGGTGGGCGGCGACTCCGACGCCGGCATCCGCCGCGCCGTCCGCCTGGGCGACGCCTGGCACACCACGGTGAGCGACCCGGACCGCCTGGCCGGGCGCCTGGCGGTCCTGCGGGCGACCCTGGACGCGGCCGGGCGCGACCCCGGGACCCTCGGCGTGTCGGTGCGCGTGCGGGCGGACAGCCGGGCGGTGGCCGGGCTCGCGCCGCGCCTGGCCGCCCTCGGGGTGGGGCATCTGCTGGTCGACCCGCCCCCCGGGACCTGGGCCGATCCGGCGCCGGAATACCGGCGGCTTCGCGAGGCGGTTCCCGCCGCCTGACCGGGGTCACGGCGGGCGGGGGATTCCCCCGGGGGCGCGGGGCATACTCCCGCGATGATCCGCCGTCTGCTCCCCCTGCTCGTCGCCGTCCTCGCCCTCGCGGGCGCCGCCGGCGCCGCCCCCGCCCTCGGTGCCGAGCCGCCGAACCAGAACGACCCCTGCTCCAGCGCCGGCCGCAACACCTGTGGCACCACCGGCGTCGGGTCATACCGCGACTACCGCTACGGCATCCGCTGGTTCGGCGACTACCGCCGGGTCATCCCCGGGGTGGCGCAGGCCTTCTGCATCGACCTGCGCTTCTGGTACCCGGCCGCCCGCTCCCGCTTCGAGGAGCGGAGCGCCGATGGCCTGCGCAACAAGGCCGGGCGGGCGGTGCCGCCGGCGTCGCTCCGGCGGATGGCCTGGGCCCTGTGGAACGCCGGCCGCACCGACGTGCGCGACCAGCAGGCCGCGGTCATGCTCTACGTCCACGCGCTCATGGGCGACGGCGCCCCGGGCGAGGCGGCCCCCGACGCGGCGGGGCCGGCGGTCGCGGCCCGCTACCGGCAGATCGAGCGCGACGCCACGCGCTTCGCCGGCCCCTACCGCGTCGAGGCCGAGGTGCCCCAGGGGCTGCAGGTGGCCCGGCGGGCCACCGGGACGGTGCGGGTGGTCGCCGCCTCCGGGGCGGCGCTTCCCGGGGTGCGGATCACCCTGCAGGCGCCGGGCGCCGAGGGGCTGCCCGCTGAGGTCCGCACCGACGCCGCGGGCGTCGCGCGGATCACCTTCACCCCGGCCAAGGCCGGCCCGCTGCGCCTCGCGGCCCGCACCGAGCCGGTGGCCTCCACGCTCCCGCGCATCTTCGCCCCGACGGTGGGCCCGGCCCGGGTGAACGGCCAGCGCCTGGCCGCGCCCGGCTCGCAGGTGGTCACGCAGGAGGTCGTGCGCCCGGTCGCCCAGGGGCGGATCGCCGTGACGACCAAGGCGACCCCCGACCGCCTCGCGGTGGGTGAGCAGAGCCGCGACGAGGTCACCTTCGCCGGCACCGCGCCGTCCTGGCGGGCCCGGGTGCAGGTGCAGATCCACGGGCCGTTCCGCAGCCGGGAGGAGATCCGCTGCGACGGCCCGCCGGCCGCCGAGGGCGCGCTGGAGGGCGCCCCGGGGACCCGGGCCACCGACCCGGTGACCATGACCCGGCCCGGCTGGTACACCTACCGGCTCATCATCCCGGCGAGCGACGACTACGCGGGCGTCGTCACGCCGTGCGCGGTGCCGGAGGAGAGCTTCCGGGTGGAGGCCGCGCCCCGGGTGCGGACCCAGGTGAGCGAGCAGGTGGTGCAGCCCGGCGCCCAGGTGACCGACCTGGTGATCGTGGAGGGCCTGGCCGGTGAGGCGGTCACCGTGAACGCCGCGCTGTACGGCCCCTTCCCCACCAGGCAGGCCATCAGGTGCGACACGCCGCCGGTCTGGAGCGGCACGATCGCCGCCGCCACCGACGGCGAGTACCGGACCGAGCCGGTCACCCTCACCACCCCGGGCTACTACCACTACCGGGAGACGATCGCCGCCACCGAGCTGGTCCGGGCGGCCGAGACCGCCTGCGGCGACGTCGCCGAGACCACCGTCGTGCGCGGCGCCCCGCAGATCCAGACCCAGGTGAGCAGCCAGGAGACCCGCCCCGGGGCGACCATCACCGACCGGGTGGTGGTGAGCGGCCTGGGCGCCCTCACCGCGCAGGTCGAGGCGCGCCTGTGGGGGCCGTTCCCGTCCCGCGAGGCCATCCGCTGCGAGGGCGAGCCGTTCTGGTCGGGCACGTTCACCGCGAACGGCGACGGCACGTACACCACCGCGGGCGTGCGCATCGACCGTGCGGGCTACTACACCTACACCGAGGCGATCGCCGCGGCGCCCGAGTTCGACGCCGCGGCCACCGCGTGCGGCGAGGCGGCCGAGACGACGTTCGCCCGGGCGACACCCGAGGTGACCACCCAGGTGCAGGACGAGGTGGTCCGCCCCGGCGGCACCGTCGCCGACCGCATCCGGGTCAGCGGGCTGGGCAAGACCCAGGTCCGCATCGAGGTCGACCTGTTCGGCCCCTTCCCCACCCGGGCGGCGATGCGCTGCACCGGGACCCCGTTCTGGACCGGCACGGTGACCGCGAAGGGCGACGGCGAGGTGCGCACGCCGCCGGTCCGGGTGCGCCGGGCCGGCTTCTACACCTTCCGTGAGCGCCTGGCCGGCACGCCGCTGATCGCCGGGAGCGAGGGCGAGTGCGGGGTGGCGGCGGAGACCGCGATCGCCGCGCCGGGCATCGCCACGGGGCGGGGCGACCCGCCCGGGCGCGCCGTGCGGCGCGCGGCGGCCACCCCGCCCACCCTGGGGATCGACGCGCCGGTCGGGCAGGCGGGCATCGACGTGGGCCGCGGGCTGCTGGACGTGCCGGCCGACATCCGCCGCACGAGCTGGTGGCGCGACGGCGCCGCGCCGGGCCAGCCGCGCGGGAACGTGCTCATCGCCGGCCATGTCGACTCGGCCGCCCGGGGGGCCGGCGCGTTCTTCCGGCTCAAGGACGCCCGGGCCGGCACCCGGATCGAGGTGCGCACCGCCGACGGCCGCACCCGGGCCTACCGCGTCACCGGCGTGCGGGTCATGCCCAAGGACCGGCTGCCCACCGACATCTGGTCCATCTCGGGCCCGGCGCGCCTGGTGCTGGTGACCTGCGGCGGGCCCTTCAGCCCGGCCATCGGGCGCTACGTCGACAACGTGGTGGTGACCGCGGTCCCCGCCTGATCACACGGCCGCGCGCAGCGGCCGGAGCACCAGCCACGAGGCGAGCGGGGCCAGCGCCAGCAGGGCGAACCCGCCCTGCCAGGAGGTGGCGTCGACCAGCGCCCCGAAGAGCGGCGCGCTGACCGCGACGATCGCGAAGAGGATCGTCGACTGCAGCCCCATCGCGGCCCCCGCGCGCCCGGGCCCCGAGAGCTCGGCCGTGGCGACCTGGGTCAACGCGTTGCCGCTCATCGCGGCCGCGCAGCCCAGGCCGATCAGCGGCACGGTGACCCAGTCGCCCTGGTCCATGGTGAGCGCGCCGAGGCCGATCAGTCCCGCGGCGGCCAGCACGAGCCACCGCAGCGGGCGCACCCGGGCGCCGAGCAGGTCCGACCACCGCCCCACGGCGATCCGTCCCGCCGCACCGGTGAGCTGGGTGGCCGCGAGCACGCCGGCGGCGGCGGCGGTCGACCATCCCCGGTCCTCGTTCAGCCAGATGACCAGGAAGCTCACCGTCGCCACGTGGGCGAGCACGAAGAGGGCCGAGCCCGCCGCGAGCAGCCAGATCCGGGCGTCGCGCACGGGCGATCCCGGCCGGGCGGCGACGGCGGGCGAGGTCAGCCCGGCCGGCGGCTCGCGCAGCCACCGCCAGGCCGCCAGGGCGGCCAGCAGGGAGCCGGCGGCCAGGGCGAGGAACGCGGCGGGCAGCCCCCCGACCAGCAGGCACACCGGAAGGAGCAGCGCGGCGCTCGCCCCGGCCAGCGGCGTGCCCATGTGCCGGATGCCGAGCGCGAGCCCCCGCTCGCCCGGGCCGAACCACCCGACCACCGCCCGCCCGCTCGCCGCGCTCCCGGCCGCGCCGAGCATCCCGGTGAGGACCAGGGCCCCGACCAGCAGCCCCACGCCGGGCGCCACCGCGCACACGGCCAGGGTGAGGGCGGCTCCGGCCAGGCCGCTCGCGATGACCACCCGCTCGCCCGCGCGATCGGCCAGGGCCCCCCACGCGAACAGGGTGAGCACCGTGCCCAGCGTCACGCTCCCGAGCACGACCCCGACCCCGGCGAGCGACAGGTCATAGCCATCGCGCAGGTCCGGCCCGAGCACCGGCAGGCCCTGGTGGACGGCGGCGAGCGCGCCCTGGGCGGCCAGGCCCACGCCGAGGATGGTCCACCGGTAGCGCGGGGCCCCGCGCGCGGCGATGTCAGCCGCGGGCGGCGTCGCCGAGCAGCCCGCGGGCGATGACCACCCGCTGGATCTCGCTGGTGCCCTCGTAGATCTCGGTGATCTTCGCGTCGCGGTAGAGCCGCTCGGCCGGGAACTCGGCGCTGTAGCCGTAGCCCCCGAGCACCTGCACGCACATGTCGGCGGCGTCGACGGCCACCCGGCTCGCGACCAGCTTGGCCTTCGCCCCCTCGACGGTGTGGGGGCGCCCGGCGTCGCGCAGGGCCGCCGCGTGGAGGGTGAGCAGGCGGGCGGCATCCAGGCGGGCGGCGACGTCGGCGATCGGGAACTGCACGCCCTGGAAGCGGGCGATCGGCCCGCCGAAGGCGGTCCGCTGGCCGGCGTACTCCACCGCGAGCTCGAGCGCGGCGCGCGCGATCCCGCAGGCCTGGGCGGCGATCGTGATGCGGCCGCCGTCCAGGGTGGCCAGCGCGACCCGCAGGCCCTCGCCGGGCGCGCCGAGCATGGCCTCGGGCCCGACCCGCATCCCGTCGAAGGTCAGCTCCACGGTGCTCGAGGTGTGCAGCCCGAGCTTGGGGATGTCCTTCCCGACCACCAGGCCCGGGCCGGTGCGGGTGACGAACGCGCTGATGCCGCGGCTGCCCGCGCCGGTCCGGGCGAAGACCACGAACACGTCGGCGAAGCCGCCGTTGGTGATCCACATCTTGGCGCCGGAGATGCGCCAGCCCCCATCCCCCTCGGCCTCCGCGCGCGTGCGCAGCGCCGCGGCGTCCGAGCCGGCGTCGGGCTCGGTGAGGGCGTAGGCGCCCAGGAGCTCGCCGGCGGCCAGGAGGGGGAGCCACTCGGCCTTCTGGGCCTCGCTGCCGTGGTGCAGGATGGGCTGCTGCGCCAGGCCGTTCTGCACCGCCACGGCCACCGAGACCCCGGCGTCGGCCCGGGCGATCTCCTCCATCACCACGCAGAGGGCGGTGTAGTCGAGCCCCGCGCCCCCGTAGGCCTCCGGGACGGTGATCCCGAGCAGGCCGAGGGCCCCCATGCGGCGGACCAGGTCCACGGGGACGTGGTGGTCGCGGTTCCAGTCCCCGGCGTGCGGGGCGATCTCCCCTTCGGCGAACTCCCGGGCCAGGGCCTGGATCTCGCGGTGGGTGCCGGTGAGGGCGGGCGCGCCGGTCATGCCGGTGAGCCTACGCCCGCGGGCCGCCTACCCGTCCCCGGCGAGCCGGCGGGCGAGCATCTGGACGTCGCGGTCGATGCCGTCCATACGCGCGCCGAGCCGCGACTCCATCGCCTCCATGCGGGCGTCCACCGCGTCGAAGCGGTGGTCGACGGCGTCGAAGCGGTGGTCGACGGCATCGAAGCGGGCATCAACGGCGTCGAAGCGGGCGTCCACCGCGTCGAAGCGGCGCTCGATCGCCTCGAAGCGCGACTCCAGGCCCCCGAACCGGGCCTGCACGAAGGCGACGACCACGGCGACGAGCGACGCCGAGAGCGTCCCGAGGATCCCCACCACCACCCAGCCCTGCGTGCCGCCCATGGGATGAGGGTACCGGGCGGGCGGCCACGGATCACGCGCGGGGTGTGCCCGGGGTGTGCCGGGTCGCCGGCCGTGGCCGGGCGCGCGCCGACCGTCAGCGGGGGCCGATCTCCCGCGCGAGGCGCAGGAGCCCGATCAGGGTCTTGGCGTCGTGCACCGAGGCGATCAGCCGGTCGATGTCGGCCAGCGGCCAGGGCACCACCTCGATCTCCTCCTCGGGGATCGGCTCGTGGGGCACCGGGACCAGGTCGGTGGCCATCATGCAGTGGATGTACTCGGTGAGGATGGCCGGGGCGGTGTAGAAGCCGCCGAGATCCCGCCAGGTGCCCGCCGCCCGCCCGACCTCCTCGGCCAGCTCGCGCACCGCGCAGTCCATCGGGTCCTCGCCGGCGTGGTCGAGCTTGCCGGCCGGAAGCTCCAGCAGGCGCTCGCCGACCGCCTCCCGGGGCTGGCGCACCATCAGCACGTGGCCGTCCTCGACCGGCACCATCACCACCGCGCCGTGGTGGTCCATCACCTCGCGGCGGACGACCATGCCGCTCGGGCGCCGGTACTCGGTCACCCGCAGGCGCACGACGTTGCCCAGGAAGACCGGCTCGGACGAGACCACCTCGAGATCCAGGCCCTCCGTGCCGGGGTCGGGGGCCCCGCTCACGCGGCCCGTGCGTGATCGAGGATCGCGAGGGTGACGTCGACCATCGTCTCCAGGCTGCGGACCGCGATGCGCTCGTCCGGGGTGTGCACGTCGACCATGCCGTTGCAGAGGTTGACCGCGGGGAAGCCGTTGGCCAGCAGGGCGTTGGCGTCCGAGCCGCCGCCCGAGGGCACCATGACCGGGTCGAGGCCGATCGCGCGCAGGGCCGCGGCGGCCAGGGTCACCTGGGGGTCGCGCTCACCCAGCCGGTACCCGGCGAACTCCTGGTGGACGCGGGTCTCCAGGTCGCACTCGCACTCGGTGGCCGCCCAGGTGAGGGCGTCGAGCATGGCGGTGACCTGGGTGGCGAGCGCCCGCTCGCCCCGGCTGCGCGCCTCGGCGGTGAACGTGCAGCGCTCGGCGACCACGTTGGTGGCCGTGCCGCCCTCGATCGCCCCGATGTTGGCGGTGGTCTCGGGGTCGATGCGCCCGAGCGGCATGCGGCCGATGGCCCGGGCGGCGGCGGTGATCGCGCTCCGGCCGAGCTCGGGCTGGATGCCGGCGTGGGCGGCCCGCCCGACGAGGGTCGCCTCGACCTTGCGGAGGGTCGGCGCCGAGCCGACGATGCGCCCGATGTCCCCGGTGTGGTCGTACACGAAGCCCATGCGCGCCCGCAGGGTGGACGGGTCGAACAGCGCCGCCCCCCGGAGGCCCACCTCCTCGCAGGGCGTGAAGACCAGCTCGACCCCGGCGTGCGGCCGGCCCTCGCCGAGCACGCGGGCCATGGCCACGAGCAGCGTGGCCACGGCCGACTTGTTGTCGCCGCCGAGGATCGTCGGGTGGCGGTTGGTCAGGTGCCCGTCCTCGAGCACCACCTCGATCGGGCCGAGGTTCGGGACGGTGTCCAGGTGGGCGCAGAACATGACCGGGACACCCTCGGCGGTCGGCGCGAAGCGGGCGGTGATGTTGTTGCACCCGGCCCCGAGGCGGGCGCCGGCGTCGTCCTCGGTGATCTCGGCCCCGAGGGCGGCGAGCTCGTCGCGCACGACCGCGGCCACCCGGCCCTCCCGGCCCGACGGCGAGGGGATCTCGCACAGCCGGGCGGTCAGGCGCGCCACCGCGGGAAGCGCCTCCAGCGTGTCGGCGTCCACCCGCTACCCGACGTGCTCGGGCTCGCGGGCGGGCGCGGCCGCCGCCGCGCGCCGGCCGGCGAAGTCGCGGCACGCCCCCACGAAGTCGCGGAAGAGCGGCTGCGGGCGGGTGGGGCGGCTCTTGAACTCGGGGTGGAACTGCGACGCGCAGAAGAACGGGTGGTCGTCCAGCTCGATGCACTCCACCAGCCGCCCGTCCGGCGAGCGCCCCGACGCGACGAGCCCGGCCCCCTCGAGCCGCGGGCGCAGCACCGGATTGACCTCATACCGGTGGCGGTGGCGCTCGAACACGACCTCCGCCCCGCCGTAGGCCGCGCGCACCCGGGTGCCCTCGATCAGGTGGACGGGGTCGGCGCCCAGGCGCATGGTGCCCCCGCGCTCCTCGATCTGGCGCTGCTCGGGGAGCAGGTCGATGACCGGGAAGGGGGTCTCGGTGTCGAACTCGCTGGAGTTGGCCCCGTCCATCCCGCAGACGTGCCGGGCGAACTCGATGACCGCCACCTGCATCCCCAGGCAGATGCCGAGGTACGGGATCCCGCGCTCCCGGGCCGTGCGCACCGCGGCGATCTTGCCCTCGATGCCCCGGCCGCCGAAGCCGCCCGGGACCAGGATGCCGTCGGCGTGCGGCAGGGCCGCGTCGAGGTCGCCCTCGGCGTCGACCCAGTCGATCTCGACCTCGACCCCGTGGTGGATCCCGGCGTGCTTGAGCGCCTCGGCCACCGAGAGGTAGGCGTCGTGCAGCTGCACGTACTTGCCGACCAGGGCCACCCGCACCCGGCCGTCCAGCCCGCGGATGCGGCGCACCAGGTCGCGCCACTCGGCCAGGTCGGGCGGGGCGGTGGCCAGCCCGAGCCGCCGGCACATGACCCGGTCGAAGCCCTCCTCCTCCAGGAGCAGCGGCACCTCGTAGATGTCCGGGGCGTCGACCGCCGAGATGACGTGGTCGGAGGGGATGCCGCCGTAGAGGGCGATCTTGTCCTTGACGTCCTGCCCCAGCGGGCGATCGGAGCGCAGGACGACCACGTCGGGCTCGATGCCGATGCGCCGGAGCTCGTTGACCGAGTGCTGGGTGGTCTTGGTCTTGAGCTCGCCCACCGACTCCAGGAACGGCACCAGCGTGACGTGCACGAAGGCGACGTGGTCGCGGCCGTGCTCGTTGCGCATCTGGCGGATGGCCTCGAGGAAGGGCAGCGACTCGATGTCGCCCACCGTCCCGCCGATCTCCACGATCACCACGTCGGCGGCCGACGACGCGGCGGCCTGGCGGATGCGGTCCTTGATCTCGTTGGTGATGTGGGGGATCACCTGGACGGTGGCCCCGAGGAAGTCGCCGCGGCGCTCCCGGCGGATGACCGCGTCGTAGACCGCGCCGGTCGTGATGTTGGAGGTCCGGGTGAGGTTCTCGTCGACGAACCGCTCGTAGTGGCCGAGGTCGAGGTCGGTCTCGGCCCCGTCCTCGGTCACGAACACCTCGCCGTGCTGGAAGGGGCTCATCGTGCCCGGGTCGACGTTCAGGTAGGGGTCGCACTTCTGCAGCGACACCCGCACCCCCCGGGCCTTCAGGAGCGTCCCCAGCGACGCCGCGGTGATGCCCTTGCCCAGGCCCGAGACCACCCCACCCGTCACGAAGACGTATCTCACCCCGTGTTCCGACACGCCCGCCGCCTCCGCTCGTCCGAGTGGCCCCCGGGCAGGATAGCCCGGGGGTCCGGCGCCATCACCGCCCGCGCCGCGCCAGCAGCTCCTCGGCGTGACGCCGGGCGCCCGGGTCCCCCGGGGCGGCCCCCAGCATCCGGCAGAGCTCGGCGACCAGGTCCTCCCCCTGCACCGGCTCGATCGTGGTGACCGCCCGGCCGTCGCCGGCCAGCCCCTTGACCAGCCGGTAGTGGCGGTCGGCGCTCGCCGCGACCTGGGGCAGGTGGGTGATGACCACCACCTGGCGGCCCGCGGCGAGCGCGGCGAGCTTGGCCCCCACCGCGGCCGCGGTGACCCCGCCGATCCCGGCGTCCACCTCGTCGAACACCCACGCGATCCCCGGCTCGGCCGCCGCCGCCACGCCGTGCAGCGCGAGCAGCACCCGCGAGAGCTCGCCCCCGGAGGCGGTCGCGGCGAGGGGCGCCTCGGGCAGGCCGGGGTTCGCCCGCAGCCAGAGGGTCACCCGGTCGGCCGGCGGGTCGCCGCCCTCCTCGGCGATCTCGACCCGCACGGTGGCCGCGCCCATGGCGAGGCCGCCGAGCTCGGACACCACGGCCGCCTCGAGCCGCGGCGCGGCCGCCGCCCGCAGGTCGTGGAGGGCGGCGGCCGCCTCCCGGGCCTCACCGAGCGCGGCCGCGTGCTCGGCGGCCAGGCGCCCGGCCTCCCCCGCCCCCTCCTCCAGGGCGCCGAGCGCCTCCCGCGCCTCGGCCGCGCGGGCCAGCACCGCGGCGGTGTCGCCCCCGTGCCGCCGCTGCAGGCGCCGGTAGGCGTCCAGGCGCTCCTCGACCTGCGCGAGCCGCCCCGGCTCGGCCTCCAGCGCCTCCAGGTAGCCGCGCAGGGTCAGGAGCGCCTCCTGCAGGGTCGCCTCGGCCGACCGGAGCTCCGCGTGCGGCGCGGCGAGGGCCGGGTCCACCTCGGTCACCGCCTCGAGCACCCGGGCCGCCTGCCCGGCCAGGCCGAGCGCGCCGGGCGCATCGTCGCCCCCGAGCGCCCCCGCCGCCTGCGCGGCGGCCTGGGCGAGGCGCTCGGCGTGCACGAGCCGCGCCCGCTCGGCCCGCAGGGCGGCCTCCTCCTCCGGGTCCGGGCCGACGCGGTCGACCTCCTCCACCAGCGCGGCGAGGTCCTCGCGCTCGGCCCGCGCGCGCTCGGCCCGCGCGCGCGCCGCGGCGAGCGCCCGCTCGGCCCGGCGGGCCCGGCGCCGGAGCCCGGCCAGCCGCTCCGCCAGGGCGACCGCATCGGGCCCGGCGAACGCGTCGAGGACCCGGAGCTGCGCCGCCGGCCCGACCAGGCGCCGCTGCTCGTGCTGCCCGCTCGAGCGCACGAGCGCGCCCACGAACGCGGCGACCGCCTCACGGGCCACCGCCTGGCCGTCGACCAGCGCACGGGCCCGGCCCTCGGCCGGCAGGCGCCGGGCGACGACCACCTCGGCGGGGTCCTCGGCCGCCTCGCGCACGGCGTGGGCCGGATCGTCCTCCTCCAGCCGGTCCCAGAACCCCTCGGGCACCGCGAGCGCCGCCTGCACCAGCGCGTGGCGGGCGCCGGGACGGACCATGCGGGGGTCGGCCGGGCCGCCGGCGAGCAGGGCGAGGGCCTGGGCCAGCACGGTCTTGCCCGCCCCGGTCTCGCCGGTCACCGCGGTGAGCCCGCGGGCGGGCTCGATGTGCGCCCGCTCGATCACCACCAGGTCGCGGATCTCGAGCTCGCGGATCACCGGGCCCCTACGGCCGGCCGAACTTCTCCCGGTAGCGCCGGAAGAACGACGCCTCCGGGAAGATCGCCAGGTGCACCTCGGCGCCGCCGAGCCCCACCGAGATCGACCGCCCCGGATGCAGCGCGCCGATCCGCACCCCGTCGGCGAGCACGTCGCAGTCGCCGACCACCGCCGCGTTGGTCACCGTGAGGGTCTCCTCCGGCGCGATGATGAGCGGCCGGGTGTCGAGGTGGTGGGCGGCGATGAAGGAGATGACGAAGCAGCGGGCCCGCCACGACACGGTGGGTCCGCCGGCGGCCAGGTTGTACGCGGTGGAGCCGACCGGCGTCGAGCAGATGACCCCGTCGCAGCGCACGGTGGCGACCCGCTCCCAGTCCACCGAGTAGGAGAGGTCCGCGATGCGCGACTCGCCGCCGCGGAGCAGCGCGAGGTCGTTGACCGCGGTGATCTCCCCCTCGCCCCACTCGGCCCGGAGCGACGGCAGCCCGAGCACCTCGTAGTCGCCGGCCAGCGCCCGGCGGAGCCCGTGCTCCAGATCGGCCTGCTCGATGGAGGCGAGGAAGCCCACCCGCCCGTAGTTCACCCCGAGGACCGGCGCGCCGCTGCCGGCCTCGCGGGCGAGCGCGCGCAGGATCGAGCCGTCCCCGCCGAGGACCAGGATGAGGTCCTCGCCCCCGGCCCGGAGCTCGGCGCCGTCGGCCGATGCCGAGCCGGCGAGGAACGGGTGCTTCTCGATCTCCCGCTGGGGCACCAGGACCTCGACCCCGTGGTCGGCCAGGATGTCGAGCACCGAGGGGATGGAGCCGCGGGTGGCCTCGGGCGCCCGGTGGGTGAGCAGGAGCACCCGCCGGACCGGCCGGCCGGGGACCTGCACGATGGGGTCGCGGGCGCCCAGGCTCACGCCGGGTCCCCCACCGCGGCGGCGGCGAGCGCGTCGGGGTCGGCCGCGGTCCCGGGCCGCGCGGGGCCCTCGGCGAGCAGCACGACCTCACGGTTGCCGCGCGGCCCGGGCAGGCCCGAGTCCACCGCGCCGGCCGGCCGCCAGCCCGTCCGGGCGATCGCGGCGGCCACGTCGCGCACGGCCTGGGCGCGGAGCGCCGGGTCGCGCACCACCCCGCCCGAGCCGACCTGCTCGCGCCCCACCTCGAACTGGGGCTTGACCAGCACGAGCGCCCGGCCGCCCGGGTCCAGGCAGGCCGCGAGCGCCGGCCACACGAGCCGGGCCGAGATGAACGAGACGTCGACCACCGCGAGGTCCGGCGTCCAGGGCAGGTCGCCCGGCGTGAGGTGCCGGGCGTTGGTCCGCTCCATCACGTGGACCCGGTCGTCGGTCCGCAGGCGCCAGTCGAGCTGCCCGTAGCCCACGTCCACGGCGATCGCGCGCGCGGCGCCGCGCGCGAGCAGGCAGTCGGTGAAGCCGCCGGTGGACGCGCCCACGTCGATCGCGCTCGCCCCGGTCACGACCACCCCGAGGGCGTCCAGCGCGTTCGCGAGCTTGCGCCCGCCCCGGGAGACGAACTCCTCGGCCGCCTCGACCTCGAGCGCGACGTCTCCGGCCACCCCCGACCCGGGCTTGCCGGCCGGGCGGCCGTCCACGCGCACGCGCCCGGCCAGCACGGCGGCCTGGGCGCGGGCCCGGGTGGGGAACAGGCCGCGCTCGACCAGCACGGCGTCCAGGCGCTGACGCGGCATCGTCCGATGATATCGCCGGCCCCGGAGGGCGGCGGCTACCGGGCCGCGAGCCCTCGCCGGACCGCGGGGACCAGCGCCCCGACCACCCGGGCGCCGATCGCCTCGGGGGTCAGGCCGGCCTCGGCGAGCAGGATCTCCCGCTTGCCGTGGTCGATGAAGCGGTCGGGCAGGCCGACCCGCATCACCCGCACGGGCTCGCCCTCCAGCGCCTCGAGCACCGCCGCCCCGAAGCCGCCGAGCACCGCGTGGTCCTCGATGGTGACCACCAGCTCGTGGGAACGGGCGAGACGGCGCATGAGGGCCTCGTCCAGCGGCTTGGCGAAGCGGGCGTTCACCACCGTGGGCCGCACGCCGAGATCCTCGGCCACGACATCCGCCGCGGCGGCGGCCAGGGCCGCGCCGGCGCCGTAGCCCACCATCGCCACCCGCTCGCCGTGCTCCAGGACCTGGGCCACGCCGACCTCGAGCACCGAGGGCCGCTCCGGCACGGCGACGCCGGGGCCAGCCCCGCGCGGGTAGCGGATGGCCACCGGGCCGTCGATCCGCAGGGCGGTGTGGAGCATGTCCACCAGCTCCGCCTCGTCCATCGGCGCCATGAGGGTCATCCCGGGGATGCTCCGCAGGTACGCGATGTCGAAGGCGCCATGGTGGGTCGGGCCGTCGTCGCCCACCAGCCCGGCGCGGTCGATGGCGAAGACCACCGGCAGCCCCTGGAGGGCGGCGTCGTGCACGATCGGGTCGAAGGCCCGCTGCAGGAACGTCGAGTAGACCGCGCACACCGGGCGGTACCCGGCGATCGCGAGGCCGCAGGCGAAGACCACCGCGTGCTGCTCGGCGATGCCGACGTCATAGGTCCGCTCGGGGAAGCGCTTGAGCAGGTGCTGCACCCCGGTGCCCTTGAGCATGGCCGCGGTGATGCCGACCACGCGGGGGTCGCGCTCGGCCTCGGCGACCAGCGCGCGCCCGAACACCTCGGTGTAGGCGGGCGGCGAGGGCGCCTTGGGGGCGGCCTTGCCGCTCGACACCGAGAACGGGGTGGCCCCGTGCATGGCCTCGCCGTCGGCCTCGGCCGGCGCGTAGCCCCGGCCCTTGGTCGTCTTGACGTGGACCAGCACCGGCCGGTCGAGGCTCACCGCCCGCGCGATGGCGCTGCGCACCGCACCGATGTCGTGGCCGTCGATCGGCCCGGTGTAGGCGAAGCCGAGCGCCTCGAAGAGCAGGCCCGGGATGAACAGCGACTTGGCCGCGTTGCTCAGGGCGCTCTCGAGGTCGCCGACGCCGGGCACCCGCCTGAGCCCGCGCTCGATCTCGTGCCGCACCCGGGTGAGCGTCGGGTCGAGCCGCGCCCGCTGGAGCGCGCCGGCGAGCGCCCCGACGTTCTCGGAGATGCTCATGCCGTTGTCGTTCAGCACCACGGTGAGCGGCGACCCGAGCGCGCCGGCCTGGTTCAGCCCCTCGTAGGCCATGCCGCCGGTGAGCGCGCCGTCGCCGATGACCGCCACCACCCGGGCGTCGCGGCGCGCGGCCACCCGCTGCGCCTCGGCCAGCCCGGTGCCGTAGGAGATCGAGGTGCTGGCGTGACCCGCGCCCATGATGTCGTGCTCGCTCTCCTCCCGGCGCAGGAACCCCGAGAGGCCGCCGTACTGGCGCAGCGACCCGAACCGGTCCAGGCGGCCGGTCAGCAGCTTGTGACCGTAGGCCTGGTGGCCGACGTCCCAGAGGATGCGGTCGCGCGGGCTGTCGAGCTCGGTGTGGAGCGCGATCGTCAGCTCGACCGTGCCGAGCGACGAGCCCAGGTGGCCACCGGTCTCGGCCACCGTGTCGATGATCGCCCGGCGCATCTCCTCCGCCAGCTCCTGCAGGCGGGCGTCGCCCAGGCCCTTGAGGTCGGCCGGGCTGGAGATCGATGCCAGGGTCGGGTACCGCGAGAGGTCGTCGGACACGGGGCGGGATCGTATACCCACCGGCCCCCGGTTCGGGGGCGAAGCGTCGCCGCGCCGGGTTCCCGGCGCCTTAACGTGACGTTCGTACGCTCCGCCCGGACCGCCTCCCACCATGCCCGAAACGCATCGGGTGGCCGAGGACGGGAGGCGGGATGGGCGCTCCGGCAGACGCACTGCACACCGCACGGGAGCGCGTCGCGCGCGCGCTGCGCGCCCAGCCGCACGTGCTCCCCCACCCGGGCGCGGGCCGCGACCTGGACGCGTGGCTCGCCGCCGAGGCCCGCCGTGCGCGGTCACGGCCCGGCGGCCCCGCCCCCGCCCGGGTGCGGATGGCCCCCGACGACCGGAGCCCGGTGGCCGCGTAGGGCGCGCGTGGCGGCCGCCTCGGCGGCCGCGGGGGCGGGGCGGCGTTCGGCGCGGCCGCCCCGCCCGCCCGCCTGACACCATCCGGGGGTGCCCATGCCCGGACACATCACCGCCTGCGTGGACGCCTCGGCCGCCGCCCGCCGGGCCCTGGCCGAGGCGGTGCGGCTGCGGGACGCGACCGGCGCGTCCCTCACGGTGCTGCATGTCGCGACCGCCCCGGCCCTGGTCGGCTTCAGCCGGTGGGGGCCTGAGCGCCAGACCTTCTTCGAGGACGCGCGCCGGTGGCTCGACGCGCTGGCGGCCGGGGTCGAGGGCCCCTGCGAGCCCGTCCTGCTCTGGGGCCATCCCGCCCACGCCGCCTGCGGGTGGGCGGCCGGCCGCGGCGTGGACCTCCTGGTCGCCGCCAGCCACTCCGGCCGGGTCCACCGGGCGGTGCTCGGCAGCTTCGCGGGCTACGTCGCCCACCACGCGCCCTGCGACGTGCTGCTGGTCCCGCCCGCCGCCGGCCCGCCGCCCCCGCCGGCGGCGCCGGCCCCGGCCGAGGACCTGACCGCGGCGGTCGACGAGGAGGGGGACCTCTTCGCGGAGGGCACCTGGCCCGTCCGCCCGGGCGAGGGGTGGTCGGCCGCCCACCTGCTGCTCGCGGCGCTCGCCCGCGAGGCGGTCGACGCCCTCCTTGCCGCCGGCCGCGCGGCCGGGCACGAGGCCTGGGGACGGGCCACCGCCGGCGCCGAGCGGCGGGCGGGGCGCCTGGCGGCGGTGCGGATCGGGGTGCAGGCCGAGATCGACCCGCCGCCCGGCGACGCCGAGCTGCGGGACCTGGTCGCCCGGGCGGTCGCCACGAGCGCCGTGGCGCGGGCGCTGGACCCCGCCCCCGCGGTGACGTGGCAGGTCAACGGCGTGCTGGTGGCGCCCCCCGGGTGAGCGTCGACCCGGGCCTGGCGCTCGTGGCGCTCGACCGCGCCGGCGCCGCCCGCGACCCGGCCGCCGCCCACGTCGCGTTCCAGGTCTCCACCCTGGCCGCGCTCCTGGACGGCCGCTACGAGGGAGAGCTCACGCTGGCCGAGCTCACCCGGCACGGCGACCTCGGCATCGGGACCCTGGACGGGCTGGACGGTGAGCTCGCGGTGCTCGACGGCGAGTGCTGGCAGGCGCGGGCCGACGGCACGCTGCACCGGCCCGACCCCGCCACCCGGACGCCGTTCGCGGTGGTGGTGCCGTTCACGCCCGGGCCGCCGGAGCCCCTGGCCGGACCGCTCCCCCTGGAGGCGCTCTGCGCCCGCCTCGACGCCCTGCGGCCGGCCGGCGCGCCGGCGTGCGCCGTGCGGGTCGACGGGCGCCTGGCCCGGGCGCGGCTGCGGTCGGTCCCCCGCCAGTCCCCGCCGTACCGCCCGCTCGCCGAGGTCGCCCGCCACCAGGCGGTGTGGGAGACCGGCCCGGTCGAGGCCACCATCGTGGGCTTCCGGTTCCCGGCGGCGGTCCAGGCCCTCGAGGTGCCCGGCTGGCACCTCCACCTGCTCGCGGCCGACCGCTCGACCGGGGGGCACGTGCTCGACCTGGTCCTCGAGCGGGGCACGGCCCGGCTCGACGGGTCGTCGGCCCTGCACCTCGAGCTGCCCCCGGGCGTCGTCGCCGAGGCGCGCGGCGGAGGGCCGACCGCGGACGCGATCCGCAGGATCGAGCAGGGCTGATCGGCCCGCACCGGGATCGGAAACGGTTGTTTCCTGGCATCGGGCGGGCGCATCCCTACCATTCGCGCCGTCGGCGACCGCGGAGCGCCCCGTGGCGGTGTCCCCTGACGGTACGGAGGAGCGAGACCCCACCCGGGGCGGCGCCGCCGTGCCCGCGCTCGTCCCGGCTGCGGACGCCGTGCCCGAGGGCGTCGCGGTCCTCGATGCGGGCGGGACGGTCGTCCACGCCACCGACGCGTTCTGCGAGCTGATCGGCTGGAGCCGGCACGAGGTCGCCGGCCGGGCGCTGCCCCATCCCTGGTGGCCGGGCAGCCAGGGGGCGCGGGTGCTCGCGGCCCGTGAGGAGGCCGACCGGCACGGCAGCGCCGAGCGCCGGGTGACCGTGCGGCGCCCCGACGGCGGGCGCGTGACCGCGACGCTCAGGCTCACCGCGCTCTGCGCCGCCGACGGGACGCCCGGAGGCCACGTGCTGGCCCTGCGCGACCCGGCCGCCGTCCGGCGCGCCGAGGACGCCGCGCGCGAGGGCGACGCCCGCCTGCGCCTGGTGGTCGAGAACGTCTCGGAGATGGTCGCCCTGTGCGACCCGTCGGGGGTCATCCAGGACGCCTCGGGCGCGTGCCGGGCGGTGGTCGGCCGGCCGGCGAGCGGCCTCGGCGGGCGGGCGCTGCATGAGCTCTGCCACCCCGACGACCGCCCGAGGCTCGACGCCGACGTCGAGGCCGCGCGCTCGGCGCCCGGGCGGCCGGTGACCACCCGCTGGCGCGCGCTGCGGCCCGGCGGCCGGCCGAGCTGGGTCGAGTCGCGCATGCGCGCGCGCCCGGACGGCAGCGGCGGGGCGGCGGCGCTCGAGGTCGCCGTGCGCGACGTGAGCGAGCGGGTCCGGGTCGAGCAGGCGCTGGAGGTGGACCGGGAGCGCCACCGCCGCCTGGTGGAGGCGCTCGCCGCCGGCATCGTGGTGATCGGCCCGGACGGGGCGGTCGAGCAGGCGAACCCGGCCGCGGAGCGGATCCTCGGGATGGGCGAGGAGGAGATCCGCGCCCGCGGGCTCGCCGCGGAGGACTGGGTGCCGGTCGGGCCCGACGGGGGCGATCTGGCCCGGGCGCTCGCCGGGCCCGAGCCCCTCGAGGCCTTCCGCGCCGCGGTGCGGCGGGGCGACGGCGGCACGGCCTGGGTCGAGGGCGCGGTCGCGGTGCTCGCGGCCCCGGCCGGGGGGCGGCCCGGCGCGGTCGTCAGCTTCCTGGACGCCGGGGAGCGGGTCGCGGCCGAGACGGCGCTCCGCGAGTCCGAGGCGCGCTTCCGGATCATGGCCGAGAACGCCACCGACCTGGTCGCCCGCCAGGACCCCGGCGGGCGCTTCCTGTGGGTGTCGCCCTCGGCGCTGCGCATCACCGGCTACGCGGCGTCCGAGCTGCGCGGGCGCGACCTCTTCGGCCTGGTCGACCCGGTGGACCAGTACCGCCTGCGCCGGGCGTTCGACCGGGTGCTCGCCGGCGGCGAGGAGCGCGCCACCTACCGGTTCCGTCACGCCCGCGGCCGGTGGATGTGGCTGGAGACGATCGCCCGCGGCATCGCCGGCGCCGACGGCGTCGTGCTGGAGGTCCAGACCTCGACCCGCGACGTCACCGCCGCGGTCGCGTCGGCCGACCGCCTGGGGGCGAGCGAGGAGCGCTTCCGCCACCTGGTGGAGAACGCGAGCGACCTGGTCGGGCGCCTGGGCCCGGGCGGCGTCGTGACCTACCTCGCGCCCTCGTGCGAGTCGGTGCTCGGGCGCCCGCCCTCCGACTACGTGGGGCGCCGCCTGGCCGACGCGGTCCACCCCGACGACCGCGCGGCGCTCGTCGCCGCCATCGCCCGGCCCCGGCGGACGGCGTCGCCGGCGTTCCGCCTGCGGACCCGGCTCGGGCGCTGGGTGTGGCTCGAGGCGCGCCTGCGGCCGGTCCGCAGCCCCGAGGGCGCCGACGAGATCCAGATGTCGGCCCGCGACGTCACCGACCGGGTGCTCGCCGAGGAGGAGCGCCGGGCCGCCGACACCCGCCTGCGCGCGGCCATCGACGCGGGCTCGGACCCGTTCCTGCTGCTGGCCGCGACCCGCGGACCGGACGGGGAGGTCGACGACTTCATCGTGCTGGACCTGAACGACGCCGCCGAGGCCCTGGCCGGGCTCACGCGCGATGCGCTGGTGGGCCGGCCCATCTCCGAGACCATGCCGGTCAACCGGGAGCGGGGGTTCATCCGGCTCTACGCCGAGGTGGTGGCGAGCGGGGAGCCGCTGCGCGACGAGGTGATGCTGGGCGGCGACGGGGGCCCGCCGCGCTGGCTCGCGCGGACCGCGGTCCGCTCGGGTGAGGGCGTGGCGATCACCGTGCGCGACATCACCGACCGCAAGGAGCGCGAGGCCGAGGAGGCCGCGCTGCGGCGGGTGGCCACCGCGGTCGCCGGCGCGGCCCCCCCGGAGGCGGTCGTGCAGCTCGTCGCCGAGGAGGCCATGGGGCTGCTCGCGGCCGACGGCGGGCTGGTCTCGCGCTTCGCCGAGCCCGGGCGGGTGGAGGTCGCCGGCACCGCCGGCACCGTCGAGCGGCCCTCGGGGGCGGCGGCGGAGGTCCTGCGCGTCGGGGCGGCCGCCCGGGTCGACCCGGGGTCCGGGGAGGACCCGGCGGTGAGCGGGGTCGCGGCGCCCATCCGGGCCTCGGGGCGCCTGTGGGGGGCGGTCGAGGCCGTGGCCGCCCGGGCCGGGGCCTTCCCGCCCGGGGCCGAGGAGCGGCTGGAGCGCTTCGCCGACCTGGTCGGCCTGGCGGTCCAGAACGCCGACGACCGCGACCGCCTGGCGCGGCTGGCCGCGAGCGACGCCCTCACCGGCCTGGCCAATCACCGGGCCTTCCACGAGCGCATGCGCGAGGAGGCCCGGCGCGCCGCCCGGCACGGCCGCACCCTCTCCCTGGTGCTGCTCGACCTCGACCACTTCAAGGAGGTCAACGACAGCCACGGCCACCAGGCCGGGGACCGGGTGCTCGCCGAGGTGGCGCACGCGCTGACCGCCTGCGCGCGGCCGGGGGACCTGGTCGGGCGGATCGGCGGCGAGGAGTTCGGCTGGCTCCTGCCCGAGACCGACGCCGAGGGCGCCTTCGCGGCGGCCGAGCGGGGGCGGGCCGCGGTGGCCGCGCTCCGGTTCGCCGAGGTCGGGGCGATCACCGTGAGCGCGGGGGTCTGCGACCTCGCGCGCGCCGGCGGCGACGTCACGGCCATGGCCGAGCTGGCCGACGGCGCCCTCTACTGGGCCAAGGCCGAGGGCCGCGACCGCTGCTGCCTGTACTCCCCCGAGGTCGTCCACGAGCTCTCGGCGCACGAGCGGGCCGAGCGGCTGGAGCGCGGGCGGGCGCTCGCGGCGCTGAAGGCCCTGGCCCGGGCGGTCGACGCCAAGGACCACTCGACCCACCTGCACTCCGAGCGGGTGGCGGCCCTCGCCTGCGCGGTGGCCGAGCGCCTGGGCTGGCCCGCCCACCGCGTGGCGCTGCTGCACGAGTCCGCCCTGCTGCATGACGTCGGCAAGATCGGGGTGCCCGACGCGGTGCTGTTCGCGCCCGGCCCGGTCCGGGGGGCCGACCTGGCCCAGTTGCGGATGCACGCGGCGCTCGGCGGCGACATCAGCGGGGAGGCGCTCACCCCGGAGCAGGCGGCCTGGGTGCGCTCACACCACGAGCGGTGGGACGGCGACGGCTACCCGGACGGCCTGGCCGGCGAGGACATCCCCGAGGGGGCCCGCATCCTGGCGCTCGCCGACGCCTGGGACGCCATGACCGTGGCGCGCCACTACGGGCGGACCCTGCCCGCCGCCGAGGCGGCCGCGGAGATCCGCCGCTGCTCCGGCGCGCAGTTCTGGCCGGCCGGGGCCGCGGCGCTGGACGAGGTGCTCGGGATCCCCTGACCCGCGGGCCGGCGTGTATCAGCCGGCGCAGGGGCCCCTCTGGACCGGTGAGCCCGCGTCTTCGGGAGGGCCCGGGCTCACGCGGCGCGGACGGGTCCCGCGCCGCGCGGGGCGCGTGGCGGGCGGTGGGCGCGGTGGTGGCGCCCCGCCCGCCCGCCCCGGATCGCTAGGCCGGGCGGGCCTCGTCCTCGGCCTCGCGGATGGCCCGGGGCAGGATCTCGGCCACCAGGCGGGACGCCTGGGCCAGGAGCGCGGCCGTCTCGGACAGGTCGGCCGGGGGGTCCCCGGGGTCGCCCAGCCGGGCGGTGAGCGCCTCCAGGCGCGCCACGGCCTCGCGGAGGGCGGCGCGCTCCGGGGCGCTCATCCCCCGCCGGCCCGCTCGCGGGCGATGCGGCCGAGCACGCCGTTCACGAACCGGGGCGCCTCGGCGCCGCAGAAGCGCTTGGCCATCTCGACCGCCTCGTCGATGGCCACGGCCGGCGGCACCTCGTCGCGGCCGGTCATCTCGTGCACGGCCACCCGCAGGATGTTCCGCTCGAGCGGCGCGACCCGCTCGGCCGTCCAGCCCTCGGCCGCGGCGGTGATCTGCTCGTCGAGGACCGCGCGGTCGGCCAGCACGCCCTGGACCAGGTCCCGGGTGAACCGGTCGGTCGGCCGGCCCTCGGCCCGCTCGGCGTTCTGCTCGAGCTCCTCCACCGGCAGCCCGGTCACGTCGTGCTGGTAGAGCAGCACCACGGCCTGGCGCCGGGCGGCGCGGCGGCCGGTGCCGGGCGCGCTCATCGGGCCGCGGCGGCCGCCGCGGCGCGGGAGCCGGCGAGCGACGGCAGGTCCGCCGCGCGCTCGGCGAGGAACGCGGTGGTGTAGCGCCCGCTCCGGAAGACCGGGTCGCGGGAGATGTCGGCGAGCAGGGGCACGGTGGTCGGGACCCCGGTGACCAGCGTCTCGTCCAGGGCCCGCCGCATGCGGGCCACCGCGCGCGGGCGGTCGGCCGCGTGCACGCAGAGCTTGGCGAGCAGCGAGTCGTAGTGCGGCGGGATGAGCCCGCCCGGCCGTCCCCAGGTGTCCACCCGCACCCCGGGCCCGCCGGCCATGCGGAACTCCTTGAGCCGCCCGGCGGCCGGGCGGAAGTCGAAGGCGGGGTCCTCGGCGTTGATGCGCGACTCGATGGCGTGGCCGTCGGGCTCGCACACCCCGGTCCGGGTGAGCAGCCCGCCCTGGGCCACCTTGAGCTGCTCGGCGACGATGTCCATGCCGCTCACCAGCTCGGTGACCGGGTGCTCGACCTGCAGGCGGGCGTTCAGCTCCAGGAAGTAGAAGCTCCCCTCGGCGTCGACCAGGAACTCCAGGGTGCCGGCGCTCCGGTAGCCCCACTCGCGCGCGGCGCGCAGCGACGCCTCGTGCATCCGGGTGCGCGTCTGGTCGGGCAGGTTCGGGGCGGGCCCCTCCTCCACCACCTTCTGGTGGCGGCGCTGGATGGAGCACTCCCGGTCGCCCACGACCAGCACGCCTCCGAGGCCGTCGGCGAGGATCTGCACCTCCACGTGGCGGGCGCCCTCCAGCAGCTTCTCCACGTACAGCGACCCGTCGCCGAAGGCGGCCTGGGCCTCCTGCGCGGCGGTGGAGAACGCCCCCTCGAGCTCGCCCGCGCGCTCCACCCGGCGCATGCCGCGCCCACCGCCGCCGGCGGCGGCCTTGAGCAGGATCGGGTACCCGGCGTCCTCGGCCGCGGCGGCGGCCTCGGCCAGGGTGGACACCGGGCCGTCGGATCCGCCGAGCACCGGAAGCCCGGCCGCGATGGCCGCGCGCTTGGCCTCGACCTTGTCGCCCATCCGCGCCATCACCTCGGGCGCGGGGCCGACGAAGGTGATGCCCTGGCGGGCGCAGTCGGTGGCGAACTGGGGGTTCTCCGAGAGGAAGCCGTAGCCGGGGTGGACCGCGTCGCAGCCGGTGATGGCGGCGGCGCCGAGCACGTTGGCCACGTTGAGGTAGGAGTCGCGCGCGGCCGGCGGGCCCACGCAGACGGCCTCGTCGGCCAGCTCGACCGCGAGCGACTCCGCGTCGGCGGTCGAGTAGATGGCCACGGTGGGGATCTCCATCTCCCGGGCGGTGCGGATGACCCGCACGGCGATCTCGCCCCGGTTGGCGACGAGCAGCTTCACGGCGCCAGCACGAAGAGCAGCTGCCCGTACTCGACCGACTCGGCGTTCTCGGCGCACACCTCGCGCACCGTGCCGGCCCGCTCGGCGACGATCTCGTTGAAGATCTTCATCGCCTCGATGATGCAGAGCGTCTGCCCCTGGACCACGCGGTCGCCCTCCTTCACGAACGGATCGGCATCGGGGTTCGGCGCCCGGTAGAAGGTGCCGACCATCGGGCTCTCGACCCGGATGCCGTCGTCCTCGGGCGGCGGGGCCCAGCCGGCGTCGGGCGCCCGGCCGGGTGCGGGGCCGGCGCGGCGCACGGTCACCCGGGCGCCGCCGACCTCGACGGTGACCTCGGCCTGGCTCGCGCCCTCGACCACCTCGACCAGCGTCTCGATCAGGCCGCGGTCGAGCGTCGGCGGGGCGCCCTCGCTCGCCTCGGCCTCCAGCGAGCGCCGGCGCGCGGCCAGCCGCTGCCCGGGCTCGGGGAACTGCGCCAGGAGCAGGGCGTCCTCGCGGCTGAGGTCCTCCGGGGCGGCGGCGAGGACCTCCTCGAGGGCGAGCACCGCCTCGTCCCCGGGATCGGCCCCGGCCGCCGCGGCGGCCGCGTCGGGGGCCACCGGTCCGCGGGAGGGACCCAGGCGGCCGAGCGCGACCGCGGCGAGCAGCGGCGTGGTCTCGCTCCAGCGGCGGCCCTCGACCAGGTGGCGCGCGGCCTGGGCCACCACGTCGGCGCCGACCGGCGGGGACATCGTCACGCTGCCCAGGTCGCGGCAGACCGCCGCCGCCTCGTCGGCCGCGCCCCGCAGCTGCGCGGAGAGCCCCTGGCGGGCCAGCCGGGCGACCAGCCCGGTGGCGAGGTCCGGGGGCAGCGAGAGGGCGGGGCCGCCCGCGAGCGACGCCGACTGGCGCAGGCGCTCGGCGGGGACCAGCGGCCACACCAGCCGCCCGGCCACCTCGAGCGCGGCCCGGTCGCAGGCGAGCTCCCGGGGGGCGCCCGCGAGCGCCGCGCGGAGCGCCTCGGCCGAGGGGCGCCCGGCCACCAGGGCCACCGCGCCGACCGCGGCGTGCAGGGCCGACGCGCCCGAGGCGACCGCGGCCATCGCGGCCATCGAGGCGATCCCGCTCGGGGCCCGGAGCGCCACCTCCACCGGCAGGCCGCAGGCCTCGGTGACCATCGCGACCAGGGTGCCGAGCGCGGTCGGGGCCAGGTGGCCGCCCTCGTCCCGCAGGCAGATGGCCGTCGCCCCCGGCAGGCCGGCGAGCGCGCGCGCCTCCTCGACCCAGCGGGGGTCCCCCACCGCCGGGGCCGGCCCGATCACCAGGGTGGGCACGAACGCCGCCCCGGCCTCGGCGGCCGCCTCGGCCACCGGCAGGAGGGCCTCGGCGTGGTTGAGCGGGTCGAACGCCCGCACCCGGCGCACGCCGGTGTCGCAGGCGCCGAGCACCATCGCCCGGACCACGTCGGGACCGAGCACGCGCCCGCCGAGCAGCATGCGGCCGTTCACCGAGATGCCGAGCGGCACCCTCGGGGCCATGCGGGCGACCACCCGCAGGCGGTCCCATGGGCTCTCGGTGCGCCCGGCGAGCGCCGCCATCGCGCTGCCCGGATCGATCACCTCCAGGGCCTGGGCCCCGACGGGGGCGAGCGCGGCGGCGACCTCGCCGAGGTCCTCGGCGGCCACGCCGGCCCCCCACGGCGCGGCCCCCAGGTCGCGCAGGGTGGTGTCGACGAGGCGGAGCGTCGGGTCGCTCACGCGCGGCTGATGTACTCGCGGGTCCGCGTGTCCACCTTCACGCGGTCGCCCTCGTTCACGAACAGCGGCACCTGCACCGCGGCCCCGGTCTCGAGCTCGGCCGACTTGGTCACGTTCGAGACCGTGTCGCCCTTGACCCCGGGATCGGTCCGGGTGACGGTGAGCTCGACCGTGGTCGGCGGCTCCACCCGGAACGGGGCCTCGCGCACGAACAGCACCGACACGTCGCTGGAGGGCGCGATGAGGTCGAGCGCGTCGATCTCGGATGCCGGCACGCTCACCTGCTCATAGGTCGACTTGTCCATCAGCACGACATCCTCGCCGTCCAGGTAGAGGAACTGCATGGTGCGCTGCTCGGTGGTCACGCGCTCCAGGCGCTCCCCGGCGCGGAACGTCCGGTCGACCACGTTGCCGCTGGACATGTTCTTGAGCTTGGTGCGCACGAAGGCGCCGCCCTTGCCGGGCTTGACGTGCTGGAACTGTACGACCGTGACGAGGTCGCCCTCGACGTCGAGCACGTAGCCGTTCTTCAGGTCGTTCGTGGTGATCGGCGGCACCGGTCCTCCTTCCCCCCTCTGGGACTCAACCGAGCGTGACGAGATCGGTGGTGGACGTGGTGAGCACCTCGCAGCCGTCCTCGGTGACCAGGACGAGGTCCTCGATCCGCACGCCGCCGGAGCCCTCGATGTAGATGCCGGGCTCGATGGTCACGACCATGCCCGCCTCCAGGGTCTCGGTGCCCTCGGGGCGCACCCAGGGGCGCTCGTGGATGTCGAGCCCCACCCCGTGCCCGAGCCCGTGGCCGAAGCGGTCGCCCAGGCCGGCGTCGGTGATGAGCCCCCGGGCCACCGCGTCGAGATCCGCGGCGGCGATGCCCGGCCGGCACGCGGCCAGCGCCGCCCGCTCGGCCTCCAGGCAGACCGCGTAGGCGTGGGCGAGGTCCTCCGGGAGCGGCCCGGTGGCGAAGGTCCGGGTGCAGTCGGAGCAGTAGCCGCCCACCACCGCGCCCAGGTCGACCACCACCAGCGCCCGGGGAGGGATCGCCTCGCGCCGGGGCTCGGCGTGCGGGAGCGCCCCGTGCGGCCCGCCGGCCACGATGATGTCGAAGCTGGCCCGCTCGGCCCCGGCGGCCCGCATCAGGCCCTCGAGCGCCCAGGCGACGTCGGCCTCCAGCCGGCCGGCCAGGCCCTCCCGGGCGACCGCCTCGTAGGCGAGGTCGGCGATTCGGGCGGCCTCGCGGACCATCGCGATCTCCTCGGGCGCCTTGCGGACCCGCAGGCCCTCCACCAGGCCCTGGACGGGCACCAGCTCACACCCCTGGGCCAGCTCGGCCAGCCGGGTGTGGCGGGCCACCGTCACGTGGTCGGACTCGAAGCCCACCCGGCCGCCCCCGGCGGCGTCGGCGGCGGCCTCGGCCACCCGCTGGAGCAGGTCGCGCCCGGCCTGCACCACCTCCACCCCACGGGTCTGGGCGCGGGCGGCGCTCACGTAGCGGGAGTCGGTGAACAGCAGGCGGCGGTCCCCGGCGAGCAGCGCGACCGCGTTGCTGCCGACGTACCCGGTCAGGTACCGGACGTTGGTCAGGTCGCTGACCAGCAGCACGTCCAGGCCCTGTTCGGCCTGCAGCGCGGCGGCACGGGCCTGGCGGTCCTCGTACCTCACGACGGGCGCTCCCGCGCGAGCAGGTCGAGGGCGTCCCGGTAGCCGTCGGGACCCTTCCCCCAGACCGCCGCCAGCGCGATGTCGCGCACCACCGAGACGCGGCGATGCGGCTCGCGGGCCTCGACGTCGGACAGGTGGACCTCCACGAACGGCGCGCCCATCACCTCCAGCGCGTCGCGGATCGACCACTGGTAGTGCGTCCACGCGCCGGGGTTCACGATGGCCCCGTCGACCACGCCGGCCAGGCCGTGGACGTGCTCCAGGAACGCGCCCTCGTGGTTGGTCTGGAACGGGCTCACCCGCATGCCGCGCTCCTCGCCCCACGCGCGCACCCGGGCCTCGAGCTCGGGCAGGGTGAGCGTCCCGTAGTGCTGCGACGGCCGGCGGCCGAGCATGTTCAGGTTGGGGCCGTGCAGCAGGGCGATCCGCCTCATGCGACCAGCTCCTCGATCGCCCCGCGGACCAGCGCCGGATCCGGGTCCCGGTGGGTGCGCGGCTCGCCCGGACGGGGCAGCAGCACCATGTTGAGCGCCCGCGCGTCGGCCTTCTTGTCGCGGCCCATCGCCGCGAGCACGTCGTGGACCCCGACGGCCGGGTCGAGCGCCACCGGCAGGCCGTGGCGGGCCAGCACCGCGCGGGTGCGCTCGCGCCACTCGGGCGCGAGGCCCTCCTCGCGCTCGGAGATCCGGAGCGCGGCGAGCAGGCCCAGGCTGATGGCCTCGCCGTGGCGGTAGCGCTCGTATCCGGCCGCCGCCTCGATGCCGTGCCCCACGGTGTGGCCGAGGTTGAGCACCGCCCGGAGGCCCAGATCGCGCTCGTCGGCCGCCACCACCCCGAGCTTGTAGGTGACGCACCGGCGGATGAGCCCGGCCAGGTCCTCCGCCGGCCCCGGCAGCGCGGGCCACGCCTCGACCTCCTCGAAGAGCGCGGCGCCGTCCAGCAGGCCGTACTTGACCACCTCGGCGAAGCCGCAGGCGAGCTCGCGGGCCGGGAGGGTGTCCAGCGCGCCGGGGTCCATGACCACCATCCGGGGCTGCCAGATCGCCCCGACGTAGTTCTTGCCCTCGGGCAGGTCCACTCCGGTCTTGCCGCCGATGGCCGAGTCGACCATGGCCAGCAGCGTGGTCGGCACGTGGACCAGGCGCACCCCGCGCTGGTAGCTCGCGGCGACGAAGCCGGCCAGGTCACCCACCACCCCGCCGCCCAGGGCGAGGACGCAGTCGGCCCGCCGGATGCCCTCGCGGGCGGCGAGCCGGCAGAGGCGCTCGACCTCGGCGAGCGACTTGGACGCCTCGCCGGGCTCGACCGGCGCACGCACCACCCGCAGGCCGGCCGCCTCGAGCGACGCCCGGGCCCGCACGGCCAGCCCGCTCACCGCGCCGTCGTGGATCAGGAGCACCGCGGGGCCGGCCGCCTGGGGGGCCCAGAGCGCGCCCACGAGGTCGATGAGGCCCGGCCCGAGGTGCACGGGCACCCGGTGCTCGCCCACCTCCCCCACGATCGCGGGCGCCGGGGCGACGGCGCGGAGCGCGCTCACCCGGCCTCCCGGGCGCCGCGCTGGCCGGCCCAGGCCGCGATGCGCTCGGCCACCTCCTCGGGCGGCTCGGCGGCGTCGACCTCGATGTCGGCCGCCTCGCGGTACGCCGGCTCCCGCTGGGCGGCGCGGCGCAGGAAGCGGTCACGGTCCTGGGCGAGCGGCCGGTGCTCGGATCCGCCGACCCGCTCCCAGGCGGCCTCCGGGGCGAGACGGAGCCAGGCCACCCATGCGGTGCGCGCGAGCAGGTCCCGGGTGCGGGCGCTCCCGAGCGCCCCGCCGCCCAGGGCGATCACCCCGGCCGGCCCGGCGAGGGCCTCGCGGACGACGTCCTCCTCGGTGCGCCGGAACCAGACCTCGCCGCGCCGGGCGAAGATGTCGGGGATCGGCATCCCGGCCCGCTCCTCGACCACCCGGTCGGCGTCGGTGAACGTGCACCCCAGGCGGGCGGCCAGCCGCCGGCCGACGGTGGACTTGCCGGCTCCCATGTAGCCGGTCAGGGCGATCCAGCGGGCGCTCAACTGCGGGCGAGGACCGCTCGGTAGCGCTCCACCGCCGCGTCCAGGTGGGCGATCGAGTCGCCGCCGAACTTCTCGAGCAGGGCGCGGGCGAGCACGAACGCGAGCGCCGCCTCGCCGATCACCGCGGCCGCCGGCACCGCGCAGATGTCCGAGCGCTCCTTGAACGCGGCGCGGGCCTCCTTGGTGGCCACGTCGACCGAGGCGAGCGGGCGGCTGAGCGTGGAGATGGGCTTCATCACCGCGCGCACCACCACCGGGGCGCCGTGGGTCATCCCGCCCTCGAGCCCGCCGGACCGGTTGGTGCGCCGGTGGTAGCCGTGGCCCTCGTCCCAGAAGATCTCGTCGTGGGCCTGGCTCCCGGGCACCGTGCCCAGGTGGAAGCCCGCCCCGACCTCGACCCCCTTGATCGCCTGGATGCCCAGGAACGCCTCGCCGATCCGGGCGTCCAGGCGGCTCTCGCCGGTCACGTGGGACCCGAGCCCCGGGAGCACCCCGAACGCCCACACCTCGAAGACCCCGCCGAGGGTGTCGTGGGACTGCCCGGCGGTCTTGATCGCCGCCCGCATGCGCGCCGAGGCGTCGGGGTCCAGGCAGCGCACCGGGCTCTCGTCGACCTCGGCGAAGTCCTCCAGGGCGAGGTCGTCGCGCAGGTCCACCGCCTCGGCGCCGACCCGCACCACGTGGCTGCGGACCTCCATCCCGTAGCGGCGCAGGAGGGCCTTGGCGACCCCGCCGGCGGCCACCCGCGCGGCGGTCTCGCGCGCGCTCGCCCGCTCCAGGATGTTGCGCAGGTCGTCCGTCTCGTACTTCTGCATCCCGGCCAGGTCGGCGTGGCCGGGCCGGGGCAGGGTGATCGCGTCGACCTCGGCCGCGGGCTCCCAGACCGCCATGCGGTCGGCCGCCCAGTTCGGGAAGTCGAGGTTGGGGATCATGAGCGCCAGCGGGCTGCCCAGCGTGCGGCCGTGGCGCAGGCCGGACTGCACCTGCACCCGGTCCCGCTCGATCTTCATGCGCCCGCCGCGGCCGTAGCCGAGCTGGCGCCGGGCGAGGTCGTCGTCGACGTCCTCCGGGCGGAGCGGGAGGCCCGCGGGCAGCCCCTCGACCAGGGCGATCAGCGCCGGTCCATGGGACTCGCCGGCGGTTCGGTAGGTCAGGGCCACGACCCGGGGAGTCTACCGGCGCCCGGAGGGGCCTCGCCCGGGACCGAGCGCGCTCAACTGCGGGTGAACGGCAGGCGCTCGGTGAGGAAGTCGATCAGCGCGCTCGGGTTGCGCGACTGGCTGAGCACCTCGCCGGGGCCGGTGAACTCGAACACCAGCACCTCGCCGCTCTTCACCGCGGTCCAGGTGCCCGCGGCCCGGCGCAGGATCGAGGTGACGCCCTCCTCGAATGCGACCATGTGGCCCGAGTCGAGCACCAGGCGCTCGCCCTCGCCGAGGCGATAGGCGTCCACCGCGCCGTAGCAGGACAACAGCACCGGGCCCTGGCCCTCGGCGCGGATCAGGAAGCCCCCCTCGCTGCCGAACAGGTTCTTGAACCCGCCCCACTTGGTCTCGATCTGGACCCCGGGGCCGGAGGCGAGGTAGGAGCCGGCCTGGATGAAGAGCGGACGCCCGGGGGCCACCTCGCGCACCACCAGGTCGCCCGGGAGGCTCGCGGCCACGTCCACGAAGCCGCCTTGATCGGGGGCCGTGAACGTGGTGATGAACACCGACTCGCCCCCGAGCACCCCGCGCTTGAGGGACTTGAACAGCCCCCCCTGCATCTTGGCCTCGATGCGCACCCCGTCCGAGGTGGCCATCATGGCCCCGGCCTCGGCGCGCATCGTCTCGCCGGCCGCGAGGGTGCAGCGGGCGACCGCGAAGCTGGGGGCGTGCCTGACCTGGACGTCCATGAGCGCTCCTCGTCGTCGACCGCGCGATTCTGACAGGGCGACGGCACGGCAGGACGCCGGCCGCGGGCGGTGAACATGGCGGTGGCCCAACCTACGCTCCGGGAGTGATGCGTACTCCAGCCATGCGGAGGTCGCCGCGGCCGGCGACGCCGGCCCCGCCGGGCGCGAGATCCCGCTCGTGCTCGAGGTGGTCCCCCTCACGACCGGCGGCGGAGCCCTGATCGCCGCCCGCATCCGCCCGGCGACCGCCCCGGGCTCGCCCGGCGGGCTGGGCGGGGACATCGTCGACTGGCTGGCCGACGCGGTCGTGGTGGTGGACCGCTCCGGCCGGCTGCGCTACGCCAACCCGGCCGCCGCGGAGCTCTTCGGCGCGGCCGACGCGGCCGCGATGCTCGGGACCCCGTTCGGCTTCCCGCTGGCCGCCGGGGTGACGACCGAGGTCGAGGTGGTCCGCCGCGGCCGCGTGCCCCTGGTCGCCGAGATGCGGGTGGCCCCGGCGACCTGGGAGGGCGCGCCGTGCCACGTCGCGGCGCTGCGCGACGTGACCGACCGCCACGCCGCCCAGCGCGCGGCCGAGCGCGCCGCGCTGCACGACCCGCTCACCGGCCTGCCGGGGCGGGCCCTGCTCCTGGACCGGGCCGGGCGGGCCCTGGCCGCCGCGCGGCTCGCGCGGGGCGCCGGGCCGGCCCTGCTCCTGCTCGACCTCGACCACTTCACCCACACCGACGACATCCTCGGCCACCGTCAGGCCGACGCGCTGCTGGCCGCCCTGGGCCGCCGCCTGGCCGAGCGCCTGCGCGGATCGGACACCCTCGCGCGGGTCGGCGGCGACGAGTTCGGGGTGCTCATCACCGGCGTCCCGGGCCCCGACGCCGCCGAGCAGGCCGGCCGGCGGATGCTCTCGGCCCTGGACGCGCCGTTCCGCGCCGGCCGGCGCACGGTCCACCTGCGGGGGAGCATCGGGGTCGCGCTCGGCACCCCCGGCGCGGACCCCGAGCGGCTCATCCGGCGGGCCGAGCACGCCGTGCGGGCGGCGAAGGCGGCCGGCGGGGCCACGGTCCGGGTGTACGACCCGGGCCTGCACCGCGCGTCGCGGCGGGAGGTCCGGCTGGAGACCGACCTGCGCGCGGCGGTCAACGAGCGCACCTTCGACGTGCGCTACCAGCCGATCGTCGACCTGGCCTCGCACGACGTGATCGACGTCGAGGCACTCGTCCGCTGGCCCCGGCGCGGGGGCGACCTGCTCACCCCCGACGCCTTCGTGCCCGTGGCCGAGCGGATCGGGCTGATCGGGGCCATCGACCTGTGGGTCCTCGACCGCGCCTGCTCGGACCTCGGCGACTGGGCCCTGCGCACCGGCGGGCGCATCTGCGTGAACCTCTCGGGCAGCGGCGTGGCCGACGGCGGGCTCGCCCGGCGGGTGGCGCGGGTCCTCGACGAGCGCGGGGTGAGCCCGGAGGCGCTCCGGCTGGAGATCACCGAGAGCGCCCTCATGCGCGACCCCGACGGGGCGCGCGCGGCCCTCACCGAGCTGGCCGAGGTGGGCGTCGAGGTGGCGCTGGACGACTTCGGGACCGGCTACTCGTCCCTGGCGCGCCTGCGCCGCTTCCCGATCGACATGCTGAAGATCGACCGCGGCTTCGTGGCCGCGGGGGACCAGGACATCGTGCGGACGATCATCTCGCTGGCCGGGCACCTCGGGATGGGGGTGGTGGCCGAGGGGGTGGAGACCCCCGCGCAGGCCGAGACGCTGCGCGACCTCGGCTGCCGCCTGGGCCAGGGCTGGCTCTTCGCCCCGGCGGTCGAGCGCCACGCCCTGGAGGCCCTCCTCATCTGAGGGCCTGACGCCCGGTCAGGTGATCGGCGTCCAGGCCGGGTCGCCGGCGGGCGGGATGCGCACCACGTCGGTGAAGGTCACCCCCCGTGCGCGGACCCGGCCGGCGGCCAGGCGCAGGGCCGTCACCCGCACGCCGTAGATCCGGTCGCCCCGGAGCCCCCGGGCCACCACGGTGTACGGCCGGCGCGACGCGGCGCAGGACACGCGCCGCGTGCGCCCGGCCACCGCCACGTCGAAGTGGGTGGCCGCCACGCACGACACCCGGGTCACCGCGAGCCCGAAGTCGGGCCGCGCCCCGGAGGCGGCCGTGCGCTTGTACGGCCCGATCGAGAGCGAGACCTCGGGCCGGCCGGCCCCGGCCGGGCCGCGCGCCGTCGCCGACCAGGCCGTGGTGACCCCGACGCAGCCGGGCCGGGCCGGGACCTCCACCGTGAGGCGCCCGGCGGCCGCGCCCCCGGCGAGGCGCCCGCTGAGGGTCAGGCGGGCCACGTCGCCGGCGTCGGTGAGGGCCCAGCCCTCCTGGCGGAAGGCCCCGTCGCCGGCCAGCGGCACCTGCTGCACCCCGCGCGCCGCCCCCGACCAGGCGAAGGGGCCGCTCCCCGCACAGCCGCTCGGGCCGGCGGCGTGGACCGCGCGGAGGGCGCGGCCGAGCACGTCGAAGGACACCGCGGGCTGGGCGCCCGCGGCGGTGGCGAAGCCCGGCCGCGGACCGGGGCGGTCCGGCACCACGGGGACGGCCAGGAGCGGGCGGCGCATGGCGCAGGGCCCGCGGCCGCTGTCCAGGGTGGCCTGGACCTCACCCCGCACGACCTCGGCCCGGTCGGACGCGCCGGTGAGCAGGACGACCCCGGCGATGGGAAGGCCGCGTTCGTGCCGCCCGCCCACCGGCACCCGCACGCGCCCGTCGGGGGCGATGCGGACCGCGGGCCCCTGCAGGGCCACCTGCCCGCTGAACGACGACCCGTCGCCGCAGGCGCCGACGAACCGCATCCGGAGCGCGGTCACCCGGGCGTCGGAGATCGTGAGGGAGACCGGGGCGGGCTCGGCGTCCGCCGCCGCGACCGTCGAGCCGGCGAGGTCCACGGCGTGCAGCGGCGCGGCGCCGGCGAGCGCCGCCAGCGCCAGGGCGGCGGCCGGGAGGACCCGGCGGGTGGCCACGGCGGCCGGCCTCCGGGTCCCTACCGGGCGGCCTCGGCCGCCCCGGCCGGCCCCGGCGCCCAGAGCAGGCCGCTGACCTCGCCGAGGGGGTCCAGGATGTGCATCCCGTCGCCGGTGATGACGAACTCACGGATGGAGGTGTCGTGGCGCGAGCCGCGCATCTTGAGCACGGTGAGCGCCCGGCGCACCGCGCCCGGGGTCTCCACGTAGCGCAGCAGCACGACGCAGTCGCTGATCGCCGGGACCTGGCCCTCGGCGGCCGGCCCGGCACCGGCGAGCGGCGAGGTGGTGGTGAGCACCGCGGGCACGCCGCGGTCCTTGAGCGTGGCCGCCAGGCCGGCGACGAACTCGCGCAGGGGCCGGGGGGCCTGGGTGCGCTCGAGCACGCCGAGGCCGTCCACCGCCACCCGCCGGGGCCCCAGGTCGTCGACCTCGCCCCGCACCTGCACGAGCAGGTCCTCGAGGCTCATCCGGTCCGGGTCCCGGGCGAGGATCCGCAGGCGGCCCGCGTCCTCGGCGGCCCCCAGGTCGATGCCCCAGCTCAGGGCGTTGCGCACGAGCTGCTCGCGGCCCTCCTCCAGCGAGAGCAGCAGGCCCGGCTCGCCGCGGGCGATCCCGGCCCGCATGAACTCGGTGACCACCAGGGTCTTGCCGCTGCCGGTGGGCCCGCTCACCAGCACCATCGAGTCGCTGAACAGGCCGCCCCCGCACATGCGGTCGAGGTCGGCGATCCCCGACGAGATCCGCTCCCCCCCGGGGGTGCGGCCGAGCTCGATGGCCGAGTCGGGGATGACCGACAGCCCCCGGCGGGCGTCGATGGCGAACGGGTACTCGCCCCGGCGGTGCGACGCGCCGCGGAGCTTCAGGATCTCCACGGTGCGCCGGCGCTTCTCCTGCTCGAGCGGGTTGCGCAGGACGACCACGCCGTCGACCACGAACTCCTCGATCCCGTGCCGGGCGACCGACCCGTACTCGTCGACGCGCTCGGCGGTGATGAGGGTGGTCACCCCCATCCCGTGCAGCGCGCGCACCATCCGCCGCAGCTCCCGCCGCACCGCGCCCGCGTCGGCGAACACCGCGAACAGGGAGCCGACCGAGTCCAGCACCACCCGGGTGGCCCCGATGCCGCGGACCGCCTCCCCCACCCGCAGCAGGAGCCCCCCGAGGTCGAAGGGGCCGAGCTCCGCGTGGTCCTCCTCGTCGGTGGCGGTCGCGTCCACGATCACGACCCGCCCCTGCCCCACCGCGCCGGCGAGGTCCCAGGGGGGCGCATCGAAGTGGGTGAGCAGGTCGCCCGGGGGCTCCTCGAAGGTGACCAGCACGCCCCGCTCGCCCGCCTGGGCGCCGGCCACCAGGTACTGCACGGCGAACACCGTCTTGCCCGCACCCGAGGTCCCGACCACCAGCGTCGCGCGCCCGCGCGGCAGCCCCCCGTCGGCGATCTCGTCGAAGCCCGGGACGCCCACCGCCAGGCGCCGGCCGTCCGGCGGCGGGCTCACGCCACCGCCCCCCCGCCCGCCGCCCGCTCGCGCAGGAGCAGGTCGAGCTCGAGCACGACCATCAGGGAGTCGGCGTCGCGCAGGTCGCCGACGATCCGCCGGGTGGGCCCGGGCTCCAGCCGGATGAGGGTCGGCGTGGCCATGATCCGCTCGGCCCCGGCGCGGTCGGGGTGCTCGAGCAGGTCGACCACCTCGACCTCGCAGCGCAGGCCCGGCAGCCGGTCCCGCAGGTCGGCCACCGTCGCGAGCGCCCGGCGGGAGTACAGGCTCCCCCCGGTCACGAAGAGCCGCAGGCGGCACCCTGGGACGTCGCCGCCCCCATCCCGAGCCTCCGCGTCACCGGTCATCGTCACGGTGCGTGGATGCTACGGGACGGCCCCCGGGGATCCGCGCGGGATCCGCCGGGGGCCGCCGCGACCCCGCCCGCCGTCAGGCGCCGACCGCGCGGACGTCGACCAGCTTGACCTTGTAGCTCTGCCGCGCCGTCTGGTTGTAGAGGGTGATCGACTCGCCCTCCTCGAGGGTCACCGTGTCGGTGCCGTCCGGCAGGAGCCCGGCCGCGAGCTGGAGCACGACCGACTTCGCCCCGATCGTCTTCACGGTGAACTGCTGGGTGTCCGGCGGGATGGCGTCGCCCTCGCGGGCGACCACCGGCTCCCCGGAGATGTCGAAGTCGGCCTCGAGCGCGTTCGGCGTGGTGACCGGCGTCGACGGGGCCGGCGAGGTGGTCGGGTCGGCCGGCGCCGAGGGGGTGCCCGGGGCCGCCGGGGTGCCCGGCGTCGCGGCCGGCGTGACCGCGGTCGCGGGGGTGCCCGGCACCGCGACCACCGGGGCCGCGTCGATCGGGGTGCCGCCCGGCGGAGGCGCGGCGGTCCCGCCCCCGGCGGTGGCCGGCGTGCCGGTCGAGCCCTCGCTCGCCGAGGCCGCCGCGCCCCCGTCCTCGGCCTCGCGCACCTGCTGGTGGAAGACGTCCTTGGGGGTGCCGAACCGGTCGAGCCCGGTGAGGGCCGCCGACTGGCTGCGGTCGCTCACCTCCTGCGGCGCGCCCAGGGCCACCACGGCCTGGCCCAGCGCGGCCCCTGCGGGCGCCCCGGGCGCCGCACCGGGCGCGCCGGCGACCACCGGCTGGCCGGCGGTGGTGTCGGCGGCCGTGGACTCCCCGCCGCCTCCGCCGCCGCAGCCGCCGACCAGCCCCACGCCCCCGAGCAGGAGCGCCGCGGCCGCGGCCGCCAGGCGGTTGGACCGGGGGATCATTGGGTCGCACCTCCGCTCGGGGCCGGCGCGGCCGGAGCCGTGCCGACGTTCGGGTTCACCATGCCGGGCGCCGTCGCGCCCGCCGCGCCGCCGGCCGCCGGGTCGGTCCGCGAGAAGGCGACGATGTCGAGGGTCGCCTGCACGCGGTCCTCCGACGCCCGCCGGGCCGCCCCGGACGCCGCCCCGGCCTGGGCCTCGTCCTCCGGGGCCAGGCCGAGCTCGAAGCCGGTGAGCGCGAGCAGCCGGCCCCCGACCTGCGGCCGGACCCGCTCATCCAGGCCCACCAGGTCGTGCATGCGGTAGAGGAAGTCGTCGACGTCGAAGAAGTCGCCGCTCACCCGGACCTGGAACTGCGTGCCGGTGACCTCGCCGTAGGGCGTGGTCTTGCTGGTGGAGACCTCCTCCAGCCGCACGTCGGAGCGCGCCGCCAGCCGCTCGAGCTGCACCAGCGCACCCGGCACCTGGGGCGAGTCGGGCACGGCCTTGGCCATGCGCAGCGACTCGGCCGCGCGCGCGGCCAGGGCGCCCTTCTCGCCCTGCATCCGGGTGAGGGTGTCCGTGAGCTCGGCCACCCGCTGCCCGGTCGTGGCGATCTCGTCGCGGCGCTGGGCGATCTCCGCCCCCGCGGGCCGGATGGAGAAGTACCAGACGCCGCCCAGCAGGACCGCGAGGAGCAGGCCCGCCAGGATCAGCTTGTCGCGCTTGGAGATCTTCATGGCGTGACCCCGGTGGGGATGGAGGCGGAGGCCCCGTCGGCCGCGACCACCGACTGGCGGTCACGCCCGCGGGCGTCGAGCGCGGCGTCGATCTCGAACCGCACCACCGTGCGGCCGTCGATCGTCTGCCGCTGGGCCCGCGCGAGCCGGGGCTCGCCCAGGCCGGGCACCGAGGCCACCCGCACCATGGCGAGGGCGACCTGGCGATGGGTGTAGGCGAAGCCCTCCACGTGCAGGCCGACCGGGACCTCGGTCGGGGCCTGGCCCGGCGTGGCGGCGGTCACCCCGAGGTTCGGGGTCGCACCCTTGAGCTTGGTCAGCCAGACCTGCCGGGGCATGACCGTGGCCACGTTGCGCACCACCCGCTCCCAGTTGACCCGCGCGAGCGTGAGCCCGACCACCAGCTGCCGCTCGGCGGCGGCGCGCTCGGCCTGGGCCTGCACGTCGGCGAAGGCGCCCAGGCGCGTGGTCAGGTCGGCCTCCTGGGCCTGGAGCGCCGTGAGCTGCTCGCCCAGGTCGGCCTTCTCGGCGCGGAGCGACCAGCCCCACCACCCCATCGCGCCGACCGCCGCGACGGCGACGAGGCCGGCGGCCGCGCCCTTGGCCGAGCCGAAGCCGCGGGGGCCGCGGCGGCCGGCGGGCAGGAGGTTGACGGCGTTCACGACCCCTCCGTCCCGTCCAGGGCGAGCCCGACGGCGACCGCGGCGCGAGCCGGCACCTCCGGGGCGACCTCGCCCACGGGGTCGAGGTGCAGGAGGGCGTCGCCGCGGTCCACCGGGATGCCGAGGGACTGCTGCAGGTAGCGGTCCAGTCCGCCGCACAGGGCCGTGCCGCCCGAGAGCACCAGGCGGTCGATGGGCCGTGCGAAGCCCTGGGAGCCGTAGTAGTCGAGCGACCGGCGGACCTCCTGCACCAGCGGCCGGGCCCCCAGGGCCAGGGCGTGGCGCACCTCGGTCACCGTGTCGGCGTCCCAGCCCTCGGGCACCTCGCCGAGCAGGCCGCACGCGTTCTTGAGGGCCTCGGCCTCGGCCGGCGGGAGCCCGGTGCGATCGGCCACCGCCCGGGTGAGCTGGGCGCCCCCGAACGGCACCAGCCGGGTGAACTGGCAGCGCCGGTCGAGGGCCACGATCACGTTGGTCATCGACGCCCCCACGTGGCAGACCACCTGCGCGGGAGCGCCGGCGGCGCCCTCGTCCAGGAGCCCGGGCGGCGGGAGCAGCGCCCGCAGGAGCGCGAACGCCTCGAGGTCGATCCCGACCGGCTGGAGCCCGGCCTTGCGGACCCCGCTGACCAGCGCCTCGATCATGTCGCGGTGGGCGGCCACCAGCATGATCCGCTCGCGCGGCCCCGACTCGCTCTCGTAGCGCAGGATGGGCTGGAAGTCGACGAGGGCCTGGTCGGGCGGGATCGGGATGTGCTCGGCGGCCTCGAACTCGACCGCCGCCCGCCGCTCGCCCGGATCGTCGATGGCCGGCATCTCGATGGCCCGCACCAGCACCCGCTGGTTGGCCACCCCGAGCCGCACCCGGCGCCCGGAGAGCTTGGACGCGCGCCACATGCGCTTGAGCGCCTGGCCGAGGGCGTCCGGCTGCTCCACCTCGCCGTCGACCACCAGGCCGTCGGGGAGGGGCTCGACCACCGCCTTGCTGAGGGAGAGCCGGTCGCGGCTCGCGCGGAGCTCGACGGCGGCGACCGAGCTCGATCCGATGTCCAGTGCGACGACGGTGCTCACTTGGGGAGGCTCCTCACGAGGGACACTGCGCCGCCGCTCATCCGAGGCGGTCGGCGTACCAGCCGAGCATCGACGGCCCCCACCAGAGCGCCACCAGGGCACCGGCGGCCAGGAAGGGTCCGAAGGGAAGGGCCATCTTCCGCGCCCCCCGCCCGAACCGGGCGAGCAGGACGACGCCGAGGGCGGCGCCCGCGGCGAAGGCGACGGCCATGGCCGGGATGACCGAGCTGCCCAGCACGGCGCCGAGCAGCAGGGCGAGCTTCACGTCGCCCATCCCCATGCCGGCCGGGTAGGCCAGGGCGAGGATGAGCAGGAACGCCGCGGCCCCCGCCGCGGCGGTGACCGGGACCCACCAGCGCGCCGGGTCGGCGGCCACCGCGAAGGCGAGGCCGGCCGCGGCGGCGGGCAGGACGATGACGTCGGGGATGAGCTTGTGCTCGAGGTCGATGACGACCACCGGCACCAGCGTGAGGGCGAGCACCGCCGCGGCGAGGCCGCGCCAGGTCGCCCCGAAGGTGACGATGGCCAGGGCCGCGAGCCCGCCGCTCACCAGCTCGAGGGCGGGGTAGCGCCAGGGGACGCGCGCGCCGCAGCCGCGGCAGCGCCCGCCCTGGATCACCCAGGAGACGACCGGCACCAGCTCGTACCAGGAGAGCGTGCGGTCGCACGCGGTGCAGTGCGAGCGCGGGTGCGAGAGGCTCTCGCCCCGCGGCCAGCGCCAGCAGGCCACCGAGAAGAACGAGCCGGCCGCCAGGCCGACCAGGCCGGCCACCACCGCCCAGAACCAGGTGGGGGCGCCCAGGGTCACCGGCGACCCCGGAGCACGAAGCGGTCGTAGACGAAGAGCTTGCGCTGCCGGCTCTTGCCGGCGGCCAGCCGCCGGTCGCCGGGCACCAGCAGCCGCAGGCGGTAGCGGCCGGGGTCCATCGTCGCCCGCATGCTCACCCGGAACCGGGGGCGCGCGGGGGTGATGGTGCGGATGGTCTCCCAGCCCGAGGCGCCCAGGGCCTGCAGGCGCACCAGCCGGCGGGGGTAGACCGACCCGCTGACCCGCAGGCGGCCCTTGCGGGCGACCTTGCCGGAGGCGAGCACCAGGGTCACCCGCGGCCCGACCTCGACGCCGAACGGCGCGATGCCCTCCGGGTGCGCCTCGGTGGCCGCCCAGCGCAGGCGGTAGTCGGCCGAGCGCTTGGGCCGGATGCGGAAGGCGTAGCGCCCGCGGGCGTCGCCCTTCACGGTCCCGAAGAACCGGTAGTCGCGGTCCGGGAACGCCCGGCGCTCCAGGACCAGCACCGGCTTCTTGATGCGGCCGCCGCCGAAGGCGAGCGCGCCGACCACGGTCACGGTGTCGCCGTAGCCGACCCGCGTCGGGATCTGGTTCAGGCCGAAGTCCGGGGGCAGCATGCTGCGGAACGATCGGGCCGGGCTCCAGGGCCCCAGCGACTCATCGCAGTAGTCGGCCCGCACCCGCCAGAACCACCGCCCCGGGCCGGTGACCTCCTTGGCCGTGGGCACCATCGCGGTCTGGTAGGTCGAGAGCGCGCCCTCCGCGTCGTCCTGCGGGAAGTCCGGCCCCTTGTTGATCTGCACCCGGTAGGAGCATGCGTGGGGGACGGGCTTCCAGCGCATGAGCGGCGAGCCGACCACCACCGCGCCGTCCTCGGGCTCGAGCGCCAGGGGGCGCGGCGAGGTGAGGGTGAACGTGCCGACCGGGCTCCAGGTCTGGCCGTTGCCGACCCCGTCGATGGGCCGCACGTGCCAGTACCAGGTGCCGTCCTTGAGGCGCTTGGCGTTGGAGAACGAGCCGGGCGCCATCCCGGTGCCCCACACCACCGCCTTGACGCCCTCCGAGCCGGACTCACCGCCGCCGGCGTTGCCCTTGGCGTCGCCCAGCGACGCCGAGAACTGCCGGTCCTGGCTGAGCTGGACCTCGAAGCGGGCCGCGCCGGGGACCTGCGACCAGGACAGCACCGGCGGCTCGCTCACCGTGGTGCCGTCGGCCAGGCCGAGCACCACGCGGGTCTGCTTGCGGAACTGCGACCGCGGGGCGAGCGCCTCGTCGATCATCCAGCGCGGGTCGGCGTTGTCCATGTTCGCGCCCCAGACCACCCGCCACCAGTAGCCGGTGCCGACCTGGTTGTCGGCCAGGGGCACCCGCGGCACCCAGTCGGTCGAGGGCGTCGTGTCGGACGCGATCACGTTGTTGAACTGCGGGTCGGTGGCCACGTCGACGCGGTAGATCTTCGCGCCGCTCGCCGGCGACCAGTGCAGGTGGGGCATGAGCGCGCTGTCGGAGTCGCCCGCCTGCTGCAGCACCGGCTCGGGCGCCGAGGGGGGCTGGTCGACGTAGGAGATCCGCCGCACCGGCGCCCAGGTGCCGTACACGCCGTTGACCATCGGGCGCACGCGCCACCAGTAGTCCTGCCCGCGGAACAGGCCCTTGGCCTTGTGCTCGAGCACGTCGGGGGCGAAGCCGGTGTTGGCGGTCTCGCCGTTCACCTTGAGGTCCTCGCCCACCCAGGTGTGCTGGCGGGCGGTGATCTGGACCTGGTACTTCTCGGCGCCGGGCACCGGGTTCCAGCGCAGGGAGATGCTGTGCACCGCCTCGCCGTCGGCCGGCCCGAGCACCTCGGGGGCCACCCAGGCCTTGGTGAACTGCGCCCCGGCGACCCACGGCCCCGGGTTGTCCTTGGGGTCGCGGGCGCGGACCCGCCAGCCGTAGGAGTCGTCGGGCAGCACGCCGGCCGTGCCCGGCGTGAAGAACGCCGAGTGGAAGTGCAGGCCCATGTAGGTGGGGGTGGCGAACTGGTCGCCCGCGGCCACCTCGACCTCGTACTCCTTGGCCCCGGCGAGCGGCTCCCAGGCGAAGTACGGGTTGAGCAGGAACTGGGTCTGCGCGGGGCCGCCCGGGACCGCCGACTGGCGCAGGCCGCCGACCGCGGCGGGCCACCGCTTGGTGAACCGGGCCGGGTCGCTCGGCATGCCGACCACCCCGGCCACGTCGGTCGCGGTCACGCGCCAGTGGTAGGCGCCGTCCGGCAGGAGCACGTCGGGCGCGACGGCCGGCTGGTCGGTCACCTTGGACCACACCACCCCGGTGAAGGCGGCGTTGCCGGAGATCTCGACCTTGTACTCCTTGGCCCCCTGGACCGGGGTCCAGGAGAGCACCACCGGCTCCTCGGGGTAGTCGTGCGGGTCGGTGGTGCCGTCGGGCGTGAGCCCCGTCGGCCGGCTGGCCGCCCGGTCCGCCTTGAAGGGCGAGCGGACCGCCGGCGCCGTGGCGGCGTCCGGGGCGGCCGGGGCGGGCGTCGCGCCCGTCGGCGCCGGGGTGGCCGGCGTCGTCTGGGTGGGCGAGGCCGGCGTGACGGGCTCGCCGGCCGCCACGGCGGCGGCGGGGAGACCGAGCAGGGCGAGGGCCAGGGCGAGTCCGAGGGGGCGCCACATCGTGGGCTCCGACGGTAGGCCTGGCCGGCGCGCGGGATGCGCGCGCTTCGTGCCAGCCTCGTCACGAGAGCGCGCCGTCGTGGCGCGCGCGGGATGCGTGGGCACGTCCGCTTCCTTGCGTCGGGCGACTTCCGGGCAGATCCGACCGCCGTGGGCCTGGCGGTCTGCACACCGAATCGGCCCGCCCGTGCCCGCCCTTGAGGCGTGCCGGCCGGCGGCGGCCCGGGCGGCGGGCACCGATCCTCCCTGGGGTTGTCCTTCGCGCTCCCCCGCCGAGCCCGGGAGCGCCGCGCCGGGGCGCCATGCGCCCGGCGAGACGGCCGAGGTGCCCGCCCGCGCGCACGACGACCACCAGGCGCCGGATGCCCGTCGCGCCACGCCCCGACCACCGCGCTCGCGCCCGGTCGTCGGCGGGAGCCATCACGTCGGCGCCCCGCTCACCGCCACCTCCGCGCCCCCCGGGGCGCCGCCGGATGCGGGGCGGGCCCGTTCGCGCCGGGCCGCGGCCGGGCCGCCGGGCGCCCGGTCGCCGACCTGGGCGCCGGGCAGTCGCCGCAAACGGCGACGGGCCCGCCGAAGCGGGCCCGTCGGGTCATGCGTGACTCGGGGTGCGGCCTACCAGGTGGCGGCGCAGCTCGAGTTGGCGGCCGCCGCACACGTGCGGGTGACCACGTTGTTGGCCTTGTCCAGGGTGTAGACGTTGCCGGAGTTGCTCTTGGAGGTGATCGTGTACCCGCCGGCCTTGGCGGTGAAGGTCACCTCGTTGCTCTTGGCCAGGCCCTGCGCGGTGATCTTGATGTTCGGCTCGATCTTGCCGAGCATGGCGGCGTCGATGGTGTTGTAGTCCTGCGTGTCGGCGTAGGCGGCCTCGACGGCGGTCTGCTCGTTGCGCACGAGCGACTTCGCAGCGGCGTCGTTGGCCTTGTCGCGCTGGCCGAGGAACGCCGGGATGGCGATGGCGGCCAGCAGGCCGATGATGATGACCACGACCAGGAGCTCGATGAGCGTGAAGCCCTTCTGCTCCCGGGCACGGCGGCGGAGCCGAGCGAGCATGGGGTGTCTCCTCCATGAGAACGGGGTGGCGCCCCCTGGTGCGGCCGGTCCGTCAGCCGAGAGCGAGGGGCACGTCACCTGTGTCATCGTTGTCCGCAGGCAATTCCTTGAGTCCCCCTCGTGCCCGCGGATGCTCACCGAACCTCCGCGCGCGGCACCCGAGCCACAGGAGCCCCCCTGAGCACCCCGCCCGTGCGCCTGATCACCGACGGCGCCTGCTCGGCCAACGGCCGCGCCGACGCCCGCGGCGGCTGGGCGGCCATCCTGCAGGTCCCCGGGCGCCCCGAGGTCGTGCTGACCGGGGGCGAGCGGCCGAGCACCAACAACCGCATGGAGCTCCTGGCCGCCATCGAGGGCCTGCGGGCCGCCCCTCCGGGCTCGGAGGTCGAGCTGGTCACCGACTCCAGCTACGTGGCGAACGCCATCGCCAAGCGCTGGCTCGACTCCTGGCGCCGCCGCGGCTGGCGGACCGCCGCGAAGACCCCGGTGGCCAACCGCGAGCTGTGGGAGCGCCTCATCGCCGAGATGGCCCGCCACCGGCGGGTCACCCCGACCCTGGTGCGCGGCCACGCCGGCCACGAGCTCAACGAGCGGGCCGACCGGCTCGCGCAGGAGGCCGCGACGCTCGACCACCCGCCGGCCCCCGCGCCGGGCGAGCCGCCCGCCGAGGACCCCCCGCCCCCCGGCGGGGACCCCGCGCCCGGCCCCGGGGGTCAGCTCGGCCTGTTGTAGCGGGACGGCCGCCCCGGGCCGGCCCCTCGTGCCCGTGCCAACCTCTGGGTCCCGTCGCGTCCCCGCATGGAGGTTGGAAACGGTGCGCACACGCCACCCGCTGATCGCCGGTGCCGCCCTCGCCCTGGCCCTGGGGGCCACCGCCCCCGCCCTGGCCCATGTCGAGCTGGTCGCCTCGAGCCCGGCCGACGGCGCGGTGGTCGCCGTGGCGCCGCCGACGCTCCGCCTCACCTTCGGGGGACCGCTCGGGCGGGTGTCCACCGTCCGGGTCACCGGGCCGAAGGGGACGGTCCGCACGACCGCGCGCATCGACCGGCGGAACGCCCGGGTCGCGCTCGTCGGCTTGAGGTCGCGCCCGGCGGGCCGATACCGGGTGGCGTGGACCGTGCTGGGCCAGGACGGCCACGCGATCACGGGTGAGTTCAGCTTCCGCAGCCGGAGGGCCGCCGCATGAAGGGCAGGAACCTGTGGATCGCGATCGCCGGCGTGCTGGTGGCCGTCGCGGTCGTCGTCGTGCTGGTGGTCGTGAGCTCCGGCGGGGACGACGGGGGCGGCGGGGACGGGGAGGTGACCGGCGCCGCGGAGGCGCTCGCGCTCGTCCAGGGGGTCCCCCAGTCCGGCGACCGGCTCGGGGCGCCCGACGCCAAGGTGGTCATCCAGGAGTTCGCCGACCTGCAGTGCCCGGCGTGCAAGACGGCCTCGACCGACCTGCTCCCGGAGATCGTCGAGAAGCTGGTCAAGCCCGGCGACGCCGCCCTGGTCTTCCGCCCGCTGGCGTTCCTGGGCCCGGACTCGGTGGGCGGCGCCCTCGCCTCGGCGGCGGCGGCCGAGCAGGACCGGGTCTGGCCGTTCGTCGAGATCCTGTACGCCAACCAGGGCGCCGAGAACTCGGGCTGGCTCGATGACGACCTGATCGAGCGCGCGGCCGCCGCCGTGCCGGGCATCGACGTGGCCGCGTTCAACGAGTTCCGCAACGGCACCGACGCGACCGCGGTGGTCGAGTCGGCCCAGCGCGAGGCCGACCGCGCGCAGGTGCGGTCGACCCCGACGTTCGTGATCACCGGGCCGCGGGGCACGAAGACCGTCGTCGGCGCCGTGTCCTTCTCCGAGATCCAGCAGGCCGTCGACGCCGTGAAGTGACCGCGGGTGGTGGCCGTGGTGACCACCACTTGACAACCGTTCAGTTGTAGAGCATCCTCCGGTTCGTCCACCGACGGACCGGAGGTCTCGTGCCCGTTCCCCACCCCATCCCCGAGCCGCTGGCGGAAGTCATCGCCGCGCGCTTCCGGGCCCTCGCGGAGCCCACCCGCATCCGCATCCTCGACCACCTGCGCGACGGCCCCGCCACCGTGCAGGAGGTCACCGCGGCCCTGCCGACCTCGCAGCAGAACGTGTCCAAGCACCTGGGGCTCCTGCACCAGGCCGGCGTGGTCGAGCGGCGCAAGGAGGGCACCCGCACCTACTACGCGATCGCCGACCCGGCGGTCTTCGACCTGTGCGAGCAGGTCTGCGGCGCCGTGCGCAGGGACCTGGCCGAGCTCGCCGAGCTGCTCGGCGAGGAGGTGGCGCGATGACGGTCTCGGCATCCCCGGTCCCCGGTGACCCGAGGAGCGGCGAGGCACTCCCGACGGACTCGCGCCTCACCTTGGCGGATGGCGGCGAGGCCCTCCCGACGGACTCGGGCCTCACCTTGGCGGATGGCGGCGAGGCCCTCCCGACGGACTCGGGCCTCACCTTGGAGCGCGCCCTGTTCGCCCTGGCCGGGACCATGACCCTGGCCTCGGCCGTGCTCGCGGCGTTCGTCTCGCCCTGGTTCCTGCTGCTCACCGCGTTCGTGGGCGCCAACCAGTGGCTGTTCGTCCTGGCCGGGGACTGCCCGGCCTCGCTGGTGCTCAGGAGGCGCTGCGGACTGCGGAGGGCCGGGGAGTGAGCGACGAGGTGAAGGTCGGGCCCATCGGGCGCCTGGGCCGGTTCGCGGCCCGCCACGCCTGGTGGGTCATCGGGGTCTGGGCCGTGGTCTTCGTCGGGCTCGGGATCCTGAGCCCCCGGGCCGAGCACGCCCTCTCGGGCGCGGGCTGGGAGGCGTCGGGCTCGGAGTCGGTCGAGGCCCGCACGCTGGTGCAGGACAACTTCGCCGGGAACTCGAGCGCGGCCCTCATGGTCGTGCTCACCAGCCCCGACCGCCCGGTCGGCGACCCGGCCTTCCGGGCCGCCGTCACCCGGGTCGAGGGCATCCTGCGCGCCGACGACCGGGTCGCCTCGGTCACGCCGCCGCAGCCCGGCCAGAGCATCTCCCCCGACGGCCGCACGGCGGTGGTCATGGCCGGCGCCGCCGGCTCGACGACCGAGATGGTCCGCGCCGCCGACGACCTCAAGGGGCCGCTCGAGCGCGCCGGCGGCGATGAGGTGACCGTCGCGCTCACCGGCGCGTCGGGCATGTGGTCGGACTTCAACCAGGCCAACAAGGAGGCCATGCTCAAGTCCGAGGTCATGAGCTGGCCGGTGACCCTGGCCATCCTGCTCCTGGCCTTCGGCGCGCTCGTGGCCGCCGGCCTGCCGCTCATGCTGACCATCGTCGGCCTGGTGAGCTCGGCGGGCGTGCTGTGGATGGTCGCCCAGGCGTTCGACGTGTCGATCTGGGCGATGAACTTCGCGCTGATGTTCGCCCTCGCCCTGGGCATCGACTACGCCCTGTTCGTGGTCGTGCGCTTCCGGGCGGCGCTCTTCGGGTCCCACCAGTCGCGCGAGGATGCGGTGGCGACGACCATGGACACCGCCGGCAAGGCGGTGCTGTTCAGCGGCCTCACCGTGCTGATCTCGCTCACGGCGGTGATGCTGGTGCCCTCGCCGGCGTTCCGCTCCATGAGCCTCGGGATCATGCTGAGCGTGATCTTCGTGCTGCTCGCCACCCTCACGCTGCTCCCGGCCGTGCTGATGAAGCTCGGGCAGCGGGTGAACCGGCTCGCCCTCCCCTGGGTCCACCAGGGCGAGCACCGCTCGGCCCGCTTCGCGGCCTGGGGGGAGCGCCTCTGGCGGCGGCCCGCCCGCTACGGGATCCCGGCCCTCGTCGCCCTGGTCGTGCTGGCCGTCCCGGTGCTCGGCCTGGACACCGGCATGCCGTCGATCAAGGTCGTGCCCGAGTCCGACGGCGCCCGCATCGGCTACGTCGCGGTGCAGGAGGGCTTCGGCGTCGGCGCCCCGGGCGCGCTCCAGATCGTGGGGCCGGCCGCCCAGGTCGAGGAGGCCGCCCGCCTCGCCGCGGCGGACCCCGGGATCGCCCGGGTCAGCCCGGTCCAGCCCGGCGCCGACGGCCTGGCGCTGGTGCAGGCGATCCCGCGCGAGGACCCCTCCGACCCGGCGGTCGGGGCGACCATCGACGCGCTCCGCACCCAGGTGCCCGAGGGGGTGCTGATCGGCGGCGCGACGGCCGAGAACCACGACCTGGAGCAGGCGCTCGCCGACGCGACCCCCATCGTGATCGGGGTCGTGCTGGCGCTCGGCTTCCTGCTGCTCCTGGTCGCCTTCCAGGCCCCGCTGGTCGCGCTGATCGGCGTCGCCACCAACCTGCTGGCCACCGCCGCCGCCTTCGGCGTCGCCCGTCTGGTGTTCCAGGAGGGCTGGCTGTCCGGGGTCCTCGGCTTCGAGAGCCAGGGCTTCCTGAACGCCTGGGGGCCGGTGTTCTTCTTCGCGATGATCTTCGCGATCTCGAT
>JALOLS010000184.1 GCA_025455865.1 Thermoleophilia bacterium
GGCGGCGCCGGCGAGCGCGACGCTTGCGGCGACACCGGCGATGAGCTTGCGGATACGCATGGGGGGCGGTTCCTCCGGTCGTGACCGCGGAACCTCCGCGGCGCGTTGGACTCACCCGTTCCTACGCAGCGCACGCCGGATCGGTTGGGGCACCCGGCGGTCGACGGCCGCGCGGGCCGCCGATAGGCTCGGGCCGCAGGCACCCGGCATCCCCACTCCCGGAGCCCCACATGCCGTCGCTGCGCGCGCCCGCGGCACTCGTCGCGGTCCTCGTCGTCCCCGCGGTCGCCGCCGCCGCGCCCGTCCAGCTCGGGACCGGGGACCGCCCCTGGGTCATCGTCGACCGCCAGGGCGTCACCCACGTGGTGTGGGAGCAGAACGAGGGCCTCCAGAGCACGCTGACCTACCGGCGGCGGCTGCCCGGGGCGGCGGCCTTCGAGCCGGCGCGGATCCTGCCGGTGGGCGCTGGGCAGGACTTCGCGGGCGCCCAGATCGTGCAGGAGCCCGCGCCGGGCGGCCGGCTGGTGATCGTGGCCGACCGCTGCTGCACGACCCCGGGCACGTTCGCCCTCACCTCGGCCGACAACGGCGCCACCTGGTCGGCGCCCGCGCCGGTCTTCGAGGGCAGCCAGTCCGTCAACCAGCTGAACGGGCGGGTGCCGCTCACCGCGCTGTCGGCCACGACGCTCTTCCTGGTGATCGGGAACCCGGCCTTCCGCCTGGCCCAGGTGCCGGCGGCGCTCGCCCCGGTCACCCCCGCGTCGGCGGCGACCGGCATGGGTGGATCGCCCTACGACACCCAGGTCGCCCTGGACGAGGCCGGCGGCCCGGTGTTCGCCTGGACCCGGGACTTCACCGCCACGTTCCTGCGCCCCGGGGTGACCGGCCCGGACGTCCCGGTGGCCACCGCCGCGAGCGGGGCGAGCATCCACATCGCGGGCGGTCCGCGCGGGGTCGGGGTGGTGACGCTCGGCCGCGCCTCCACCGGCGGCGCCACCACGCTCGAATACCGCCGCTGGCGGGCCGGCGCGCTCTCCGGGCCCGTGGTGCTCTCCGGCGCGGCCGAGCCCAGCCCGCTCTCCCCGTTCGTCGCGACCGACCAGGCCGGCCGCTTCCACGTGGTGTGGCGGCGGGGCGACACCGGGATCGCCTACCGCCGCTCCGAGGACGGGACCGGAGGCTGGACCCGCCCGGTGGTGATCGCCGGGGACGGGAGCAGCGTGTTCGACCTGGTCGCGGCCGGGAGCACCGCGGCGGGTGAGCCGGGCTGGGCCGTCTGGGAGGACGGGAGCGGAAGCACCTCGCGCATCCTCGCCGCCCCGCTCACCGGGAGCGCGGTCACCGACGGCCCCTCCGGCGGCCTGGACGACCCGGCCCTCGCCCGGCCGGACACCCGCGGCATCACCGCCCCCCGGGTCACCCGCAACGGCCCGGCGCTCCTGGTCGCCCCGCGCCGGGTGTCGCTGCGGTCCATCCGGCGCTCCAAGTGCGTGCGCGTGCGGGTGCAGAGCCGCCGGGCGGCCACGGTCGGCGTGGCCATCTTCAGCGGCGTGCGCAGCCGTCGCGTGTTCGGCCGGGCCACCGTGGTCTTCCGGCGCCCCGGGAAGCGGGTGGTGTGCGTGCGGGTGCCCCTGCGCGCCCGGACCTTCGACGTGCGCCAGCCCTTCCGCTTCGCCTTCGCCGTACGGGAGGGCGCCCCGGGGGCCGCCCGCCGCGGCCCGGTCCGCGAGCGCACCTCGCCGGTCTTCCGCTTCCTGCCATGATGGGCCGATGAGCGATCCGGAGCGCCCCGACCAGCCCCTGCTCCCCCCGGGCGGCGAGCCCGGGCAGCCCGGCGTCGGCGTCATCCACCTCTCGCGCGAGGTGCGCGAGGTGGACCAGGAGGAGGAGCTCTGGACCGACGACTCGGGCCAGGACTACACCGGCTGGTACTGCATCGCCACCGATCCCTGGCCCTGCCCGGCCGACGGCTGCTCGTTCGTGGCCATGCACATCACCGCCGCCCACCTGGTCATCTGCTGGCCGGAGATGGACGACCCGAACCTCCTGACCCACGCGCAGATCGCCAAGGAGGTCGGCCGCAACCCCAAGGTGGTCGAGTACGAGCCGGTGATGGGGGCGGCGTGCAGCTACTACCAGTGGATCGCCGCGGGCCGGCCGGTCCACGCCATCCGCCAGCGCACCTGAACCTCAGGCGCCCGCCCCGGCGTCGCCCCGGTTGGCGAGCCAGAGCGGGATCGCCGCCAGCAGCATCACCCCGGCGCCCACTGCGAGGGTGATCCCCCGGCCGGCCTCCGGGTCGCCGATGAGGGCCACGAGCGCAGCGCCCGCCCCGGCGCCGATCATCAGGAACGCGGGTACGTAGCGCAGCAGGCCGGCGATCCACATGCCGGCGATCGCGGCGATCACCCCCGCGACGATTGCGCCCACCCCCGTGGTCGGGAGCCCGGTGCAGTCGCTCAGCCAGGGGAAGCCGCCACCGGTGTCGCACGAGGTCGACTCGAGCACCAGGCCGACCCCC
>JALOLS010000185.1 GCA_025455865.1 Thermoleophilia bacterium
TCGCAGCAGCTCCCCGAGCCGGTCCGGCGACAGCCGCAGGGCCCGCTGGGTGAGCGGCCGGCCGGCGACCGGCTCGCTGACCTCGATCCAGCCGAGACGAATCGCCGCGCCGCCCAAGGCCTCGGTGAGGCTCTCGGCGAAGGGCACGTCGAAGATCTGCCGCATCAACCGCGCGAAGACCGCGGGGGTCAGCAGGTGGACCCGCTCGTCCTCAGCCAGCAGGCTCGCTGCGGCGGCGCCTTCGGGGTACAGCTCGACCGCGGCGCAGAGCAGCTCGAGCCACCGCGGGAGAGCGTCGTCGGCGAGGTCGGACCGGGTGTGCTGGTCGAAGCTGACGCAATCCCGCTCGAAGCCACGGAGCCGCTCGCCGAGGTCCCACCAGCGCTCCTCGAAGCCCGGCCAGCACTCGTCGCCACCGACGACCTGGTGGGAGGGGACGGCCACCGCGCTCTCCGCCCCGAGCAGCAGGAGCTCGCGCGCGAGCTCGACGCCGGCGGGGCTCATGGCCGAAGCTCCAGGAGCACCCAGGGGGTGAAGGAGTGCGGGCCGACGCGGGCCGCGAGCCGGTAGGTGGTGAAGCGGAGGTTGGCGGCGCCCAGCACCGGCTGGGTCACCGTGATCTGGTTGGCCGCCGCGATCGTCGCCAGGCTGATCACGTCGGTGGGCGCGGCCAGACCCTCGTCGGGCCAGGCGACGAGGTCGAGGGTGGTGATGAGGCTCTGGCCGGTGAGCACGAGAGGCCCGCCGCCGATCGAGTGGAAGCCGGGGACCGGGGCGTCGAGCCGCGGTACGGGCGGCAGCCGGAGCGTCAGGGACACCGGCTCGGATGCCACCGTCCCGGTGCTCACCGTGAGGTCGTGGGTCCCCGCCGGGACGGTGTTGGCCGGCGCCAGCGAGAGATCGACGAAGATCGGGCCGCCGGGGGTCGGGATCGTCAGGTTCGCCGCGGGGATTCGGACGCCGCCGAGGGTGACGTGGCCGGGTGCGCCGATCCCCTCGACATCGAGACGGATCGTCCCGCCGAGAGTTGCCGGATCCGGCGTGACGCGGGTCAGGACCGGCGGTGCGGTGACCTCGACCCCGGAGAGGTGGATCCCGCCCGGGTGGACGAGGGGGACGGCAGGCAGGGGCGGGTCCTGGTGGAGCAGCTGGATCGGCGCGACCTCGAAGAGCGCCCAGGGTCGGAGCGTCAGCTGGAGAGGGGTGAACACCTTCTCGAGGAGCTCGGCGGTCGTCGTCTGGTGGACCACCGACAGCCGCCCCTCCCCGAGCACGGTCACCGGGTTCGGCAGCTCGAGCACCGGGACGCTGTGGAAGGTCTGGAGGACCCTGCCGAGGATGTTGTGCGCCTGGACCGGGTCGGTGTCGGCCGCGGTGCCGTAGGTCGAGATCATGTAGAACGCGGTCAGCGAGGCCAGGGGCTGCTCGCGGGTGCCGTCGTCGCCGGCGCGCGGCAGGTCGTTGCGGTGCATCGGCTGGGGGGTGACCCAGAGCAGGGTGACGCGGATCGCCTCGACCGCTCCGTTGGGGGGGTCGAGGGGCGGTCCGACGAGGGTGTCCACGATGCCGGTGCGGTCGACGAGGAGGTCCACCAGGTCCTGCCCGACGTCGTGGAGAGCGTTGAACACCGCCATCACCAGCTCCCCCGGTAGACCGGCCCGGGGTCGATCTGGTGGGCGCGGGGCGGCTGCGCCGCGGCCGGGCTCGCGCTCCGGCTCTTCGCGCCGCGAATCTGGATCTGCCCGATGTGGACCGAGACCGTGCGATCGCCGGGCGTCGCGCCCGGCCCACCGTCCCGGGGTGCGCCGCCGTCGCCGATCGCGAGGGGGCGCGGCGCGGTGGGCGCCGGGATCGGGGGGCCCGCCTCGACGGGCGCCGGCGCCGGCGCCGGGCGGAGATCGTCGGCGGACCGACCGCCCGGCGCCTCCCCGGAGACTGCGCCCTCGGGCCGCTCGGTCTCGGGGTCGAGGGCCGGGCCCGGTTCGCGGGCTGGCATCGGACGGGCCGTCCGTCGAGGCGGGTCCTGGTTCGGGTCGAGCGCCGGGGTCTCGGCCGGAGGCGCCGGAGGGCGCAGACCACCGACCAAGCGCCGGTGATGAGCGCCCGGGGCTCGGGCCTCGGTGGGCGGTGGAGCCGGGTCGGCCGACCCGGCGGCGTCCCGGGCCGGCGCGGCGGCGAGGGGGGTCGCCGGTCGCGACCGGCGCCCGGGAGCCTCCCCCGGCGCGACCGGGGGCGGCGGCTCGGGCTCGGGCCGACGGCCCGGGCGCGATGGGTGCCGCCGTTGCCGGTCGGCGTCGTCGAGCTCGCGGGCGCCGGCGAGGGACGGCTCGGCGGGGGGGGGAGGCGCGGTCGGCCGCGCGGCACGCGCCGCCTCCCGACCGTCCCGGGCGGGGACGGCGGCGTCGGACCGGTTCACCGCGACCGGGGCGGGGGCGCCCGGCCGGTCCACGGTGGTCGAGGCGGCGACCTCGCGCCGCGCCGCGGGCGGCTGGTCGGGGCGAGCGGGCGGGCGGCGC
>JALOLS010000030.1 GCA_025455865.1 Thermoleophilia bacterium
GGCGCTGGCCGCCGGCCACGAGGGCGTGATGGTGAAGAGCCTCGCGGCGGCCTACGAGGCCGGCCGGCGCGGGGCGGGGTGGCTCAAGGTGAAGCCGGTGCACACCCTCGACCTGGTGGTGCTGGCCGCCGAGTGGGGGCACGGGCGCCGGCGCGGGTGGCTCTCCAACCTGCACCTGGGTGCCCGCGCCGACGACGGCGCGGGCTTCGTGATGGTCGGCAAGACGTTCAAGGGCCTCACGGACGCGATGCTCGCCTGGCAGACCGGGCGCCTGCTGGCACTCGAGGTCGCCCGTGAGGGCATCGTGGTGCACGTGCGGCCCGAGCTGGTGGTCGAGGTGGCCCTGGACGGCGTGCAGCGGAGCCCCCGCGCTCCGGCCGGGATCGCCCTGCGCTTCGCCCGGGTGCGCCGCTACCGCGAGGACAAGGCCGCCGCGGACGCCGACACGGTGGCCGCGGCGCGGGCGCTCGGCCCCCCGGTCAGGCCCTGAGCAGGTCGGCCAGGCTCGCGAGCTCGGGGGCCGGCGGCGGGGTCTGGGGGTCCATCCTCTGGAGCGTGCGGAGCAGGAGCTCGGCCACCACGGCGTTGCGGACCCACTTGCGGTCGGCGGGGACCACATACCAGGGCGCGTGGTCGGCCGTGGTCGCCTCGATGGCCTGCTCATAGGCCAGCATGTAGTCGTCCCAGCGGGCGCGGGCGGCCAGGTCGGCGGCGTCGAACTTCCACGCCTTGTCGGGGTCGGTGATCCGCTCCAGCAGGCGCTCGCGCTGCTCGTCGCGGCCGATGTGCAGGAAGCACTTGACGATGACCGTGCCTTCGTCGGCGAGCATCCGCTCGAACGCGCGGATGTGCTCCAGGCGCCGCGCCACGCGGTCCTCGTCGGCCAGCCCGAGCACCCGCACGGTGACCACGTCCTCGTAGTGGGAGCGGTTGAACACGCCCACGTGGCCGCGGGCCGGGCACCGGGCGTGGACGCGCCACAGGTAGTCCTGGGCGAGCTCGGGCGCGGTGGGCGCCGAGAACGCGGCGATGCGCACCGCGGAGGGGTTCAGGCCCCCCAGGACGTGCTTGATCGTGCCGTCCTTGCCCGAGGTGTCCATGCCCTGGAGCACCAGCAGCACGCTGCGGCTGCGCTCCGCCCACAGGCGCTGCTGGAGCGCCGAGGTGCGCTCGGCGTGGTCGCGGATCAGCTCGGCGACCTCCTCCTTGCCGGGCAGGCCGAGGGTGTCACCCGGATTGCGCCTCGCCAGCCGCGGGGCCTTCCCCGGCGCGACGCGCAGGCCGTCGAGGACGTGGTCGGCGAGCAATTGGGCCTCCTTGGGCGGTCCGGGTCTGGCGTCAGTCTGCCCGTTCCCCCTGGCGCGGGGCTCGGGGCGGCCTACCGTTGGCGGTATGGAGATCCACGGATCGGCGGTGCTGGTGATCGGGGCCACCGGCGGCTTCGGCGCCGAGGTGGCCCGGGAGCTCGCGGCCCGCGGGGCCCGCCTGGCCCTGCACGGGCGCGACCCGGCCCGGCTCGAGGCCCTGGGCGCCGAGCTCGGCGCGGCCGCGCTCGCGGCCGACCTGCGCGCGCCCGGAGCCCCGGCGCGGGTGGTGGCGTGGGCCGCGGAGGCCCTCGACGGCCTGGACGTGGTGGTGAACGTGGCCGGCGTGGTGGCCTTCGGGCCGGTGGCCGAGCTCGAGGAGCCCGTCCTGCGCGAGCTGGTCGAGGTGAACCTCGTCGCGCCGGCGCTGGTGGCCCGCGCGGCGATCCCGGTCCTCGCCGAGGGCGGGGCGATCGTGAACGTCTCGGCGATCGTGGCCGAGCAGCCCACCGGCGGCATGGCCGCCTACTCGGCCGTCAAGGCCGGGCTCTCGGCGTTCGACGCCGCCATGCGGCGCGAGCTCCGGCGCGCGAAGGTGGGCGTGCTCGACGCCCGCCCGCCCCACATGGAGACCGGCCTGGCCGCCCGCCCCATCGCCGGCGCCGCGCCCCGGCTGGCCACCGGGCGCGACCCGCGGCACATGGCCGCGCTCCTGGTCGACGCCCTCGCCGCCGGGGCGCCCGAGGTGGACTGGGACGCCTGACGGCCCCCCGGCCGGGCGCGCCGCTCACGCCACGGGCGTCCGGGGCCGAAGGTGAGGACAGGGGACCCGCCCGGAGGCCCCGCAGGAGGATCAGCAGATGCTCGCCGACCTCGACGACCCGCCCGCGGCGGACCCCCACGACGACCCGGAGTTCCGGGTGGCGCGGGCCCGGTCGGACTACCTGAGCGTCTCGCGGCACGCGGCGCTCTACGTGGACTACGCCCTGGCCGAGTCGCGGGCCTGGGCGCGGCTGTGCGCCGCCCTGCGCGCCCGCGAGGCGCAGGGCGGCGCGCGGCCGGCTACTTGAAGTTGACCCGCACGTCGGTCGAGGTGGTGCTGCCCGGCTGGGTGACGGTCAGGACCGCGCTCTCGCCCGCCCCGCCCTTGGAGGCGATGGCCCGGCAGTAGCTCGGCAGCGCGTTGTTGATGCGCTGGCCGTTGACCGCGGTGATGAGCACCGGCTGCCGGCCGAAGCCGGCGGCGGCGGCCGGCGAGCCCTCGGCGGCGCGGGCGGCGATCAGCCCGGCGGTGGCGGGCAGGTTGCGGGCGGTCAGGTCCGATGCCTCGGTCGGGTAGTCGAAGCCCAGGCCGAGCCAGCCGATCGACTTGCCCTGGGCGAGGGTCGGGGCGATCTCCTTGACCCGGTCGGCGCCGATCGCGTAGCCCTGGCCCTGGATGGTCCGCCCGCCGAGCAGGGTGATGCCGGCCGAGTTCACCCCGACCAGCTCCTTCTCGACGTCGACCAGCGGGCCACCGGAGTTGCCCGGGTTGATGGCCGCGGTGGTCTGGATGACGTTGGGGTACTGCGGGATGTCGAGGCCCTCCAGGTCGAACCGGGTCTGGACCACCGAGACGTCGCCGGAGGTCGCCTGCAGCTCGGCCTCCTCGGAGGCGTTCCCGGGGAAGCCGACGGCCACGACCCGGTCGCCCTGGCGCAGGTCCGACTGGGAGCCGATCGGCAGGGTCTGCAGACCCGAGGTGTCGGTGACCTTGAGCATCGCGAGGTCCTCGCAGGGGGCGTTCGCGATCAGGGTGGCCTCGCGGGTCCGCCCGTCGGTGCCCGCGACCGTGAACGACGTGCCGCCGTTCACCACGTGGCCGTTGGTCACGATGAGGCCCTGGTCGGCGTCGTAGACCCAGCCGGTCCCCGAGCCCTGCGGCTCGCCGTCGTGGGCGGCGTTGACGACGAACGTCGAGGGCCCGACGGCCTCGATGACCTCCGGGATGGAGGGCTCGCTCGGGCCGTCGCTGCCGCCGATGACCCCGGTCGCGAACAGCACGCCGACCGCGATGGCGGCCGCGGCGGCGACGCTGCCCACGATGATCCCGAGCCGCGCGGTCCGCCGGGTCTTGCGGCGCTCGATCGCCGACTTGGACGTCTCGTCCTCGCGCTCGTACTGGCCGTACTCGAGCGGCACCGCGCCGAGCGAGGTCGCCTTGTCGGAGGGCTCCTCCAGCGAGGTGGTGAGCACCGTGTCGCCGAACTGCACCTGCTCGCCGCCCTGCAACAGGACCGGTCCCTGGATGCGCTGGCCGTTGACGAACGTGCCGTTGGAGGAGCCCATGTCGTGCAGCTCCGAGCGGCCGTCGGGGTACACCTTGAAGTAGGCGTGCCGGCGCGAGGCGCGGTCGTCGCGCAGCACCAGGTCACAGTCGTCGTCGCGGCCGACCACGAACTGCTCGCCGGTGGCGCGGATCGCGCGTCCCTCGTCCCCGCCGGAGCGGATCTGCAGCCACATCCCGGGCCCTCCTCGGCCGACCGGTTCTGAAGACGGCGGGATGCTATCCGTCCCGCGGGCCGGACAGGTCCCCGGGGCCGGTGTCGACGTCGGGCGACCAGAAGCGGTCACCCCACTGGTCGCGCGCCCGCTGCGCGGTCACCCGCCGCACCAGCTCGGCGATGAGCGCCGTGCGCTCCGCCCGGTCCATCCCCTCCAGCCGGCGGGCCTCCTCCGGCGTGGCGTGAACGCCCTCGGCGCCGGCGAGCGCCCGCAGGGGATCCTCGATCAGCCGGTCGCGGAAGGCGGGATCGGCGACGGCCCGGGTCCAGACCGAGACGGTGCCGGGCGGGAGGGGATCGCGGGCCATGGCGCATCCTGCCACCCGGGGGTGCCGCATCTCCGCAGCGGGGTGCCGGTGGCCCCCGGATGTCCTCGGGCGTCGGGTGCGCGAGCCTTCAGGCATGCCGGCACCACCGCCGCCTCCCCCTCGCCGCACCGCCCGCGACCCGCGCTCGCAGAGCGCCCTGGCGATCGGCTCGCTCATGAGCGGAGGGGGGATCCCGGAGGGCTGGAGGCCGGGGAGCGGCGAGGGGCTGCTCCTGGGGGTGATGGTGGTCGCCGTCCTCCTGGCGCTGGTCCTGTTCACGCTCGCGGGGGTCCTCGCCGCGATGGCCTGACCGCCGGCATGCCGGGTCGCAGCCCCGGCGGCTTGCTAGTCTTCGCGGCCGTTCCGGTGACGGGCGGTTAGCTCAGCGGTCAGAGCACCTGCCTTACAAGCAGGGGGCCGGAGGTTCGATCCCTCCACCGCCCATCCGACCCGCTCACGGATCGCCCGGGGGTGTAGCTCAGCCGGTTAGAGCGCAGGACTGTCAATCCTGAGGCCGCGGGTTCGAGTCCCGTCACTCCCGCTCACGAAGGGCCCCGCTCCAGCGGGGCTCTTCTCGTATCGTCACCTCGCTCCGCCGAGGTTGCCAGAATCTTGCGAGCTGGGTTAGGCTCGCAGAATGCGCAGAATCGTCAGGATCATGGCACTGACCGCCGGGCTGGTCCTGGCCGTCACCGGCGCGGCGTCGGCCCAGACCTTCACGGCCGACCAGCTGACCGACTCAGCGGGCGCGTGCACGCCGGGCGCGTGCTCCCTGCGCGAGGCGGTGCTGGCGGCCAACGCGGCCGCCGGGGACGACACCATCCTGCTGGCCGACGGCGTCCATCGGCTGACCATTCCCGCCGCCGGGGCGAACGACGCGACGAGCGGGGATCTCAACATCACCGGCACCACCACCGTCACCCGGGCGGGGGCGGGCCGGGTGACGGTGGACGCGACCGGCCTCGGCAACCGCGTCTTCGCCACGAACGGCTTCCGGCTGATCGTCGCGGACATGACGATCACGGGCGGCACGGACCCGTCCGGCTCGACCGGCGGCGGCGCCTTCCTGGTGACCAACAGCAACTCGCTCCTTCGCCTGGAGCGGGTCACCGTGCGCGGCAACTCCTCGGCGGCCACCGCCGGCGCCGGCGGAGTGCGGGTCGGCGCGCTCGGGACGCTCGAGGTGGTCGACAGCACCATCTCCGGCAACAGCACGACCGCGCTCGGCGGCGGGATCAACATCGTGAACCCCTCGACCGTGCGCATCTCGAGCTCGACCATCACGGGCAACACCGGCGACTCCGACGGCAGCGGCGCCGGCGTGGGCGGCATCCGGGCCCAGGCGGGCGCCACCGTCACGCTCGCCAACAGCGTCGTCGCCGGCAACGCCGTCGGCGCGACCACCGCCCTCGGCATCGACTGCCAGGCCGACGACAACGCCCGGCTGGTCTCCGGCGGGCACAACGTGGTCGGCGCCGGCCCGAACGAGGACTGCCCCGCCGGCACCGGCGACGTCCCGACCGCCGACGCCGGGCTCGGGCCGCTGGCCGACAACGGCGGCGCCACCGACACCCACCTGCCCCTGGCCGGCAGCCCCGCGGTGGACGCCGGCGATCCCGCGGGGTGCCGGGAGGTGGTCGCGAGCCCGCCGGGCCCGCTCATCGCGGTCGACCAGCGCCCGGTCCCCCGTCAGGGCCGCTGCGACGCCGGCGCGGCCGAGGCGCAGCCCGACCTGGTGGTGGAGGCCGTGACCGACACCCCCGATCCGGTGACCCCCGGTGGGGACCTCACCTACGCGGTGATCGTCCGCAACCAGGGCGCCGGGCCCGCCGCGAACGCCACCGCATCGCTCACGGTCCCCGCCGGGGTCACCCGGGTGGGCGCATCCGGGCCGGGCGGCGCGTGCACGGTGACGCTGGAGGCCTGCCCGCTCGGGCCGGTCGGCCCCGGGGCGACGGCCCAGGCCACCTTCACCGTGCGCCGCGCCGAGGTGGGCACCATCACCGTCGGGGCGCTGGTGAGCACCACGGGCGACGTGCGCGAGACCGACATCGCCAACAACGCCCGGCAGGAGACGACGACGATCGCCGTCGCCGTCGTGCCGCCTCCCGGGCCCGGTCCGGACCCCGGGACCGGATCGTCGGTCCCCGCGCCCCCGCCGCCGGCCACCCCGGCGCCCCCGGCCCTGAGCGCGTCGGCGCCGCTCGTGGTCGGAGCGCCGCGGTCCACCCCCGGCCGGCGCGGGGTCGTCATCAGGATCACCTGCCCGCGCCGGGCCCCGCGCGCCCGCTGCACCGGCACGGTGCGGCTGGAGACCCTGCCGCGCGCCCGACGGGCCAGGCCGGTGCGGCTCGCCTCGCGCCGCTACCTGGCCGCCCGCGGCCGGACGGTCGTCGTGGTGCTCGCGCTCAACCCGGCCGGGCGGCGCCTGGCGGCGCTCGGACCGGTGCGCGCCCGCGTCGTCGTCACGCCCGACGGGCGGGGCGCGCGGGCGGTGAGCCGGGCGATCCGGATCTAGCCCGGCCCGCAGCCGGCGCCGGCCGGTTGAGGCACCGGGGCGCCGCGCATACGCTTCCCGGACGGCCGACCCGCGGAGGGCCAGATGGCGGAGCAGGCGGACGCGGCGCCCGACGCCGCCGAGCAGACCACCCAGGAGATCCCGACCTCGCCCGTGGAGGGCGCGCCCGCGCCCGATGAGGGCGGGGCCGTCGAGGGGGAGGCCGGCGGGGAGACCGATGATGAGCGGGCCGAGCTCCGGGCGCGCCTGGGCGGCCTGCGCCGCGACGCGGCCGACCTCGCCCTGCACGGGACCCGCCTGGTGGTCGGGACGCGCAAGCGCGAGCTGCGCCGCGCGCTGCTCGACATCGCCGGCCCGCTGCTGGTGCTGGTGGCGCTGCTCACCGCCTTCGGCCTGGCGAACGCCGCCGCGGTGGGCGCGCTCACCGAATGGTGGGACCCCTGGCTCGCCGCCCTGGTCATGGCGGCCGCATGGGTCGTGGTGGCGGCCGTCGTCGCCCTGGCGGTGTGGCGGCGGGGCGAGCGGGGCGACGGCACGCGCTGGTGGCGGCTCTTCACGAGCCCGCCGGGCCAGACCCTGGAGGAGGTCCGCGAGGCCCGGGACGACGCCGCCCGGCGGGTGAGGGACGGCGCGGTCGACGCGGCGCCGGCGCTCTCCAAGGAGGCCGCCTCGGCGATCGTGCCGGTGGCCACCGGCGTGGCCACGGGGATGGCCGGCGGCGTGGCCGGGGCGGCGGTGGGCGTGGCGGCGGGGGCCGCGGTGGGGGTGGCCGGCTCGGTCGCCGGCGCCGCGTCGGGCCTGGCCGGGACGCTCGCCGACGCCGCCTCGGGGGTGGTCGGCGGCGGGGACGACGAGGCCGAGGACCAGGCCGCGGAGGCCGCCGAGGCGGCACCCGGCGGGGCGGAGGCGGTCGAGGAGGTCGTCGTGGTGGCCGAGGAGCGGACCGGCGACGGCCTCGTGCGGCGGGCGTGGGGCATCGCGCTCATCCCCGCGCGGGTCGGCCTGAGGACGGCCGGCGGGATCGTCCGCCGCCTGCCCGCCCCGCCCGGCCGCGGGCGCCCCGCGCCCCCGCCGGACGACCCGGGCGGGGACGACCCGGCTACCTGATCTGCTGCACCCGGCCGCGCGCGTCGGCCACGATCTGCGCGCCCCGGCGGGTGCCGTCCACGTTCACCAGGAAGCCCAGGCCATCGTCGAGCGCGACGCCGATCTGGATGACCACGCCGGTCACCCGGGGCGACTCCAGCGGGAGCCGCCGGGCGCGGGCCACCAGACCGGGCACGGCACCCAGGCGCACCTGGCGGGCGGTGAAGACCGTCGGCGGGTCGGACGGGTCGCGCCGGGTGGGTGACGAGGGCCCGGTGATCGTGCCGGAGCGCCAGGTGTACTGATCCAGGTTGAGCCGGTCGCGGGGGTCCTGCACCACCATCACCACGTCCTCGGGCGCGACGAAGACCGCGACGAACCTGGGCGTCGTGCCGATCTGGCGGGCGAGGGTCGCCACCACCCGGGGGAGCACGCCGGGCCGGTAGGGCGAGACGACCGGCCGCGGGCGTTGCGACGCGGCGGTCGAGACCGGGAGGCTCCGCGGGCCCTCCGTGGCGGGCCCGGGCGCGGTGGTCCCGGGCGACGTCTCGCCGCCGCCGCAGCCGACGAGGGGCGCCACGGCGAGGAGGGCGGCGAGGGCGATCGGGCGGGCGCGGGCCACGGCCGGGCGACCATACCCCGTCCGCGGATCGTCCCGCGGAGACGATGCCGAGGTCCCGCGGGCGTGCTTTGCTCCACGATGGAGTCGGGAGGGGTGCATGACGCACGGGGGCGCCGCCGGCGCGTGGGTCACCATCGAGAAGCGCAAGTGGGACGGGCGGGTGTCGGCGCGCTGGCCGGTCCTGCTGGCCTCTGACGGGCCGCGCTGGGCCTGGTGGAGCCCGGCCGGGACCGTCCGGGCCCGGCCCTGGCGGGACGCCGCCGAGCGCCTGGCCCGGGCCGAGGTCGTCTTGGCCGGCGACGGCAACTGGCTGCTCACGGTGGCGATCGCCCCGGACGGGGCGCCGCGGACGGCCGTGGTCGACGCCATCCTGCCGGTCCGGTGCGCCGGACCGGACCTGGTCGCCTTCGTGGACCTGGACCTGGACCTCACGGTCGACCTCGCCCGGGGCCGGGCGCGGCTGCGCGACGAGGACGACCTGGCCCGCAACGCGCACGAGATGCGCTACCCGGCGTGGGTGGTGGACGCCGCCTGGCGGGGGGTCCACGACGCCACGACCAGGCTGGCCGAGGGGCGCTGGCCGTTCGGCGACCTGGCCGCCGCGCTCGCCGCCGCGGCCCCGCCGGCGTCCGCGCCGCCGCCGCGGGCCGGGCGGGCCGGGGCGCTGACGACGAGGATGGGCGGAACATGACCAAGTCACCCGCCCTCCGCCGCCTGGCCGCGGTGGCCGCGCTGCTCGCCCTGGCCGGCGCCGTCGCCCTGGCGTTCGTGGCCCTGCTCCCGGACGTCCTCCTGCTGATCCCCGGCGTCGTGGCGGCGCTCGTCGCGGTCGCCGCGCTGTGGACCGCCCTGACGACCCGCGGCGTCGTCCGCTGGGGCGCGGCGGCGCTCGCCGTGGCCGGCATGGCCGGCGTGGTGGCCCTGGCGCTGGCCAAGGACGCCGTGGGGCCGCTCATCGGCGCCATCATCCTGACCCTGGCCTCGGGCGCCCTGGCCGACGTGGCGCTCCCGGACCTCCCGTCCCGCCACGGCCCCCGGGCGGCGGCGCCGCGCCGGGCGGTGTTCTTCATGAACCCGAAGTCCGGCGGCGGCAAGGTCGGCCGGTTCGGCCTGATCGAGAAGGCCGAGGCGGCCGGCGCCCGCGTGATCCTGATCGAGCACGGGCTCGACCTGATCGGCGCCGCCGAGGAGGCCGCGGCCGGTGGCGCCGACCTGCTCGGGGTGGCCGGGGGCGACGGGTCGCAGGCCCTGGTGGCCGGGGTCGCCGCGCGCCACGACATCCCCTTCCTCGTCGTCCCGGCCGGCACGCGCAACCACTTCGCCCTGGACCTGGGCCTGGACCGGGAGGACCCGTCCAAGGCCCTGGACGCCCTGACGGACGGCACCGAGCGGCGCATCGACCTGGGGCTGGTCGGGGACCGGATCTTCGTGAACAACGTGTCGTTCGGCGCCTACGCGGCGATCGTCTCGGAGGAGGGCTACCGGGATGCCAAGATCCGGACCGCCCTCGGGCGGCTCCCGGAGCTCGTCGGGTCCGGCGCCTCCATCTCGGGGCTCGTGCTTCGCGTTCCCGGCGAGGACCCCGTCTCCGACGCCCAGGTGGTGCTCGTGTCGAACAACGTCTACGGCTTCGAGACCGGCGGGGGCGGCACCCGCGAGCGGATCGACGCCGGGGTGCTCGGGGTGGTCTCGGTGCGCATGGGCGGCGGGCTCGACGCGGCCGGGCTGCTCCTGCGCGGGCCGTCGGGGCTGCCCGGCTGGCGCCAGGTGGCCGCCACCCAGGCCGAGGTCAGCGGGCCGGACCCCACCCTGCCCGCCGGGATCGACGGTGAGTCGATCGACATGCCCTCCCCCGTCGTGCTGAAGGTGCTGCCCGCCGCCCTGCGCATCCGGCTGCCCCGCCACGGCCTCAAGCGCACCGGCGGCACGCGCCGCACGGCGCTCTCGGCCGTGCCGAGGCTCCTGGCCATGGCCGCCGGCCGCCCCGACCCGATGGGGAGCGCCGCGTGAGCCCACGGCGGGTGGTCGTGACCGGGATGGGCATCGTGGCGTCCCTCGGCACGGGCGTGGACGAGGTGACCGGGGCGCTGCGGGAGGCCCGGTCGGGCATCCGGTTCTCGGATGAGTACGCCGAGCGCGGCCTGGGCAGCCGGGTCTACGGCCCGGTCCCCGACCCCGACGCCCGCGAGATCCTCGGCCGGCGCCTGGCCCGGTACGCCGGGCAGTCGGGGGTGCTCGCCTACCAGGCGATGGACGAGGCCGTGGCCGACGCCGGGCTCACGCCCGAGGAGGTGGCCGACGAGCGGACCGCCCTGGTGGTGGGGTCGGGGATCGGCTGCATGGAGAGCGCGCTCGCCGCCTGGGACACCTACCGCGACAACGGGCGGGTGAGCCCGTTCGCGCTCCCGCGGGTGATGGCCTCGTCGGTGTCGGCGCTCCTGGCCACCGCGTTCGGGATGCGCGGCCCGAGCCACGCGGTGAGCGCCGCCTGCGCCACCAGCGCCCACGCCATCGGGCAGGGGGCGCTCGCCATCCGGGCCGGGATGGCCGACGTGGCCGTGTGCGGCGGCGCCGAGGACGTCCACTGGTCCACCCACGTGCTGTTCGACGCCATGCAGGCGCTCTCGACCCGGTTCAACGACGAGCCCGAGCGCGCATCGCGCCCCTACGACGCCGACCGCGACGGGTTCGTGGTGTCGGGCGGGGCCGCGGTGCTCGTGCTCGAGGACGCCGAGCGCGCCCGGGCCCGCGGCGCGCACGTGCACGGGGAGCTGGTGGGCTACGGCGCCACCTCCGACGGCTCGGACATGGTGCTGCCGAGCGGCGCCGGCGCCGAGCGGTGCATGCGCCTGGCCCTGGCCGGGGTCGAGGGGCGCGTGGACTACGTGAACGCCCATGCCACCTCCACCCCCGCCGGCGACGCCGCCGAGATCGAGGCCATCGCCGCGGTCTTCGACGGGGACGGCCCGGCGGTCTCCTCGACCAAGGCGCTCACCGGCCACGGGCTGGGCGCCGCGGGGGCGCAGGAGGCGGTCTACTGCCTGCTGATGATGCGCGACCGCTTCATCTGCCCGGCGGTCAACCTGGAGCACCCCTCACCCGAGCCGGGCAGCGTCCACCTGCCCCGCACGCGGATCGACGACGCCGACCTCGAGGTGGTCATGTCCAACTCGTTCGGGTTCGGGGGGACGAACGCCTCGCTGGTGTTCCGGCGCGACGTCTGAGCGGGTCGCGCACCCGCACGCCAACCGATCACGCCGCCGGATCCGTAACAGTCGGTGTCCGATCCGATACCGGAGGTTCCGAATGCGTGTGATCACCCCGCGGCGCGCGGCCGCCCTGGCCGTCCTGGCCGGCGCCGGCGTCCTCGCCCCGGCCGCGATGGCCGCCGACGACACCGTCCCCCTCGACGGCGGTCAGACCACCCTGGGCTTTGCCGCCAGCACCGTGAAGGTGCTCACCGGAGCCGGCTTCAGCATCGCGCCGGTCGGCCCGGCGGGCCCGAGCGGCGCGTCGATCGCCTTCCCGGTGAGCGGCGGGGAGATCGACCCCAGCAACGCGGCCGGCGTCATCAACCACCGGGGTGGCCTGGCCATCACCAAGGGCTCGACCACCGTCCGGCTCACCGACTTCGTCGTGAACACCGTCGACGGCGAGCTGTTCGCCCGGGTCGGCAACTCGCGCCTGCAGGCGATCGACATCGACACCTCCAACGCCGGGGTCATCCGCCGGGGTCCGGGCAACATCGACACCTGGGTCGTGCGGGCGCAGGCCAAGCTGTCCCGTGACGGCGCCCGCGCGCTGAACTCGGCGTTCGGGGTCACCCTCTTCACGCCGGGCCTCACCCTGGGCCGCGTGGACGTGCGCCCGAGCTCGGCCGCGGTCATCCTGACCGGCGGGGCCACCACCCTCACGTTCGCCCCCGGGGCCGCCGCGGCCCTGACCAGCCTCGGCATCACCCCCGACACCGTCGCCCCGGCCACCGCCCCGAACGGCGTGCCCTCGTTCCCGATCACCGACGGCAAGCTGACCGTGCGGTTCGTCGGCGAGGTCAAGCACTCGGGCGGCCTGCGCTTCACCAAGGGCACCGTCGTCGTGCCGCTGACGCAGTTCATCATCGACACCCAGGCCCCGCCGACGCTCACCGGCAACGTCGGCGCCACCTCGGCGCAGGTGCCGCTGCTGCAGCTCGACCTGAGCAACGCCTCCACCGGCTTCAGCGGGCGGCAGGCCGTCGCGACCAACGTGAAGGCCTCGCTCACCCCGCAGGCGGCCGGCGCGCTGAACGCCGCCTTCTCCACCACCGCGTTCACCGCGGGCCTGGAGCTCGGCACCGCCCGGGTGCAGGGCCGGGTCAAGTAGTCCCCTCGCCCCCGCGCCCCCGGCCCGTTCAGCGGCCGGGGGCGCGGCGGGCGAACGCCTCCAGGGCGGTGGGCAGGGTCGGGAAGATCATGTCCGCCCCGATCCGCTCCAGCAGCCCGGTCCGGGCGAGCTGGTCGCGCAGGTCCTGCTTCATGCGCGCGAGCCCCAGCCGCACGCCCCGCCGGTCGAGCTCGTCGCAGAGCCCGTCCAGCGCGTCGGCGGCGGTCGCGTCGATCTCGACGGTGGCCTCCACGTTCAGCACCAGCCACTCGACCCGGGCGTCCTGGGCGTCGAGCACGCCGACCACCTGGGTCCGCAGGTTCTCGGCGTTGGCGAAGAAGAGCGGCGCGTCGTAGCGGAAGACGACCAGGCCGGGCACCGTGACGGCGCCCTCCCAGTCGGCCACGTCGTGCAGGCCGGCGAGCCCGGGCACCCTCCCGAGCACCGCCGAGGGGGGGCGGGCGACCCGGGCGAGCAGCTCCAGGACCGAGAGCGCGATCGCGACCAGGACGCCGTAGAGGATGTCGAAGACCAGCACGCCGACGGTGGTCGCGAGCGCGAGCGCGAACTCGGTGGGCCGGAACGAGAACAGGCGGCGGAACCCGGCGATGTCGACCAGGCGCACGGCGGCGTAGACCACGATCGCCCCGAGCGCGGCCGACGGGAACTCGGCCAGCACCGGCCGGAAGAAGAGCAGCACGACGACCACCGCGGCCGCGGCCACCAGGGAGAAGAGCTGGCTCCGGGTGCCCATCGCGTCGCCGAGCACCGTGCGGCTGCCGCTCGAGGACACCGGGAAGCCCTGCATGAGGCCGCTGCCGGCGTTGGCCGCCCCGAGGGCGAGAAGCTCCTGGTTGGCGTCGACGGTGTACCCGTTGCGGGCCGCGAAGGCCCGGGCGGTGAGCACGTTGTCGGAGTAGCCGACCAGGGCGATGCCGAGCGCCGGGGCGAGCAGGCTCACGATCTCGCCCCCGTCGACCCCGGGCAGGCCCGGCACGGGGATCCCCGCCGGGATGTCCCCGACCACGGCCACCCCGCGGGCGGTGAGGTCGAAGACGACCACCGCGGCGGTCGAGAGCAGCACCGCGAGCAGCGGCCCGGGCCACCGCGGCCGCCAGTGGGCCACCGCGAAGAGGAACGCCAGCACCAGGGCGGCCAGCACCACGGTCGCGGGGTCGGCCTCGCCCAGGCTGCCCAGGAACGAGCGCACCTCCTCGAGCGGGTCGTCACCCTCCACCGGGACGCCGGTGAGCTTGCCGAGCTGGCTCACGACCATGATGACCGCGACCCCGGCCATGTAGCCGACCAGGATGGGCCGGGAGAGCAGGTCGGCCAGGAACCCCAGCCGGAACAGGCGCGCCAGCACGCAGACCCCGCCCACCAGGATGGCCAGCATGGCGGCCAGCGCCGGGTAGCTCGCGGGGTCGGCGGCGGCGAGCGGCGCGACGGCGGTGGCCGTCATCACGGCCGTGGTCGACTCCGGGCCCGCGGAGAGCTGCGGTGAGGATCCGATCAGCGCGTAGAGCGCGAGGGCCGGGATGATCGCCCACAGCCCGGCCACCGGCTGCACCCCGGCGAGCTCGGCGTAGGCCATGCACTGCGGCACCAGGTACGCGGCCACCGTGACCCCGCCCAGCACGTCCCCGCGCAGCCATGCCCGGTCGTAGTGGCGCAGGCGGTGCAGGCCCGGAAGGAGCGCCGCGATCCCCATCGCGGGAGCCTAGGGGCCGCGACCGCCCTGCCGGCCCGGCGCGGCCTGGAGCGCGGCGAAGACCTGGCCCGCCGCGGCCACGGTGCGCGCGGTCCCGACCTCCGGGGCGACGGCCACGAGCACGCCGACCACGTCCTCGATCGTCGCCCCCCAGCCGAGCGCGCGGCTGACCAGCGGGTGGTAGGAGGCCGACGGCGCGTCGAGGGCGACCAGCGCCGCGATCCGCACGAGGGCCTGGGCCCGGGGCTCGAGGCCGGACTCCTCCAGATCGTGGAAGGAGCGGTCGAGCATCCCCTCGAGCACCGCCGGGTCGCCGGCGGCGAGCCCCCGCAGCGTGGCGGCGGGCTCCGGCGCGATCTCGCTCATCGGCACTCCCCCCTCAAAGGCCGCCGGGTCGGACGTGTCCAGGACCAGCCAACCGCCCCGGGGCCGGCGCGCCATCGTCCCCGGGGGACGAACCGGGCGCGCCGGCCGGGGTCCTCACGCGGCCAGCGCCTTCGCCTTCATCTGCTGGTACTCGGCCTCGGTGATCGTCCCCGCATCCAGCAGGGCCTTGGCGCGCGCGATCTCCTCGGCCGGCGATGCCGCCGCGCCCGCCTGCTCGCGCACGTAGGCGTCGAACTGCTGCTGGGCCGCGGCGGCCTCCGCCGCGCGGCGCTCCTGCATGCCCTTGCCCCGCGCGATGAGATAGATGAGCACGCCGATGAACGGCAGGATGAGCATGAACACCAGCCATCCGGCCTTGGCCCAGCCCGAGGTGTCCTTGTCCCGGAAGAGGTCGACCAGGACGAAGAACAGGATCATGAAGAAGTAGATCATCCCCATGATGATCAGCAGTCCCCAGAGGAACTCCAGGAAGTCCATCGACCCTCCTTGGATCGGGTTACCCCTCCGATCCAACCGCGCGGCGGGGCGGCCGGCATCAGCCCAGGAGGATGAACCGGCTCAGCCGGCGGCGGCCGCCTCCTCGGGTGGCGCCCGCTCCGCGCCGAGGCGCGTCGCCGGGAGCCCCCGGGTGAACCACAGGGCGATCAGGATCACGATCGCCGCCGCGCCAAGGGCTGCCTTGAGCGCGAGGATCTGCGCGTCGGCGTAGGCCGAGGTGATGGCGTCGACCTGGGCCGGCGGCAGGCCGGCGCCCTGCACGGCCGACTCGACCTCGGCCACGGGGACGAACTCGATCCCCTGCTCGGTGGCCGCGACCAGCTCCTGCTGGACCGAGGCGGGGATGTCCGGGTTGTCGACCACGTCGCGGGTGAACGCGCCGAGAAGCCCCGAGAGCAGGATCGCGCCGAGGATGGCGGTCCCGAGCGAGGCGCCCAGGTTCTGCGCGGTGCCCTGCAGGCCGCCGGCCTCGCTGGTGTCCTCGGGCTCCACCGCGCTCATGATCACGTTGCCGAGCTGGGACACCACCAGGCCGACCCCCGCCCCGAACAGCGCCATGCCGACCGCGAACCCGGTCTCGTTGAGCTCGAGGTCCACGGTGGCCAGCAGCACCACGGCGGCGAGCAGGGCGAGCACGAGGCCCGCCTGCACGATCCGCCGCACCGGCACGTGCTCGGCGAGCTTCGGGCCGGAGAGCGCGAACACGAACATGGCGATGGACAGCGGAAGGATGGCGATGCCGGTCTCCAGGGCGTCCTTGCCGAGCACCACCTGCAGGTAGAGCGGGAGGACGAAGAGGGTCCCGGCGATCACCAGCTGCTGGAAGCCCAGCATGACCAGCCCGCCGCGCAGCCGGCCGATCCCGAGCATGGGGATGCGAAGGAGCGGCTCGCCGCCGCGCGCCTCGACCCGCCGCTCCCACACGGCGAAGAGCGCGAGCACGACGAGGCCGCCGAGCACGAGGAACGGGACCGGGGAGAAGCCGAGGGGGGTGAGCTCCTCGCCGTTCACGACCGGGGGGTTGCGGGGCTTGATCGCCCCCCAGGTCGAGCTCTGGAGGATCCCGAGCACGATGAGCGCCATGCCGGCGGCCGAGAGCAGCACCCCGGGCACGTCGATGCGCGGGCGATCCGCGGTGCGCGGCTGGTCGCGGATGATGCGCATGACCGGGAGCAGCAGGATGATCACCGCCGTCTCGCCCGCGAACACCCAGCGCCAGCTCGCCACGGTGGTGATGTAGCCGCCGATGAGCGGGCCGGCCGCGGCCCCCGCGGCCGCGATGCCGCCGATGATCCCGTAGGCCATCGCCCGGGCCTTGCCCTCGTAGTTCGCCGCCACCAACGCGGCGATCGCGGGGATGACCAGCGTGGCGCCGAGCCCCTCGATGAGCGACCAGCCGATCAGGAGCACGTCGATGTTCGGGCTGAGCGCGGTGGTGAGCGAGCCGACCCCGTAGATCAGGAGGCCGATGGTGAAGGCCCGCCGCCGGCCCAGGATGTCGCCGAGCTTGCCGCCGGTCAGCATGAACGCCGCCATGACCAGCGTGTAGGCGGTGATGGCGAGCTGCAGCGACGAGACCGTGGTGTCGAGGTCCTCCACCACCGCGGAGATCGACACGTTCATCACGGTCGTGTCGAGCACCATGATGAACTGCGCCGCGGCCAGCACCAGGACCACGCCCCAGGTCCCGCCCCTGCGGCCTCCACCCCGTGCCTCGGCCATCACGCTCCCCCCGGTCCGGTCCGGACGCTACCCCCGGGCCGGTCCCGGGGCCCGCGCGGGGGCGAACGTCCGCTCCCGTCCCGCACCCGGATCCTCCCCGGAGGGGGATGCCCCACCGCCCGGGATGCGCCCGCCTGGGAGACGCCCGTCGACGCGAGGAGAGGAGGCCGGTGGCGACGAGCATCCCCGCGCCCGATCCCGCCCCGCGGCGCCACCGCTCCTGGGCGCATGACCTGGTGCGGGCGGTCGTCGCGATCCGCGCGACCGACCCCGCGCGGGTGCAGGCCGCCCTCACCGATCTGGCCGGCAGGCGGCGCTGGCTCACCTGGCTCGCCTGGGCGGCGGGCACCGTGGCCCTGGTGTTCGACGGGCTGGTGGTGCTGCTGCGCAACTGGCGGCTGACCCTGCCGCAGCTCCTGCCGGCCGTGTGGATCGGCGTCATGGCCTGGAACCTGCGGACCCACGTGCTGGAGGGCCGCGAGGTGCCTGACGCGGCCACCCCCGCCGTCGCCGTGGCGGTGCTCCTGATCGCCCAGGTCGCCTACTGGTGCAACGCCACCTTCGCGTTCGCGCTGGTGCAGCCGGAGCCGGTCCGCATCCGCCCGGCGCTCGACCCGGCCTGGGCGCACCGTCGCCTGGCCGGCGGCCTCGCGCTGCTCACCGGGGGAGCCCAGGCCGGCCTCTGGCTGCTCGGGGAGCCGGTGCTCGGGCGGGCCCTGTGGCTCGGCCTGCTCGTGATGTTCGTGGTGCAGATCTCCATGTTCATCGCCGTCCCGGCGCGTGGCTGGTCGGCACACGATCAGGGGGCACCCGGCGCGACCGGCTCGCCCAGAACCTGACCACCGGCGTCCTCACCGGCGTCGCGGCCGTGCCGGGCTTCCTGTTGAACCGCGTGGGCCTGCTGCTCCTGGGCGCGGGGCCGCTGCGCGTGCTGGGGATCGCGCTGGTCGCCTTCGGCGCGGTGCTCCACGTCACCGCGAGCTCAGGAGTGCGGGCGGTGAAGCCCTCGGTGCGCCTGCGTCCGGCGGACGACACCGCGGCGCCCTCATCCCATGGGGAGGATGTGCCGGCGCCGGCACAGGGCTTGCCTTCCGGGTAGGGGTCGGGGGCCGCGGAACGCGCCTCCCGTCCGACGACGAAGGAGGCACGAGTGTCAACGAACGAGTACCAGTCGTCTGCGGCCACGGGGTGGGTGATCTTCGCCGCCGTGGTCATGTTCGTCGCCGGGGCGGTGGACATCATCCAGGGCATCGCGGCGCTCACCAAGCAGACGGTGTACGTGCTGCCCGAATCCAACCTGCTGGTCACCGCGGACTACGACACCTGGGGCTGGGCGCTGATCATCTGGGGCATCGTGCTGATGCTCTCGGCCGGCGCGCTGTTCTCGGGGCGGGGCTGGGGCCGCTGGTTCGGCATCTTCGTGGTGGTGGTCAACATGATCATCCAGATCGCCTGGTTCCCGGCGTTCCCGCTGTGGAGCCTCGTGGTGATCGGCCTGCAGGTCGCCGTGCTCTGGGCGCTCACCGCCGGCTGGCAGGGCGCGAAGGCGGAGCTCCGGGGCTGAGCCCCACAACCGACCGAGGAGGCAAGAGAATGGCGATCGGACCGGTCCAGCTGATCGTGCTGGGCTTCGACCACCCGGACTTCCACGGCGAGATCATCGCCGAGCTCGAGAAGCTCCGGGAGTCGGACACGGTGCGCGTGATCGACGCGATGGCGGTCCACAAGGACGCCGCCGGGGAGATCGAGGTGGCGCACCTGTCCAACCTCACCGCGGAGGAGGCCACCGAGTACGGCGCCAAGATCGGCGCCCTGATCGGCCTGGGCTTCGCCGGCGAGGAGGGGATGGAGGAGGGCGCCGTGCTCGGGGCCGAGGCGGCCGCCGACGGGGTGCAGGTCTTCGACGACGAGGACGCCTGGGACGTGCTGGAGGAGATCCCGAACGACTCGGCCGCCGCGCTTCTGCTCATCGAGCACCACTGGGCCGTGGGGCTGCGCGACGCGATCGCGCGCGCCGGCGGCTTCCGCCTGTCCGACGGCTTCATCAGCCCGCTCGACCTCATCGAGACGGGCCTGGTGAGCGCCGAGGAGGCGGCCGAGCTGCACGCCCTCGAGACCGGCGCGGGCCGGTAGACCACAAAGGAGACCGGATGTTCGCATCACGTAGGGTGGCGCGGCGCACTTCACGGCGGGTCGCCCGCCGGCGCTAGTCACGTGGGCCGGGCCGGGGCCGCCAGGGCTCCCGGCCCGGCCACGGAATGAGCACCGGAGCGGGAGGGTCGGGTGGGACAGGACGTGCAGCGGCGGGCGGACCGCCTCCTCGACCGGATCTCCCGGGAACCCCTCAAGGGGGCGTGGCGGGCCACGGCCATCATCACGTTCAGCGTGACCGTGGTCGCCGGGCTGCTCATCCGCGTGACCGACCCGGACACGTTCGGGTCCATCTGGGCCGGGCTGTGGTGGGCGGTGCAGACCACCACCACGGTCGGCTACGGCGACCTGGTCCCCCAGTCCACCGCCGGCCGGAGCATCGCGGCCCTGGTGATGCTCGCCGGCATCGGCTTCATCACGGTCTCGACCGCGGCCATCTCCTCGGCCTTCGTGGAGGCGTCGCGGCGCCGGCGCGAGGCGCTCGGGGCGGGGTCGGACGCCGACGCCCTGCTCACCGCCCAGGCCGCCGAGATCCGCGCGCTGCGCGAGGACGTGCAGGCCCTGGCCGCCGAGGTCCGCGCCCTGCGTGACCCGGAGGTGCGCCCGTGAGCACGCAGGCGACGCCGCCACCGGATCCGCTGGCGATGGCCCGCTCCAAGGCCTACGTCGTGCTGCTGGTCCTCGCCGCGCTCATCGGCATCCCGATCTCCGCCTTCGCCTACTTCTTCCTGGCCCTGGTCGAGGAGCTCCAGGGGTGGGTGTACACCGACCTGCCCGACGCCCTGGGCGCCGGCGCGGACGCCACCTGGTGGCCGCTCATCCCGCTCACCGTCGCCGGACTGCTGGTGGGCCTGGTCATCCGGTACCTGCCCGGCGGCGGGGGCGAGTCGCCCGCCGACGGCTTCCGTGCCGGCCGGGGCCCCGCCCACCCGCGGACGCTGCCGGGCATCTTCCTGGCCGCGCTCGCGGGCCTGGCCCTGGGCGCGGTGATCGGGCCCGAGGCGCCGCTCATCGCGCTCGGCGGCGGGCTGGCCGCGGCCATCGTGCACCTGAGGCGGGCCCAGGGCCCGGCCGGCGCCCAGGCCGGCGCGGTGCTCGGGGCCACCGGGAGCTTCGCCGCGGTCAGCACCCTGCTCGGCAACCCGCTGGTGGGCGCCGTGCTCATGCTCGAGGCCTCGGGGCTCGGCGGGGCCATGGCCGGACTGGTGCTGGTGCCCGGCCTGCTCGCCTCGGGCGTCGGCTACCTCATCTTCGTGGGCCTCGACGCGATCACCGGCCTCGGCACGTTCTCGCTGGCGCTCCCCGACGTGGGGACCCTGGAGGCGGTCGAGGGCTCGGAGCTCATCTGGGCGGTGGGCGTGGGCCTGGCGGCCGCGGTGCTGGTGTTCCTCATCCGGAGCCTGGCGCTGGCCATCCGGCCGGTGGTCGAGCGCCGGGTGGTGGTGATGACGACCCTCGCCGGCCTCGTCGTCGGCGGGCTCGCGGTGCTCTTCGCCGAGTGGACCGACCGGCCCGCGACCGACGTGCTGTTCTCGGGGCAGTCCGCGCTCGGGCCCCTGGTGCAGAACGCGGCCACCTACTCGGTGGGCACGCTCGTGCTGCTCATGCTGGTCAAGGCCCTGGCCTACGCGGTGTCGCTCTCGGCGTTCCGCGGCGGCCCGGTCTTCCCGTCGATGTTCGTCGGCGCCGTGGGCGGGCTCGCCCTCTCGCACCTTCCGGGCCTCTCCCCGATCACCGGCATCGGGATCGGCATCGCGGCGATGACCGGGGCCATGCTGCGGCTGCCGGTGTTCGCGGTGCTGCTCACCTTCGTGTTCCTGGCCGACGCGGGCCCGGACCTGCTCCCGGCGGTGATCATCGCCGTGGCGGTGTCCTACACCGCCTCGGCGTGGCTCAGGCCCCGGGGGGTGCGGGAGGAGGCGCCGCCGGCGCCCGCGGCGGCGCCCCGTGGCAGCGCTTCCACTTGAGGCCGCTGCCGCAGGGGCAGGGCTCGTTGCGCCCGCGCCGGGCGTCGGCGGCGGCGTGGCGGGCCATCACCTCGGCCGGCGCGCGGTCCTCGGCCAGCAGGCCGGCCATCTCGCGCATGACCGGGTCGATGTGGTGGAAGAACGCCTTGTAGCCGGCGCAGAGCCAGTTGAGGCCCTCCTCGCCGTCCGGGGTGCGGATGAAGCGGTCCTTGGGGCAGCCCCCGTGGCAGGCGAAGCGCACGTCGCACCCGCGGCAGTACGCGGGCAGCGTGTCGCGCTTGTCCTCCCCGAAGCGCACCTGGACGGGTGAGGCCACCATCTCGGCCAGCGTGCGCTCGGCGATGTTGCCGACCAGGTGGGCGGGCTCCACGAAGTGGTCGCAGCTGTAGAGGTCGCCGGTGTGCTCCAGCGCGAGCGCCCGGCCGCAGGTGGGCGAGTGGATGCACAGGCCGGGCGGGACGCCGACCCAGTTGGCCAGGGCCACGTCGAACATCTGCACGTACACCCGGCCGACGTCCCGGCGCACCCACTCCTCGAACACCTCGATGAGGAACCGCCCGTAGCCCGCGCCGCTGACCGACCGCGCGGTCACCGCCTCGCCGCGCTGCTCATACAGCGGCCGGTCGCGCCAGGACGACCAGGGCACCGCGCCGTCGGCCGACGCCTCGGCCACGCGCTCGATGATCGGGATGAACTGGATGTGCGCGGCCCCGCACGCATCGCGAAGGTACGCGTAGACCTCGCGCCCCCGGTCCGCGTTGGCCGAGTGGATCGTGGTGAGGGCGTTCCACTCCACCCCGGCGGCGCGAAGGTGCGCGAGCCCGGCCATGACCTGCGCGTGCGTGCCCCGCCCGCCGCGGGTGACCCGGAAGGCGTCGTGCACGTCGGCCGGGCCGTCGATGGAGACGCCGACCAGGAACCCGGCGTCGGCCAGGAACGCCGCCCACTCGGCGTCGATCAGCGTCGCGTTGGTCTGCAGGGTGTGCAGCACCCGCTGGCCGGGCTCAAGGTGCCGGGCGGCGATCTCGACCGAGCGGCGGAAGAAGTCGAGCCCCATGAGCGTCGGCTCGCCGCCCTGCCAGGCCACCACCACCTCGGGCAGGCCGGCGTGGGCCTCGATGAGCTGGCGCAGGTAGCGCTCCAGGGTGGCGTCGTCCATCCGGAAGCGGCTGTCGGGGTAGAGCAGCTCCTTGGACAGGAAGAAGCAGTAGGCGCAGTCCAGGTTGCACTGGGCGCCGGTGGGCTTGGCCAGGAGGTGGAAGGGCTGGGTCGCCACGGCTCGCACGGTAGCCCAGGGGAGCCGGAGGGGATCTCGTCCCATCGGGGCGACGCGCCCCGCCGCGACCGACGCGAGGCTGGGGTCCACAGGGGACCCCCGGAAGGAGACGCCATGGCCGCGGACACGAACGACGTGCTGGTCGCGGGCTACCGCGACATCGAGACCGCGACGCACGACTTCGACGCGCTGGCCGCCCTCGTGGCCGGGGGGACCGTGACGGCGGACGGGATCATCCTGGTGACCCACGCCGCCGACGGCGCGGTGGCGGTGCGCCAGACCGCCGACCACCGGGGCCGGCGCGGCGCCGGCTGGGGCGGGGGCGTGGGGGTGGTGGTCGGGCTCTTCTCCCCGCCGCTGCTCGCCGCGACCGCGGTGGGGGCGACGGCCGGCGCGCTCACCGGGCGGTTCGTGGACCACCGCCTGGAGCACGACATCCACGAGCGGATCGGCGAGCACCTGCCCCCGGGCACCGCCGGCGTCATCGCCGTGTACGACCACGCGGCCCGCCTGGCGGTGGAGCGGGCGCTCGGAGGCGCGCTCGCCTACTCGGCGGTCGAGACCCCGAGGTCGGGCGTGGCCGCGCTCAAGGAGTCGCTCGCCGAGGCGATGGGCAAGTTCGCCCCCGACCGGACGGTGCTCCCCGTGCCCGACCGGCCCTTCGGGGGGACGGCCGGCCGCACCATCGACGCCTCGGTGGCCGACTGGTCCATCGTGGCCGGACCGAAGGCGCCCGAGGGGGCGCCCAACGTGCTGGTCGTCCTCATCGACGACGCCGGCTTCGGCCAGCCCGACACGTTCGGCGGCCCCATCCGCACGCCCAACCTCACCCGGGTCCAGGGGATGGGCATCACCTACAACCGCTTCCACGTGACCGCGCTCTGCTCGCCCACGCGGGCGGCCCTGCTGACCGGGCGCAACCAGCACCGCGTGGGCTTCGGGTCGATCGCCGAGTACCCGGGCCCGTTCCCGGGCTACACCGCGGCCCGGCCGCGATCCTGCACCGCGCTCCCGCGCATCCTGTCGGAGAACGGCTACGTGACCGGCGGCTTCGGCAAGTGGCATCTCACCCCCGACCACGTGCAGGGCGCGGCGGGTCCGTTCGACCACTGGCCCAAGGGCTGGGGCTTCGACCACTGGTGGGGCTTCCTGTCCGGCGCGGCCGGCCAGTACGACCCCATCATCACCCAGGACGACTCCACGCTCGGGATCACCCCGGGCACCGAGGACGGCCCCTACTACTTCCCCGACGACCTGACCGACCAGGCCGTCGAGTGGCTGCGGGCGGTGCGGGCCCAGGACCCCGACAAGCCCTGGTTCATGTACTACTCGACCGGCTGCGCCCACGCGCCGCACCACGTCGCCGCGGAGTGGGCCGACCGCTACAAGGGCGTGTTCGACTCGGGCTGGGACGTGTGCCGGGAGGAGACCCTCGCCCGCCAGAAGGCCCTGGGGATCGTGCCGCCCGACACCGAGCTCACCCCGCGCCCGGACGCCTTCCCGGCCTGGGACACGCTCACGGAGGCCGAGCGGCGCCTCTACACGCGCCAGATGGAGGTGTACGCGGGCTTCCAGGAGAACGCCGACTGGAACGTCGGCCGCCTGCTGGACGAGGTCGAGGCGCTGGGCGACCTCCAGGACACCCTGGTCCTCTACATCTGGGGCGACAACGGCGCGAGCATGGAGGGGACGGTCACCGGCTCCTTCAACGAGATGACCTTCCTGAACGGCGTGGTGCTCGACGCCGACCAGCAGACGGCGCTGATCGAGCAGTTCGGCGGCATCGAGGCCCTGGGCGGCGAGCACACCGCCCCGCACGTCGCGGCCGCCTGGGCCCACGCCGGCAACACCCCGTTCCAGTGGGGCAAGCAGATGGCGAGCCACCTGGGCGGCACCCGCAACCCGATGGTCGTGGCGTGGCCCGCGCGCCTTCAGCCCGACGACCGGGTGCGGAGCCAGTTCACGCACTGCATCGACATCGCCCCGACCGTGCTCGAGGCGGCCGGGATCCCGGAGCCCGCGTCGGTGGACGGCATCGCCCAGGAGCCCATGGACGGCACCAGCTTCCTCTTCACCCTCGACGAGCCGCAGGCGCCGGAGCGCCACGTGACCCAGTACTTCGAGGTGCTGGGGGCCCGCGGCATCTACCACGCCGGGTGGTGGGCGGGCACCCGCCTGGACAAGCTCCCCTGGGACATGTCCCCCGAGACCATGGCCCGCTTCGCCCCGGGCGCCTACGACCCCGACGAGGACGTCTGGGAGCTGTATGACCTCACCACCGACTTCAGCCAGGCCCGGAACCTGGCCGCCGAGCAGCCCGGGAAGCTCACCGAGATGATCGCCCTGTGGTGGAGCGAGGCCGAGCGCAACCGGGTGCTGCCGCTGCTCGGGGGGTTCTCGATCTTCTTCGGGATCCTGCCGCCCCTGCCGACCGTCACCCGGCACGCGTTCCCCGGGGGGGTGCAGAACATCCAGCGCGGGATGGTCCCGCGCATCGCCGGCCGCTCGTACGCGATCGAGGCCGACCTGGTGGTGCCCGAGGGCGGCGCCGAGGGGGTCATCGTCGCCAACGCCGACTTCATCGGAGGCTTCGCGCTCTGGATGGACTCCCAGGCCCGGCTGCACCACACCTACTCGTTCCTGGGGGTGGAGACCAGCCGGCAGACCTCCGACGAGCCGGTGCCGGCCGGCGAGGTGAACGTGCGGATGCTCTTCGAGGCCGACGAGGCCCGGCCCGGCACCGGCGGCCGGGTGACCCTCTTCGCCGGGGACCGCGCGATCGGCGGGGGCACCATCCCGCGCACCGTCCCCGTGGCGTTCTCGAGCTACGCGGGGATGGACGTGGGCCGCGACAACGGCCTGGTGGTCGACCTGGACTACGAGGACCGCGCGCCGTACGCGTTCACCGGCACGGTGCGGCAGGTGGTCTTCGACCTGCAGCCCCACGCCCACGACGACGAGCAGGCCCTGCACGCGCACGCCGCGGTGCACGCGGTGGCCCACGGGGTGGCCGGGTAGGCCGTTACCCGGCGAGGGCGGTGAGGCCCTGGGCGCCGAAGAGCGCGCCCAGGGCCAGCCCCACCACCGCGACGACCGGGGCGTCGTGGGCCACCAGCCACGCCCGCCAGCGCCCCAGGCGCCGCTCGGCGCGCACGCCCGCGAGCGCCCGGTAGGCCACCGGGACCAGGACCGTGGCGCTTGCGAGCAGGGCGAAGAGCACCAGCGTGAGCCAGGAGGCGGCCGTGGAGAGGCCGGCGCCGGCGATGAGCGCGCCGGCGGTCGCGGCGAGCACCAGGTTCTTCGGGCTCGCCCCGCCCGCGAGCAGCCCGAGCCCCGCCGCCTCAAAGGGCCGCAGGCGGTCGACCGCCCGCATCCACCCGGGCGTCCCCCCCGCCCCCGACCGCCGCCGGTGCACCAGGCGCCCAACGCCCGCGACGGCCAGCGCGATCCCGACGGCGATCTGCAGCACCCCCGAGGGCCAGGAGCCGACCGCGTCCTCCAGGCGCTCGGCCGCCCCGGCGGCGAGCATCCCGACCGCGGCGACCACGCCCACCCCGGCCGCGAACCCGGCCCAGAACGCCGGGGCGGTCCGGCCGGCGCGGCCGCCCAGCACCAGCACGATGGCCGCCGAGACGGCGATCGGCGATGCCGCGACCCCGGCCGCGTGCGCCAGCAGCGACGCGGCCGGGACCATGCTCAGCCCGGCGTCAGGCCCCGCCGCCGGCGACCGGCCCGTCCGCCGTCGCGCCGTTGGCCGCCTCGGCCGGGCCGGCCGGCTCGGCGTCCGCCGCCGGCTCGGCCGGCGTGAACGGCGCCGGCGCCGCCGGCGGCTCGGACGCCTTGCGCAGCACCGCGGCCCCGCCGCGGATGGGCGCCACCAGGATCTCGGTGCCGGTGTCCACCACCGTCGCCGCCCCGTGCCCCACGAACCGGGTCACCGCCACGACGGCGTCGAGGCCCGCCGCGCCCGCACCCGCAACCGTCTTGACCACCACGCCGGCCTCCTTGTGACCGCTTGCCGCCCCGCGGGATCGCGGCGCCTGGGGATCTTCGTCGATCCGCCCGGGGAATGTCGAGGGGACGTGACCGCGGCGGCCGCCGCGGCGGAGGATGGGCATCGGCAACCGGGAGGACGGGGCGATGCGGCGGACGATGACGGCGGCGGCGGTCGGGGCGCTGGTGCTCGGGGCGGCGGCCTGCGGGGGCGCGGCGGAGCGGCCGGCCGCGCCGGAGCGGGCCGCGGGCCTGCGGTCGTTCGCATCCTGCGACGCCATGCTCGCCTTCCTGCGCGCCCGCACCGCCCAGGCGGCCGGACCCTGGGGGTTCCGCGGGGCCGGTCCGCCGGTGCTGCCGGCCACCGGCCCGGCCGAGGGCGCGCCCGACACCGCCGCGCGCGCCGCCGAGCCCGAGACCTCCACCACCAACGTCCAGGAGGCCGGGGTCGACGAGCCCGACATCGTCAAGGCCGAGGGCCGGCGCATGTTCACGCTGAC
>JALOLS010000115.1 GCA_025455865.1 Thermoleophilia bacterium
GGACGCTCACGCGCCGGCGCCGTAGAGCCGGTCGCCGGCGTCGCCGAGGCCGGGCACGATGAAGCCGCGTGTGTCCAGGCGCTCGTCGACCGCGGCCACGGTGATCCGCACCTCGGGGTGGCGCGCGGCGAGGCGGGCGACGCCCTCGGGGGCGGCGATGAGCCCGGCCAGGTGCACCCGCTCGACCCCGGCCGCGCGGACCGCGTCGAGCGCGGCGACCGCCGACCCGCCGGTCGCGATCATCACGTCCAGCACCACCACCTCGTCGCGGGCGAGGTCGGCAGGCAGGTGCTCGACGTAGGAGGTCGCCTGGAGGCTGGCCTCGTCGCGCGAGAGCCCCAGGAACCCGACCCGGGTGCCCTCGGGCAGCAGCCGCAGCGCCGGCTCGAGCAGGGCGAGGCCCGCGCGCAGGATGGGCACGACGGTCACCCGGCGCCCCAGGCGCATCACCGGCGCCTCCCCGACCGGGGTGGTCACCGTGCCGGGCACCGCCTCCAGGTCGGCCAGGGACGCGGAGAGCACCAGGGTCGAGAGGGCGTCCGCGGCGCGCCGGAAGGCCGCCGGCGGCGTCGCGGCGTCGCGCAGGCGGGCCAGGAGCTCACCGGGCAGCGCCCCGGTGAGCACCCGGACCACGGGGTCAGACGACGGTGGCGTAGCCGGCGGCGATCCGCGGGTAGAGCGGGAACCGGTCGCCGAGCGCCCGGCTCGCCTCGCCGAGGCGGTCGAGGTCGGCGTCGCCGGCCGCCGGGTCGAGCGCGGCGGCGATGGTGCGGGCGATCTCCCGCATCTCGGCCTCCCCCATCCCCCGGGTGGTCAGCGCCGCGGTGCCGATCCGCAGGCCCGAGGTGATCGTGGGCGGGCGCTCGTCGAAGGGCACGCCGTTCTTGTTCACCGTGATCCCGGCCCGCTCCAGGCGCACCTCGCCGTCGGCGCCGGTGAGCGGCGTGGCCGAGAGGTCGACCAGCACCAGGTGGTTGTCGGTGCCGCCGGTGACCAGGTCCAGGCCGCCGGCCACCAGCTCCTCGGCGAGCGCCCGGGTGTTGGCGACCACGCGGGCCATGCGGTCGCGGAACTCCGGGGTGGCCGCCTGGCCGAGCGCGACGGCCTTGGCCGCGATGACGTGCATGAGCGGCCCGCCCTGCAGCCCCGGGAACACCGCGCGGTCGATCGCGGTGGCCAGGTCCTCGTTGCAGAGCACCAGCCCCGAGCGCGGGCCGCAGAGCGTCTTGTGGGTGGTGGTGGTCACCACGTCGGCGATCCCCACCGGCGTCGGGTGGACCCCGGCGGCGATCAGGCCGGCGATGTGGGCCATGTCGACCATGAACCGGGCGCCCACCTCGTCGGCGATCTCGCGGAAGGCCGGGAAGTCGATGACGCGCGGGTAGGCGCTCGCGCCGGCCACGATGAGCGCCGGCCGGAGCTCGCGCGCCATGTCCCGGATCTGGTCCATGTCGATGCGGCAGTCGCCCCGGCGCACGCCGTAGTGGTGGAACTCATACAGCTTCCCGGAGAAGTTGACCTTGAGGCCGTGGCTCAGGTGCCCGCCGTGGGCGAGGGCCATCGCGAGCACGCGGTCGCCGGGCTTGAGGATGGCCGCGTAGGCCGCCTCGTTGGCCGTGGAGCCCGAGTGGGGCTGCACGTTGGCGTGCTCGGCCCCGAAGAGCGCCCTGGCGCGGGCGATGGCGAGGTCCTCGACCTCGTCGACCACCTCGCAGCCGCCGTAGTAGCGCTTGTGCGGGAGGCCCTCGGCGTACTTGTTGGTGAGCACCGAGCCGGCGGCCTGGAGCACCGCGTGCGAGGTGAAGTTCTCGCTGGCGATCATCTCCAGGGTGTCCGACTGGCGCTCGAGCTCGGCCCGCAGGAGCCGGGCGACCGCGGGGTCGGCGTCGGCGATGTCCTGGGAGAGGTAGCTGTCGTCGTCGAAGAAGCTCACGGGCGGTTCCGTCCCTCCGGGCGTGGTCGACCGCGGGCCATGGTACCCGAGCCCCCCGGCGCCCCCGCGTGTGCCGGGAACCGGCACGATCCCGTGTGCCCTCCGTGCGCCGGGGAGCGGTACGGTCCATCCGTGGCCCGCATCGAGATCCCCGACGAGGTGCTCGCCCGCCTCGACGCCCTGGTCGCCGAGGGCTCCTACCCCAGCCGGGGCGAGGCGCTCGCCGCCGCCGTGGCGGCGATCGCGTCCGGCGCGGACCCGGCGCTCGCCGACGCCTTCCGACGGATGCCGGAGACCGACGAGGAGCGTCGCCTGTCGGCATGGAGCACCCGCGAGTCGATCGCCCAGGAGCCGTGGTGAGGCGGGGCGAGATCTGGTGGGGGGAACACCCGGACGCGGGCCGGCGGCCCAACCTCATCCTGACCCGTGACCCGGCCATCCCCGTGCTCGGCCACCTGACCGCGGCTCCGGTCTCGCGGACCCGCCGGGGAATCGGGACGGAGGTCGGTCTCGGTCCGGACGAGGGCCTGCCGGCGCCCTCGGCCGTCTCCCTCGACAACGTCGTCCAGGTCCGCCGCACCCACCTCACCCGGCCGATCGGCCGGCTGGGCCCCGACCGGATGCACGAGGTGTGCCGCGCGCTCGCGCGCGCGGTCGACTGCCCGGGGTGACCGGGATCAGGCCGGGAGTCGCCCGCCCACCACGCGGGGGATCCCGGCGAGGTCGGCGCGGGCGGTGACCTCCCCGAGGCCCGCCTCGCGCCAGAGCCCCGCGACGGCCTGCGCCTGCCCCTGGCCCACCTCGGCGAGCAGCCATCCGCCGGGCGCAAGGTGCGACGGCGCGTCGCGGGCGATGACGGTGAGCGCCTCCAGGCCGGTGGGACCGCTCACCAGGGCCTCGCGCGGCTCGAACGCGAGCTCCGGCTCCAGCTCGGCCATCGCGCCCTCGGCGACGTAGGGCGGGTTGGCCGCCACCACGTCGAATCGCCGGCCGGCGAGGGCGGAGAAGCCATCCGAGGGCAGGATCTCCACCCGGCCCGCGAGGCCGGGGTGGGCGGCCAGGTTGGCGTGGGCGACCGCCAGGGCGGCGGGCGATCGCTCGACGGCGACCACCCCGAGATCCGGCCGCTCGTCGGCCACGGCCAGCGCGACCGCACCGGACCCGGTGCCCCAGTCGCACACGGTCCCGCCCTCGGGGGCGGCCGCGACGGCCCACTCCACCAGCACCTCGGTCTCGGGGCGCGGCACCAGCACCCCCGGCCCGACGATGAGCTCCAGCCGCCGGAAGCCCCGCCGCCCGGTGATGTAGGCCACCGGCTCGCGCCGGCCCCGCCGGGCGACGAGGGCGCGGCAGGCGTCGGCCTCGGGTGGGGTCAGCGGCCGGTCGTGGTCGGTGTAGAGGGTCAGGCGATCCACCCCGAGCGCGTGGGCGATCAGCACCTCGGCGTCGAGACGCGGGGTGGCGCACCCCTTCTCCCCCAGCCAGCGCGCCGAGCGGCGGACCACCTCGCCGATGGTGAGCGGCCCCTCGCTCAGCGCCGGGCGAGCTCCAGCACCAGCGACCGGACCGGCCCGCGCAGGAACCCGGCCACCTGCTCGATGCAGGCGACCAGCGCGGCGACGTCGGGGACCGGGTCCTGCTGGGCGTAGGCCACGCGGAGGTACAGCCGCCCGGGCTCCGCGTGCATGGGCTCGATCGCGACGTCGACGGTCCCCTCACCGAGCCGCCGCCAGATCCGCAGGCCGAAGGCGAGGTCCTCCCCGGCGACCGGGGCCGAGCGCTCCTCGTCGAACCCGAGCAGGTCCTCGCCGATCAGCCGGCGCGCGCCGTCGTCGCGCTCGGTGTCCCACGAGGCCACCAGGGTGACGTCCTCGATCCAGAACGCGCCGATGCCGTAGCGCTCCACCGCCTCCCCGAGCAGCACCGCGACCCGCTCCACGGCCTCGTCGACCCCGAGGTGCGCCACCCCGCCGGACGCCGCCTGCCCCGGGCGGATGACCAGCTCGCCGCCGTCGGGCCCGGTGAACGTGGCCCCGCCCTCCGGGTGCAGCTCCATCCGGGTGAGCGAGTGGCGCTCGCTCACCGCGGCGAAGAACGCGGCCAGGTCCTCACGCGGGAGGACCACGTCGTCGTAGCGGACGGTGAGGCCCAGGAACTCGGTGCGCAGGAGGTCCGGGTTCGGGGTCACCCGCCGGCCTGCTCCTCGAGCCGGCGCCGGCGCTCGTCCGACTGGAGCGCCTCGGTGAGCGGCCCGAGCTGGCCCTGGAGCACCTGCTCCTTGAGGGCCAGGTTCACCCCGATGCGGTGGTCGGTGACCCGGTTCTGGGGGTAGTTGTAGGTGCGCACCTTCTCCGAGCGCTCACCGGTGCCCACGTGGGAGCGCCGGGTCGCCCGAAGCTCCTGCTCCTGCTCGGCGCGGGCCCGCTCGAGCAGCCGCGCGCGCAGGACGCGCATGGCGCGCTCCTTGTTCTGGAGCTGGCTCTTCTCGTCCTGCATCGAGACCACGATGCCGGTCGGGACGTGGGTGATGCGCACGGCCGAGTCGGTCGTGTTCACGCTCTGCCCGCCCGGACCGCTGGAGCGGTAGACGTCCACCCGCAGGTCGCCCGGCGCGATCTGCACGTCCACCTCCTCGGCCTCGGGGAGCACCGCGAGGGTGGCCGTGGAGGTGTGGATGCGGCCCTGGCTCTCGGTGGCCGGCACGCGCTGCACGCGGTGCACGCCCCCCTCGAACTTGAAGACCGAGTAGGCGCCCCTGCCCTTGATCGCGAACGTCGCCTCGCGCACCCCCCCGGCCTCGGACTCCGAGAGCGCGAGCAGCTCGACGCGGAAGCCGCGCGACTCGGCGTAGCGGCGCTCGACCTCCATCAGGTCCCGCGCGAAGAGCGCGGCCTCGTCGCCGCCGGCCGCCGCGCGCACCTCGACGATCACCCCGCGGTCGTCGTTCGGGTCGGGCTCGATCATGGCCTCGCGGATGGCCGGCTCGAGCTCGGCCACCTCCGCCTCGGCCTCGCGCAGCAGTCCGCGCACGTCCTCGTCCTCGCCCTCGGCCAGCAGCTCGGTCGCCTCGCCGACGCGCGCGGACGCATCGCGCCAGCGCACGGCCAGGGCGTGCGCCGGCTCGAGCGCGCTGAACCGGCGGGTGAGGTCGGCGAAGCGCGCGCGGTCGCCCGCCACGGCGGGATCGGCGAGCGCGTCGGTCAGCTCGGCGTGGGTCCGCTCGATCTGCCCGACCAGCGACGCGATGTCGCCGCCCTTCACCGGCGCTCACCCCCGCGGGGCGGGGGGACGCCCGTCACGCGGAAGCGGCGTCCTTCTGGCGGCGGAGCTTGCGCTGGAAGCGCTCCACGCGGCCGCCGGAGTCGACCAGCTTCTGCTTGCCGGTGTAGAACGGGTGGCAGTTGGAGCAGATCTCGACGGTGATCTCGGGGAGCGTCGAGCGCGTCTCGAACTCGTTCCCGCAGGTGCAGCGCACGTGCGCGGTGACGTAGCTCGGGTGGATGTCGGCCTTCATCGTGATCGCCCTCGGTGTTGGGTCGGCGGGGGTCGGTCGGGAGGGAGGTCACCCTCGCCGCAGGTCCGGCCCGTCAGGGTAGCGCGGGGCGCAAGCGGCCCCGTCGGACCGGCCGGCGCGCACGGGGCGCGGCCGGCCGGTCGCGGATCGGGGTCAGCCCGCCTTGCGGGCGGCGACCAGCTCGGTGAGCTTGGGGAGGATCTCGAACAGGTCCCCCACCACCCCGAAGTCGGCGAAGCCGAAGATCGGGGCCTCCTCGTCCTTGTTCACCGCGACGATGACGTCCGAGGTCTGCATGCCGACCTTGTGCTGGATCGCGCCGCTGATCCCGCAGGCGATGTAGAGGTTCGGGGAGACGGTCTTGCCGGTCTGGCCGACCTGGCTGGGGTGGGGGTACCACCCGGCGTCCACCGCGGCGCGCGAGGCGCCCACGGCCGCCCCGAGCTCCTTGGCCAGCGCCTCGACGTAGGAGAAGTTCTCCGGGGCGCCCAGGCCGCGGCCGCCGGAGACGATGATGCTCGCCTCCTCCAGGCTGATCTTGCCCTCCTCGGCGGGCTTGCGGCCGGTGACCTTGACCGCGGAGGCGACGGGGCCGAGCTCCGGCGTGACGCTCTCGACCGACGCGCTGCCGCCGTTCGGCTCGGGCTTGAAGGAGTTCGGGCGCACCAGCGCGATGGCCGGGCCGCCGGTCCACTCGGCGTCGACCAGGTTCTGGCCACCGAAGACCGGCCGGCGGGCCCGCAGGCCGGCGCCCGCGGCCGTGAGCTCGGTCGAGTCGCCGTTCAGGCCGGCGCCGAGGCGCACGGCCAGGGCGGCGGCGAGGTCCTTCCCGAGGGCCGTGGCCCCGATGAGGATGGCGCTGAAGTCGTGCGTGGCCTGCAGGCCGGCGACGACGTCCACGTGCCCGGCGGCGACGCCGGAGCCCAGCGCCTCGTGATCGGCGACGTAGACGGTCTCGGCCCCGTACTGGCCGAGCTCACCGGCGGCGTCGGCGACGCCGCTGCCCGCGACGACCGCCGCGAGCGGGCCGCCGAGCGCGCCCTTGAGCTCCCGCGCCTTGGTGAGCACCTCGAGGCTCACGCGGCGGAAGCGGCCGTTGCTGTGCTCGGCGACGACGAGGATCCCTGGCACCTTGTTGTGTCCTTTCGTTCCGGTTCGGTCGGGGTCGCTCGTGCCTAGATGAGCTTCCGCTCGATGAGGAAGTCGAGGATCTTCTGGGCGCCGTCGCCCGCATCCTTGATCTTCGTGCCCGTGGCGCGGGCCGGCGGGGTCTCGATGCCGACCACCTTGGTCTTCGCCCCGGCCTCGCCGGCCTGGGCGGCGTCGGCGCCGACGTCGGCGGCCGACTTGACCTCCTGGGGCTTCTTCTTGGCGCCCATGATCCCCTTGAGCGAGGGGTAGCGGGGCTCGTTGATGGCCTTGGTCACCGAGACCACGGCCGGCAGCGGCGCCTGGACGGTGTCCACGCCGTCGTCGGTCTGGCGCTCGACGGTGATGCTGCCGCCGTCGACCGCGAGGCTGTTGGCCGAGGTGATCCACACCCGGCCCAGGACCTCACCGACCGCCGCGGCCATCACGCCGCCGCGCGCGTCGGTCGCCTCGGAGCCGAACAGCACCAGGTCCGCGCCGGCCGACTCGGCGGCCTTGGCGAGCACCCGCGCGGTGCCGGCGTAGTCGGAGCCCGCCAGGGCGTCGTCGGACACCAGCACGAGGCGGTCGGCACCCATCGCCAGACCGGTGCGCAGCGAGTCCACGGCCTTCGCGGGGCCCATCGAGACCAGCACGACCTCGTCGGCGGCGCCGGCCTCCTTGAGCCGGATGGCCTCCTCGATGGCGTACTTGTCGAACTCGTTCAGCATCTTGTCGCCCGACGTCCGGTCGAGGCGGAAGGTGCTCGGGTCGATCCGCTTCTCGGCGGTGGTGTCGGGTACCTCTTTGACGCAGACGGCGATCTTCACGAAGGCGTGCTCCTCGGGAATCCGGGCGGGAGATTGCGCGGGGGCGCTCCCCGGGCGTGAGCGCACACGGGGGCGCACGGCGGGCGCCGCGGGCCGCGCGAGGATACCAGCCGCCCCCGCCCCGGGGGGTGGCGTCCGCCCCCGTTCCCCCGGGGCGGACGCCACTTCGCCGCCGGCTACCGCGGCCCGCGGCTCACGATCAGCCGCACCTGGCTGGTGCCGCGCACCGCGGCGCCGGCCTTGGGGATGCTCCGCACCACGCGGTTGCGCGCCACCGTCGAGCGCACCCGCACCACCCCGTCCACCGGGCAGCCGGCCGTGCGCAGCCGGGCGCGCGCGGCGGCCACGGTGAGCCCGCGCACGACGGGGACACGGCAGCGCACGTCGCCACCGCCGCCGGGGGTGGGCCGGCCGGTCCCGGGGACGACGCCCCAGTCGGGCACCGAGAGCCGGCGGAACGCCCGGGTGATGACGGTGGGCGCGCCCCCGGTCGCCGGGACGGCGGTGACCTTGCCGAAGGCGACGTACGCCACCTGCGTGCCGTCCGGCGACCACACCGGGCTCGAGGCCGGGCTGGTCGGCGACGCCGGCACCAGGAGGCTCGCGGGCACCCCCGCGCCGAGCGGGCCGACCGCGACGCCGGTGCCGACGCGACCGTTCGCATCCCGCGTGGTCTGCGCCCAGGCGAGCTTCAGGCCGTCGGGGGAGAAGCTCGGCGAGGCGGCCACGTCACCGGCGGCGCCCGGCGCGGTGCGCTGGGTGGCCGCCCCGCCGCCGGAGGGGATCGTGAAGATCTGACTGCCCCCGCCCGCGTCCGCGGAGTAGGCGATGAGGTCACCCCTCGCCGACCAGTCGGGGCCCGCCTCGGCGAACGGCGTCCGGGTGAGCTGCCGCAGGCGCGATGCCCTGCCGGCCGCGTCGACCTCCACCACCCACAGGTCCGCCGGCGCGCCGGACACCGAGCCGGCGAAG
>JALOLS010000031.1 GCA_025455865.1 Thermoleophilia bacterium
TAGGCGATGGTCGCGCGCCGGCGCGCGAGATCCTCGGCCAGGATGCGCTCCCCGCCCTGGGCGCCCAGCAGCACGACCTCATCGCCCGCGCGCTCGGTGGCCTCGGGGCCGAGGTCCAGGGCGATGAGGTCCATCGAGACGGTGCCGACGACCGGCACCCGCCGGCCGCCGACCAGGGCCTCGGCGCGGTTGGAGAGGCTGCGCGCGTAGCCGTCGGCGTAGCCCACCGGCACGATCCCGATCCAGGTGCCGCGGGCGGCGCGGTGGGTGCGCCCGTAGCCCACGCTCTCGCGCGAGCGGACCTGCTTGACCTGGCCCAGGTAGGAGCGCCAGGACATGACCGGGCGAAGGCCGTGGTCGGCCGGGTCCCCGCCGAACGGCGAGCAGCCGTAGAGGGCGATGCCGCAGCGGACCATGTCCAGGTGGCTGGCCGGTTCGCGCAGGGTCGCGGCGGAGTTGGCCGCGTGGGCGAGCGCGCCGGGCGCCCGGGCGGTGAGGGCCGGGAGGGCGGCGCGGAAGCGCACGAGCTGCTCACGGAGGAAGCCCGCGTTCGGGCCCTCCGTCTCGTCGGCGGTGGCGAAGTGGGTCATGACCCCGGCGACCCGGACGCCCCGGGCCGCCGCGGCGTCGGCGAGCGCGGCGGCGTCCTCCACGCGCGCGCCCAGGCGGCCCATGCCGGTGTCGAGCTCAAGGTGCACGCCCGGCACGCCGGCGGCCCGGGCGGCGTCCAGGCCGGCCGCGTCCCAGCAGACCACCTCGCCGCCGGCGCCGGCGGCCCGGGCCCACTCCGGCCCGGTCAGGGGCCCGAGCACGACGACCGGGCCCCCGATCCCGGCCGCCCGGAGCTCCTCGGCCTCGGCCGCGGTGGCGACCGCCAGGCTCCCCGCCCCGCCCTCGAGCGCCGCCCGGGCCACCGGCACCGCGCCGTGGCCGTAGGCGTCGGCCTTCACCACCGCGGCCAGGCGGGCCCGGCCGGCCGTCCGCGCGAGCAGGGCGGCGTTGTGGCGCACGGCGGCGAGGTCCACCACCGCGACCGCGCGATCGGTGGCCCCGCTCATGGCCGCAGGGCCGCGGGAAGCGCCTCGATCACGTCGCCCGCGATGGTCCCGTCGCCCCGCCCCGCCAGGTCGCCGGCCCGCCCGTGGGCGACCACCCCGGCGGCCGCCGCCTGGAGGGCGGGGAGGCCCCGGGCGAGCAGGGCGGCGATCACCCCGGTGAGCACGTCGCCGCTCCCGGCGGTCGAGAGCGCGGCCGACCCGGTGGCCGAGACCACGACGGTGCCGTCGGGGGCGGCCACGATCGTCCCCGGGCCCTTGAGCACGGCCACCGCGCCGGTCGCCGCCGCGAGGTCGCGGGCGGCGGCCAGGCGGTCGGCCTCGACCTCGGCCCGGGGGCGGCCGAGCAGGCGGGCGGCCTCGCCGGCGTGGGGCGTGAGCACGGTCGCCGCCGGCCGGTTGGCGAGCCACCCGGGCGACCCGCCCAGGTGCCAGAGGCCGTCGGCGTCGACCACCGCGGGCAGGATGGGCCCCCCCTCCAGCAGCCGGCGCAGGAACGTGGTGGTGCCCCCGGCCCGGCCCAGGCCGGGGCCGACGGCCAGGGCGCCCACGCGCGCGCTCTGGGCCACCACGTCGGGGAGCGACGACGGGCCGAGCGCCCCGTCATCCTCGTCGACCGGGGCGACCATCACCTCCTGCAGGCCCGCGGCGACCAGGGGGTGCACCCCGCGGGGGACGGCCGCCACCACGATCCCGGCGCCGGCCCGCAGGGCGGCGCGCGAGCACAGCGCCGCGGCGCCCGTGAGCCCCGGGCTCGCGGCGACCACGAGCACCGCGCCGGCCCGGTACTTGTCGCCGGCGGGGGCCCTGGGCGGCACGGCGGCCACCGCCCCGGGCCCGGCCAGCCAGGCGACCGGCGGCACGGCGACCGCGGTGGGGATGCCGATGTCGGCCACCACCACCTCGCCCGCGTGGCCCCGGCCGGGCTCGACGTGCAGGCCGACCATGTCCCCGTGGTAGGTGACGGTGAGCACCGCCCCCACCGCCTCCCCCGCGACCCGCCCGGAGTCGGCGTCGACGCCGGAGGGCACATCCAGGCTCACGACCGGGCCGGCGGCCCCGGCGAGCGCGGCCACCGCCTCGCCGACGCCCCCCCGCGGGGCCCCCCGCGCCCCGATGCCGAGCAGGGCGTCGACCACCAGGCGCCGCTCGGCGGCGAGCCGGGCCGGATCGAGCACGCCGACGCCGATCCCGATGCTCCGGGCCACCTGCCCCATCGTCTGGGCGTCCGGGGTCGCGGGGCCCTCGCCCCCGGGGGCGACCACCTCGACGTCCCACCCGGCCTCGGCCAGGTGGCGGGCCACGACCAGCCCGTCGCCGCCGTTGTTGCCCCGCCCCACGCACACCAGCGCCGCCCGTTCACCGGGGAAGCGCCGCAGGATCGCGGTGGCCGAGGCGAGACCGGCCCGCTCCATCAGCAGGATGGAGGGCATCCCGTGGTCGAGGGTCGCCCGCCGGTCGGCCTGGCGCATGGCGTCGGCGTCGAAGAGCGGGGTGCAGCCCGGCAGGGGCGGGGGGAGGATGGTGCTGGCGGTCGGCATCCCGGAGATCCTACGAGGGGTCAGCGCGCCTCGGCGACCGCGACGGCGACCGCGAGGCCCCGGGAGTGGGTGATCGACAGGTGCACCGTGGTCACGCCGAGGTCGGCCGCCCGGCGCACCAGCCGTCCGTGCAGCACCACCCCGGGCGCGCCGCGCCCGCGGACCACCTCGGCCTCGTGCCAGCGGGTCATCCCGACCCCGAGCGCCTTGCCGACCGCCTCCTTGGCCGCGAAGCGGGCGGCGAAGTGCTGGGGCGGGAAGGCCCGGCCCTGGCAGTAGGCCGCCTCCTGCGCGGTGAAGCAGCGCTCGGCGAAGCGGGGGCGGCGGGCCAGGGCGGCCGCGATCCGCTCGATCTCGATCGCGTCCACGCCCACCCCCACGACCACGTCCCTACTCCACCGTGACGGTCTTGGCCAGGTTGCGCGGCTGGTCGACGTTCAGCCCGCGTGCCCGCGCGATGCCGTAGGCGAACAGCTGCAGGGGCACGACCGAGAGCACCGGCGAGAGCAGGGCCGGCGTGCGCGGCACCCAGAGCACGTCGTCGGCGTGGGCGGCGATCTCCTCGTTGCCCTCGGTGGCGACCGCGATGACGCGGGCGCCGCGGGCGCGCACCTCCTGGATGTTGGAGACCACCTTGTCGAACACGTGGCCGTCGGTCGCCACCACGACGACCGGCGAGCCCTCGTCCAGCAGGGCGATCGGCCCGTGCTTCATCTCCCCGGCCGGGTAGGCCTCGGTGGGGATGTAGCTGATCTCCTTGAGCTTCAGCGCGCCCTCGAAGCAGACCGGCATCCCGACGTGGCGGCCCAGGTACAGGAAGAAGGGCCGGTCCGCGTAGCGGGCGGCGGTCTGGAGCACCTCCTCGGGATGCCCGGAGGCCAGGTACTCGCGCAGGAGCCCCGGGAGCGCGGTCAGGTCCTCGCCGAGGTCGGCGGCCCCGGCCTCCGAGAGCGCCCAGCGCAGCCGGCCCAGCTTGAGCGCGAGCAGGGCCAGGGCCATGACCTGGGCGATGTGGGTCTTGGTGGCGGCCACCCCGATCTCGAGCCCCGCCCGGGTGTAGAGCACGCCGTCGGCGTCGCGGGTGGCCTGTGAGCCCATGATGTTGGTGAGGGCCACCACGTGGGCCCCGCGCTCGCGGGCCACCCGCATGGCCGCGAGGGTGTCGGCGGTCTCGCCGCTCTGGGTGATGCCGATGACCAGGTCGCCGGGACCGGCCAGGCAGGTCCGGTAGCGGTACTCGGACGCCACCTCGACGTGGACCGGCACCCGGGCCCAGTCCTCGATGAGGTACCGGCCGACCAGGCCGGCGTGGTGGGAGGTGCCGCAGGCCACCAGGTGGATGCGCTCGACCCGGGCGAGGGCGGCGTCGTCCAGCCCGAAGCCCGGCAGGTCCACGTGGCCGCCCGGCCGCAGCCGGTCGCCGATGGTGTCGTGCAGGGCGTCCGGCTGCTCGTGGATCTCCTTGAGCATGAACGTCTCGTACCCGCCCTTCTCGGCGGCGTCCTCGTCCCAGTCGACCGTGCTCGCCTCGCGCATCAGGGGGGTGCCGGATCCGTCCCAGACCACGGTGGAGTCCGGGGAGACGGCCACGACCTCGCCCGACTCGATGATCATCACGTCGCGGGTCTCGCGCAGGAACGCCGGGATGGCCGAGGCCAGGAACCGCTCCCCGTCGCCGACCCCGATGACCAGCGGGCACTCGCGCCGGGCGCCGACCAGCCGGCCCGGCTCGTCGGCGTGGGCGGCCACGAAGGCGTAGTGGCCGTCGATGAGCGGGATGACCGCCTGGACCGCCGCGGCCAGGTCGCCGTGGTAGTGGCGGGCGATGAGGTGCGGAAGCACCTCGGCGTCGGTCTCGGAGCGGAACACCACGCCCTGGTCGCGCAGCGTCGCGCGAAGCTGGACGTAGTTCTCGATGATCCCGTTCATCGCGACCACCAGGCGGCCGGTGGCGTCGGCGTGCGGGTGGGCGTTGGCCTCGGTGACCCGGCCGTGGGTCGCCCAGCGCGTGTGGCCCACGCCGGTCGTCGCCGGGGAGCCGTCGGAGCCGGCCGCCTCGCGCAGCCGGCTCAGGTTGCCGACGGCGCGGACGGTCGCGAACCCGTCCTCCCCCGGCTCCAGGAGGGCGATGCCCGCCGAGTCATACCCGCGGTACTCGAGCCGCTCGAGCCCGCCGAGGATGAGCTCCTTGCAGGGCCGTCCGCCCACGTAGCCGATGATCCCGCACACGTGGCCTCCCTCGCTCCGGCTCTCCGAACCTACGCCGCGCCCAGGGCGCGCTCGGCGGCGGCGGCCACCTCGGCACACCACCGCTCGCACGCCTCGGGGCTCGGCGCCTCCACCATCACCCGCACGAGCGGCTCGGTCCCCGAGGCGCGGACCACGATCCGCCCGTCCTCGCCGGCCTCCCGCTCGAACGCGCGCACCAGGTCCCAGACCTCGTCGGCCCCGGCGAGCGCGCCCTTGCGCTGGACCCGCACGCTGACCAGGCGCTGGGGCAGGTGCCGGACCACCGTGGCCGCCTCGGCCAGCGGGCGACCCGAGTCGCGCAGCGCCGAGAGCAGGAGGAGCGCCGCGGCCAGGCCGTCCCCGGTGGGCCCGCTGCGCAGGTTGATGAGGTGGCCGCTCGGCTCGCCGCCGATCACGTAGCCGCCGGCGCGCATCTCGGCCAGCACGTAGCGGTCGCCCACGTCGGTCCAGCGCACCTCGATGCCGGCGTCGGCCATCGCGCGGCGGAAGCCCAGGTTGGTCATCGTGGTGGTGACCACCGCCGGGCCCGGGAGCTCGCCCCGCCCGCGCAGCCAGAGCGCGCAGATCGCGAGGATCTGGTCGCCGTCGACCAGGCCCCCGGCGCCGTCGACCGCGAGCATCCGGTCGCCGTCGCCGTCGAAGGCGAGGCCCAGGTCGTGGCCGCCCGCGCGCACGCGGGCCTGGAGCGCGCCCAGGTGCGTCGATCCGCACTCGACGTTGATGTTGACCCCGTCCGGCCGGGCGCCGATCAGGTCCACCTCGGCCCCCAGCGCGGCGAGCACGCCCGGCGCGGTGGCCACCGTGGCCCCGTGGGCGCAGTCGACCGCGATCCGCAGTCCGCTGAGGTCCAGGTCGAAGCGCGCGGTGATGTCGCGCGCGTAGTGCTCGGCGGCGTCCGGCCAGTGCTCCACCGCGCCCACCCCGGCCCCCGTCGGCCCCGGGACCGGGTCGGCCATCGCGGCCTCGATCTCGGCCTCCTCGGCGTCGGAGAGCTTGAAGCCGTCCGGCCCGAAGACCTTGATCCCGTTGTCCGGGAAGGGGTTGTGCGATGCGGAGATGACCGCACCGGCGGCCAGGTCGCCCCGGGCCGCCACCAGCTCGGCGACCGCCGGGGTCGGGAGCACGCCCCCCAGGACCACGTCGACGCCCGCCGAGGCGAGGCCGGCGGCGAGCGCCGCCTCGAGCATGTGGCCGCTGCGGCGGGTGTCGCGGCCGACCAGCACCCGCGCCCCGGCGCCCAGGCGCGTCCCCAGGCCGCGGCCGAGGGACATCGCGAGGTCCGGGGTGAGGTCGCCGTTGGCGACCCCCCGGACCCCGTCGGTCCCGAACAGGGAGCGTGGGGGCGGGCCGGGGGGCGACGGCGCCCCGGCCGCCGCAGTCCCCGTGGCCGCCGAGGTCCCGCTCAGCGCTTGGAGAACTGAGGCCGCTTGCGGGCGCCCTTGAGCCCGGCCTTCTTGCGCTCCTTCTCCCGGGCGTCCCGGGTGAGGAAGCCTTCCTTCTTGAGGTCGCCGCGCAGCGCCTCGTCGACCTGCACCAGCGCGCGGGCGATCCCGTGCCGCAGGGCCCCGGCCTGCCCGGAGATGCCGCCGCCGTGCAGGCGGGCGACGACCGAGTAGGAGCCCTGGGTCCCGGAGGTGACCAGCGGCTGGGCGGCGGTGGTGACCAGCACCTTGCGGCCGAAGTACTGGTCGATCGGCCGGCCGTTGCAGGTGATGGTGCCGTCGCCCGGCACCAGGATCACGCGCGCGACCGAGGTCTTGCGCTTCCCGGTGGCCTGCACGCGGAGGGTGGACTGGTCGGTGCTCATGCGCTCACCTCGGCCTTGCGGGCCACGCGCAAGGGCTCGGGGGCCTGCGCCTCGTGGGGGTGGTCGGGACCGGCGTACACCTTCAGCTTGGTCAGCTGGCGGCGGCCGAGGGGGCCCTTGGGCAGCATGCCGCGCACGGCCATGCGGATGACCTCCTCGGGCCGGCGCTCGAGCTGCTCGGCCAGCGTCCGCGAGCGGATGCCTCCGGGGTAGCCCGAGTGGCGCCAGTACCGCTTGTCGGTGAGCTTCTTGCCGGTGACGGTGATCTTGCCGGCGTTCACCACCACGACGAAGTCGCCGGTGTCCTGGTGCGGCGTGAACCACGGGGAGCGCTTGCCCCGCAGGGTCTCGGCGATCGACGAGGCGAGCCGGCCGAGGTTCTGGCCCTCGGCATCGACGATCCACCAGCGGCGGTCGACGGTGCCCGGTCGGGCGCTCTTGGTGGTCTTCACGCGGTCAGGGTCCTCCGAGGTGCAGGGCAAGACGACGGCTGGCGCCGGAACGACGCGGGATCGTAGCAGCACCGCGCCCGGGTTCGGGGCCACCGCGGACCGGTGTCGCTGGAGATTTCGATCCGGTCCGCGCATGATCCTGATCTCATCGCGCGCCCCGCGGGGCGCGCCCCACCGCCACCACCGAAGCAGACTCCCATGGACGGATCACTCGTCAGGCGCTGTGTCGCGGTCGCCGCGCACGGCCGGCGCTGCCAGCAGACCCCCTACCGCGGCGGTCCCTACTGCTGGCACCACACCCAGAGCCGCAAGGTCTGGGCGCCCAGCCGGCCGCTCGAGGCCGGTGCGCGCACCGCCGGCGCGCCGGCGGTGCAGCCCCCCGGCCCGTCCGCGGCCGAGCGCCTGCCCGGGTTGCTCGCGGGGGTCGACGACGCCGACCTCGTGCGCTTCCTCGACGAGGTCGACTCGGGGGTCCTGTGCATCGAGAAGCGCGACGGGGCGCTGGTGGCCGTGCGCCTGGAGGCGACGACCGTCTCCGCGTAGGGATGTCGACGGGGGCCCACCGCGAGGTGCGGGGGCCGTCCCGTCGGCAGGGAAGGCGGGAGGCGCCGGGCGGCTTCCGGAGGGGGTCGGACCGGCTGGCCACCGCGGGGCGCCGTCTCCGCGTTCCCCTCGGGCCATCGGCCGGGGGCCATCGGCCTTGAGGCGGACTGCTTACGTTCGCCTGTCGGTTGCCTGTCGAGCCCGGCCCAGGGGAGGGGCGGCGGCCGGCCGGGCTACTCCCACTCGATCGTGCCGGGCGGCTTGGAGGTGATGTCGAGCGCGACCCGGTTGACGCCGGGGACCTCGTTGATGATGCGCGAGGCGATGCGCTCGAGGAGGTCGTACGGCAGCCGCGCCCAGTCGGCGGTCATCGCGTCGTCGGAGGTGACCGCGCGGATGACGATGGGGTAGGCGTAGGTGCGGCTGTCGCCCATCACCCCGACCGAGCGCACGGCCGGCAGCACGGCGAAGCTCTGCCACAGGTCGCGGTAGAGCCCGGCCCGGCGGATCTCCTCCTGGAGCACGAAGTCGGCCCGGCGCAGGATGTCGAGCCGCTCCCGGGTGACCTCGCCGATGATCCGGATGGCCAGGCCCGGCCCGGGGAAGGGCTGGCGCCACACCATGCGCTCGGGCAGGCCGAGCTCCTCGCCGACCAGGCGGACCTCGTCCTTGAAGAGCTGGCGCAGCGGCTCGACCAGCTCCACGTTCATGTCCTCGGGCAGGCCCCCGACGTTGTGGTGGCTCTTGATCGTCGCGGCGTCCTTGCCGCCCGACTCGATGACGTCCGAGTAGAGCGTGCCCTGGACCAGGAACCGCTCACGGCCGAGGCCGGCGGCCTCCCGCTCGAACGTGCGGATGAACTCCCGGCCGATGACCTTGCGCTTCTCCTCGGGCTCGGTCACCCCCGCGAGCTCGGCCAGGAAGTGGTCGGCCGCCCTCACGTGGACCAGCGGCACCTTGAAGTGGCGGCCGAAGGCCTGCTCGACCTGCTCGCCCTCGTTCAGGCGCATGAGCCCGTGGTCGACGAACACGCACGTCAGGCGGTCGCCGATGGCCCGGTGGACCAGCAGCGCCGCCACCGCCGAGTCGACGCCGCCGGAGAGCGCGCAGATGGCCCGCTCATCGCCCACCTGGGCCCGGATGCGCTCCACCTGGTCCTCGATGACCTGCACCGGCGTCCAGGTCGGCGCGCAGTCGCACACGTCGAACAGGAAGCCCTTGAGCAGGTCGGTACCGAAGGGCGTGTGGACCACCTCGGGGTGGAACTGCACCCCGTACATGCGCCGGCGGGCGTCCTCCATGGCCGCCACCGGGGCGGCCGGGGCCTCGGCGGTGACCGCGAAGCCGTCGGGCGCGCGCACCACCGCGTCGCGGTGGCTCATCCACGCCGTCTCGACGGCCAGGTCACGGAAGAGGCCCTCCCGCGAGCGCACGGTGACCGCGGTCTTGCCGAACTCCCCGACCCCGTTGTGGGCCACATGGCCCCCCAGGGCCTGGGCCATCGCCTGCATCCCGTAACAGATCCCGAGCACCGGGATGCCCAGGTCGAGCAGCGCCGGATCCAGGCCCGGGGCGCCCTCCTCGTACACCGACGAGGGGCCGCCGGAGAGGATGAGCCCCGCCGGATGCAGCGCCCGGATCTCCTCCGGGTCGGCGTCGTGGGGCACCAGCGCCGAGAAGACCCGGCACTCGCGGACCCGGCGGGCGATGAGCTGGCTGTACTGGGCGCCGAAGTCGACCACCAGCACGCCCCCGGGGGCGGCGGTGGCGAGCGCGGGGTCGAGCAGGCGGGCCACGGGCGGGTCAGCCCATGCCGACGGACTGCGCCGCCTGCAGCTTCTTGCCCTCGGTCTTGAGCGCCGGGGCGATCATGACCTCGCACTTCTGGAAGCTCTGGATCGACTCATACCCGCAGGTGGCCATGGCGTTCCGGAGGCCCCCCATCAGGTTGAGCGCGCCGTCGTTCTCGGCCGCGGGGCCGAGCACGATCTCCTCCAGGGTCCCGATCGTGCCCGTGCGCACCCGGGTGCCGCGCGGAAGCTCGGGGTGGAAGGTGGCCATGCCCCAGTGGAAGCCCAGCCCGGGGGCCTCGGCGGCCTTGGCCAGCGGCGAGCCGATCATCACCGCGTCGGCCCCGCAGGCGACGGCCTTGGCCAGGTCCCCGCCGTAGCTCATGCCGCCGTCGGCGATGACGTTGACGTACTGGCCGGTGTCGAGCAGGTGCTGCATCCGGGCGCCGGCGGCGTCGGCGATGGCGGTCGCCTGGGGCACGCCGACCCCGATGACCTGGCGCGTGGTGCAGGCGGCGCCGGGGCCCACGCCCACCAGCACCCCGACCGCGCCGGTGCGCATGAGGTGCAGCGCGGTGGAGTAGCTCGCGCAGCCCCCGACGATGCACGGCACCGGCAGGTCGGCGATGAACCGCTTCAGGTTGAGCGGCTCGCCCACCGAGCTCACGTGCTCGGCCGAGACCACCGTGCCCTGGATGACCATGACGTCGAGCCCGGCGTCGAGGGCCACCTGGACGTGCTGCTGCACCCGCTGGGGGGTCAGCGACGCCGCGCAGAGCACGCCGGCGTCCTTGATCTCCCGGATGCGCTGGGTGATGAGCTCCGGCTTGATCGGCTCGCGGTAGATCTCCTGGAGGCCGCGGGTGGCCTCCTCGCGGGAGAAGCTCGCGATCCGCTCGAGCTGCTTGTCGGGGTCCTCATAGCGCGTCTGGATCCCCTCGAGGTTCAGCACCGCCAGGCCGCCCAGCCGGCCCAGGCCGATTGCCGTGCGCGGGCTGACCACGCCGTCCATCGCCGAGGCGAGCAGCGGCAGGTCGAGCTGGTAGGGCCCGAGCTGCCAGCCCATGTCCACATCCTGCGGGTCGCGCGTGCGCCGGCTGGGGACGATGGCGATGTCGTCCAGGCCGAACGCCCGCCGCCCCCGCTTGCCACGGCCGATCTCGATCTCCACCCTCAGCCTCCTCCGCCTCCGGTCCGGGCCCCCCCGCGCCGCGGGCCGCCGCCTCCCCGGAGACGACAACGCCCAGGCCGCGGGGCGCGGGCCTGGGCGTGAGGCTTCTTCAGGTTCAGGTGCTCCACGTGCTGGCGTGCGACGCTAGCAGCAGCGCCGGATGCGCGCCTGTCGGTCCCGGTCATCCGGGATGATCGATGGGCTCGACGACCACCTGCCGGGCGAGCGCCTCCATGTCGGCCGGGTCGAAGACCCCGGCGCCGAGCGACTGGGTGTTGGCCGCCCCGCACGCCACCGCCATCCTGAGCGCCTGCTCGGGCGGCTCCTGGGCGTAGGTGGCGGCCAGGAAGCCGGCCAGGAAGGCGTCCCCGGAGCCCACCGTCGAGACCACCTCCGGGAGCGGCTCGAGGCGCGCGCGCCACGTGCGGCGCACCCGCCCGTCGCGCAGCCGGGCCACGCACCCGGTCTCGTCGTGGACCAGCGCGCTGCCGGCGCCCATCTGGCACAGCGACTCGGCCCCGAGGGCCACCTCCTCGTCGGACTCGAACTCGTGGCCGACGACCTCCTCGGCCTCGCGCCGGTTGGGGCTCACCACCTCGGGCTCGGCCGAGAGCGCGCTGCGCAGCGCCCGCCCGGTGGCGTCCACCGCGCACACGACCCCGTGGCGGCGGACCTCGCGCACCAGCTCGCCGTAGAAGTCGGGGGGCACCTCACGCGGCAGCGAGCCGGCCAGGACGACCACGTCGGCCCCGCGGGCCAGGTAGCGCAGCTTGTCGATGAGCACCCCGAGCTCCGGCTCGGAGACGGCCGGGCCGTACTCGTTGATCTCGGTCTGCAGGTTGGAGGTGGGGTCGATGACCGCCGTCGAGGTGCGCGACTCATCCGAGATGCGCACGAAGTCGTTCAGGATGCCCTCGCCGGTGAGCTCCTCGATGATCGTGGTCCCGGTCCGCCCGCCGGCCAGGCCGGTGGCGATGACCGGCTGGCCCAGCCGCTTGAGCGCACGGGCCACGTTGACCCCCTTGCCGCCGGGCAGGGCGAGCGACGAGGACGCCCGGTGCCGGTGGCTCACCTGGAAGTTCGGCACGCTCAGGGTCCGGTCGAGCGCCGCGTTGAGGGTCACGGTGAGGATCATCGGACCCGCATCAGATCAGGTTCCCCCACCCCGTGCGCAGCCGGTCCGTGAAGGTCGGGGCCCCGACGTCGCTCGCAGCGACCAGATCCCGCCGGCCGAGCACCCGCCCACCCTGGCGCACCACCACCTGGCCCAGGCGCTGGCCGGCCCGCACCGGGGCGACGACCTCGGCCGGCGCGACCACGGTCTGGCGGATGGGCTCCCCCAGGCGGATCGGCGCGGCCAGCGGGCGCGCGACCCGCAGGGTCACCTCGACCCCGGGCCGGTCGCGCACCTCGGCCCGCACCACCGCCGCCCCCCGGGCGAGCAGGGTGGGCCGGGCGTACTGGGCGAGCCCCCAGCGCAGCAGCGCGGCCGCGTCGGCGGCCCGGTCGGCCTCGCTCGGCGAGCCGATGATCGCCGCGTAGAGGTCGGCCCCCGTGGCCGGCCGGTCGGCGTGGGCGACCAGCGCGTAGCCGGCGCCCGAGGTGTTGCCGGTCTTGATGCCGTCGGCCTCGGGCAGGAGCTCGAGCAGCGCGTTCCTGCTCTCGAGCGACCGGACCCCCGCCCCGCCGGGCCCCGGGATGGTCGCGGTCCGCGACGCGACGACCTCGCGGGCGAACGGGTAGCGCATGAGCGCACGGCCCATGCGGACCATGTCGCGCACGGTCGAGTAGTGGCCGGGGGCGTCGAGGCCGTGCGGGTTCTGGAAGCGCGTGCGGGTCATGCCGAGCCTGGCCGCCTCCTGGTTCATCAGGTCGGCGAAGGCGGCCTGGGAGCCGGCCACGTGGTCGGCCAGGGCCACCGCCGCGTCGTTCCCGCTCCCGACCATGAGGCCGGTGAGCAGGTCGCGCACCGTGAGCTCCTCCCCCGGGACCAGGCCGGCGCTCGACTCACCCACCGCGGCCGCCTCGGCGGGCACGGTGACCACGTCGTCCAGCCGCGATCGCCGGAGCACGACGAGCGCGGTCATGATCTTGGTGGTGCTCGCCATCGGCAGCCGCAGGTCCGGGCCCTTGCGGGCGAGCACCGCGCCGCTGCGCGGGTCGACCAGCACATAGGCGGCGGCGTCGACGGGCGGGGGCGGGGTCGCGGGCGCCCCGAGAGCCGCGCCGGCGCTCATCAGGGCCCCGAGCGCGGCGATGACCCCGGCGGCGCTCTTCACCGGGCCGATGGTACCAACCCCCCCGGGGGCCGCCGATTCCGCCCGGGACGGCGTCAAGCCCCCTCGCCGCGCGGCCGATCCGGAGGGTGTGGAACTGCCGCTCGCGCACTGGGAGGACGAGGTGGGGACCCGCGCGGCCGGGCGCCTGGTGCTCCGGGCCCTGGAGCGGGTGCGCGAGGGTGCCTGGGACCCGTCCCAGCTCGACGACGCGGTGCGCGTGAGCGCCCGCCGGCTCACCCGCCGGCAGGAGCGGATCCTCGCGGCCGCCCTCTGCGGCTCCGGCGAGCCGGCCCTGGCCGACATCGCCCACCGCCGCCTCGGCGTGTAGCCGCCGGACCGGCGGGCGAGTAGAACCGGGGGCGTGAGCACCGCCCCCACCGCCGTGCCGCCCCCGGGCGGCGCCGGCGGCCTGAGCGAGGCCGAGGCCGCCCGCCGCCGGGCGGCGGCGGGCCCCGCGCCCGAGCCCCAGGCGAGCCGCTCGCTCGCGAGCATCCTGCGGGCCAACCTGCTCACGGTCTTCAACCTGATCCTGGTGGCCTTCGGGGTGGTGACCCTGGCCTTCGGGGACTGGCGGGACGCGCTCTTCCTGGCCATCCTCGTGCTGAACGCGGGGATCGGGATCGCCCAGGAGCTCCGGGCCAAGCGCGCGCTCGACCGGCTCGCCGCGCTGGTCGCGCCGGTCGCCCGGGTGGTGCGCGACCACGTCCCGCGGAAGGTCCCGGTGGAGCACGTCGTGCCCGGCGACCTGCTGTTGCTCGACGCGGGCGAGGCGGTCGCCGCCGACGGGGTGCTCATCCGCGCGGAGGGGCTCGCCCTGGATGAGTCGGTGCTCACCGGCGAGTCGTCGCCCCGGCCCCGGGAGCCCGGCGACCGGGTGCGGGCGGGGGCGTTCTGCGCCGAGGGCAGCGGCGCCTTCGTGGCCGACGCGGTGGGGGCGGCCAGCTACGCCCAGCGGGTCACCGGCGAGGCGCGCTCGTTCCGCCACCCGCGCTCGCCGCTCGAGCGCGAGCTGAACCGGCTGCTGCTCGTGCTGGTGGGGTGCATGGTCCCGCTCGGGCTGCTGCTCGGGGCGGCGCTGTGGGAGCGGTCGACCTCGGGGGCCGACGCGGTCTCGACCGCCACGGCGGCCGTCGTGACCCTGGTGCCCGAGGGCCTCATCCTGCTCACCTCCCTCACGTTCGCCGTGTCGGCGCTGCGGGTCGCCCGCCACGGGGCGCTCGCCCAGCAGCTCTCGGCGGTGGAGGCGCTCGCCGCCGTGGACGTGGTGTGCCTGGACAAGACCGGGACCCTCACCGAGGACGCGGTGCGCGTGGTCGGCCACCGCCCGGCCGAGGGCGTGGGCGAGGAGGAGCTCGGGGTGCTCGCCGGGCGCTACGCGGCCGCCTGGCCCGCCCAGGACGAGACGGTCGCCGCCCTCGGGACGCGCTGGCCGGCGGTGCCGGAGACCGCCGATGAGCGGGTGCCGTTCAGCTCCCGGCGGCGCTGGGCGGGCGTGCGGCTGGCCGGGACCACCGTGGTGCTCGGCGCGCCCGAGCGCTTCGAGCTGGGGCCGCTCACCGACGCCGCCCGGGCCGAGCAGGAGGCCGGGCGGCGGGTGCTGTGCCTCGCCCGGGGTCCGGCGCCGCTCGGGGACCCCGGCCCCGACGGGCCGCCCCCGCCGGGCCTGGACGTGGTCGGCATCGTCACCATGGCCGAGCGCCTGCGGCCCGACGCCGCCGAGGCGGTGGGGTTCCTGCACGGCGAGGGCGTGCGGGTGGTGGTGATCTCGGGCGACGCCCCCGCGACCGCCGGGGCCGTCGCGGCCGACGCCGGCGTCCCCTCCGGCGCCCCGGCCATCGACGCCGCCGACCTCCCCCCGGGCGGTGAGGCGCTCCGCGCGGCCGTGCTCGGGGCCGGGGTGGTCGGGCGCGCCGACCCCGACGACAAGCGCCGCATCGTCGAGGCGCTGACCGCCGGGGGGAGCACGGTGGGGATGGTGGGCGACGGGGTGAACGACGTGCCCGCGCTCCGGGCCGCGCGGCTGGCGATCGCCCCGGGGGAGGGGGCCGAGATGGCCCGCGCCGTCGCCGACCTGGTGCTCGTGCGCGGCGGCTTCGCCGCGGTGCCGCCGATGATCGCCGAGGGCCGGCGGGTGCTGCGCAACCTGCAGCGGGTGAGCAAGCTGTTCGTGACCAAGTCGGCGCTCGCGGCGTTCCTCATCCTCACCGTCGGGCTGACCCCGACGAGCTACCCCTTCCTGCCGCGCCACCTGACCCTGGTCTCGGCGCTGACCATCGGCATCCCGGCGTTCTTCATCGCCCTGGCCGCGAGCCGGGGGCCGTGGCGGGCCGAGGGGTTCCTGGCCGACGTGGCCCGCTTCGCGCTCCCGGCCGGGGTGGCCGCCGGCCTCGGCGTCGTGTCGAGCTTCCTGTTCGCGCTGAACGTGGCCGACCTGGACCTCACCGAGGCCCGGACCGTCGCGGTGACGGTCCTGGTGCTGGTGGGGCTGTGGTTCGTGCTCATCCTGGAGGCGACCGGGCGGCGGCGGGGCTGGTGGGTGGTCGGCCTGTGCCTGGCCATGCTCGCCCTGTACGCCCTGTGCCTGGCCTTCCCCGGCCCGCGGGAGTTCTTCGAGCTGGCGGTGCCCGGCGCCCTGGCGGTCGCGTCCGCCCTGGCCGGCGCCGGCATGGCCGCGGCGGGGCTGTGGCTCACCGACCCGCGCTTCCGGCCCGGGCTGGTGACCGGCGACCTGGAGGAGGAGCCGCCGAGCCGCCTGGGCACCGCGCTCGGCCGGGCCTGGGGCCGCCTCAGGCGGCGGGGGGCTCCGGAAGGTCCATGAACCGCCGGGCGACCGCGCCGTAGTCGAGCGCCCCGTCGACCGCGCGGAACAGGCCGGCCGCCACGTCGCCGAGCGGGAGGGGCCCGCCGGCCAGGTCCTGCGCGTGCCCCAGGTCCTTGCGCAGGTCGCGGGCCCGGAAGCCCGGGCGGTGGTCGCCGGCGAGCACGCGGGGGAACAGGTGCTCGAGCTGCCACGAGGCGCCCGACGAGGCCAGGAGCACGCGGCGGAGCACCTCGGGGTCGACCCCCGCCCGCTGCCCCATGCCCATCGCCTCGGCGGTCCCGGCGCTGATCACCGCGACGAGCAGGTTGTTGACCAGCTTGGCGACCAGCCCGGCGCCGGAGGGGCCGCAGTGGACCCGCTTGGCCGGGTCGCCCACGGCGTCGAGCACCGGGCGGGCCCGCTCGAGCGCCCCCGCCTCGCCCCCCACCATCACCGCGAGCGTGCCGGCCGCCGCACCCGGGGGCCCGCCGCTCACCGGGCAGTCGAGGTAGGCGACGCCCCGGTCGGCGCAGCGGGCGGCGAGGTCGCGGGCCGTCGCCGGGGCGATGGTCGCGAAGTCGCACACGACCGGCGGGGGGCGGCCGGCGGCGAGCATGGCGGCGACCACGGCCACGCTGTCGGGCGAGTCGGTCACGCAGGTGCAGGCGACCTCGGCGCCGTCGACGGCCTCGGCGACCGTGCCGGCGAGCCGGGCGGGCAGGCCCTCGGCCCGCGCCGGGGTCCGGGCGAAGACCACGACCTCGTGCCCGGCGCCCGCCAGGTTGCGGACCATGCCGGCGCCCATGAGCCCCGGCCCGACGAACCCGACCCTCACGGCGCGGCCCCCACCGGCTGCGGGACGGGAGCGGCGGCGCGCTCGCGCTCGGCCCGGCGGATGAGCCACTCGCCCCGGCCGTAGCGGACGGCCCGGCGGGCCCGCTCCTCGGGCACCCCGAGCTCGACGAGGCGCTGGCGCTGGTCGCTGTCCCGTGCCATCCGGAAGAAATAGTAGATGAGAAGGGGGCCGACCAGGACGAGCGCGGCGATCATCATGACCGTGCCGGCCATCGCCTGGTCCTCCAGCGCGCTCAGGCCCCAGACCGGGGCGGTGGCCTCATACGGGGCGTAGAAGGGCTGCCCGGCGAACCAGAACACGTTGGCCACCACCAGGCACACGAACCAGAACGCCAGCAGGTAGAGCGCCTTGGCCCCGCTGCCGAACCAGCGGGGGGCGGGCAGGACCTCCTTGACCGGCCACCACAGCAGGATGCCGGCCGCCAGGAACGTGCCGTGCTGGACCGCGTGCACCACCTCGTTCCGCAGGCTCAGGGCGAGCACGGCCGGGATGTGCCAGACGATCAGCGTGGCCGTCCACAGCGGCAGCGCCACCACCGGGTGGGCCAGGACCTCGAGCGGCCGTAGCCAGTGATGGCGGAGCAGCGGCCGGAGCATGGCGCCCGAGAGCCCGAGCACGATGAGCGGCGCCGCGGCCTCGGTGATGAGCACGTGCCAGAGCATGTGCGCCGAGAAGAGCTCCTGGGCGAGCGGGTCGAGCGGCGACACCGCGGCCAGCACCACCAGGCCCAGCCCGGCGGCGAACGCGGCCGATCGCCACGCGGGCTGCCGCGGCCCCAGGGTGCGGGCCCGCATGGCGTAGAGGATCCCGGCCACGACCGCGGGGGCCACCACCAGCGGGGCGCCCGACCAGGCCGTGTACCAGTCGTCGGGGGTCACGCCTCGGCGGGGGCGGAGGCCGGCGCGGCGCGCACGAGCCCGAGGCGCCGCCCCGCGGCCCGCCAGGCGCGCAGGAGGTGGGGGGCCAGGGCGAGGGCGGCGATGTCGAAGAACACATACCCCGCCGCGGCGCCGCTCGGCGGGTTGCCGTCCGCGACCCCGAGGCCCGGGATCTCCGCGGCCCAGCGCCACGTGCCGACGGCCGTGCCGTAGATCTCGAGGAACGCCACGAACAGGAACACGCCGGCATAGACCGTGGGGGCCCGTCCCTTCAGCAGGAACACGACCAGGACGGCCACGCCGATCGCGCCGGCCACGTCGACCCGGCCGAGCACGCCCGACAGCCCGATGAGCGCCCAGCCGACCGCGCCCACGATGGCGATGCCCACCAGCAGGCGCGGCCGGCGCAGCGCCCAGGCGGTCCGGCTGATCGAGAGGCCGGCCAGATAGACCAGCCCGTGGCCGGCGGGCACGAACAGCGGCAGGTTGCCCAGCCGGTACTCGTACACCCCCCAGATGATCGAGCCGATGACCTCGGCGCAGGTCGCGACCATCACGACCACCGCGACCTGGGCGCGCACCTCGGGGCTGAGCGGCACGCAGGCGGCCAGCAGGATGAGCCAGGTGCACACCGAGAGCACGATCTGGCCCTCGATGCCGACCACGGCGTCCAGGCCGAGCCCCGCCACGGTCACCAGGACCATCATCACCACGAAGCGCCACGGCGTGGTCATGGTGCGCTCGACCGGCGCCCAGAGCCGGCGCCACGCGGCCGGCGGCGCCGCCGGGACGACGGGGCGGGGCGGCGTCTGGACGGTGAGGCTCACGGCATCCGAGGCTACACCGGCGCCACACCTCGCCCGAGGGACAGCCGCCCCGGGCTCGGCGGGGGGTGTCCCGGCGCCCGCGGGGGTAGCATCGGACCATGTCGGGATCCGCCACCCTCGAGGGCGAGACCCAGTCCCTGCGCACCGGGCTGCTCGAGATGGCGAGCCTGGTGCTCGCGCAGGTCGAGCGGGCGGTGGCCGCCTGGGACGAGACCGACCCCGAGGCGGCCCTGCGGGTCATCGAGGGCGACGACGCGGTGGACGAGCGCCTGGTCGATCTGGACCGGCGCATCTTCGAGATCCACCTGCTGCACGCGCCGCTCGCCGGCGACCTGCGGCTGCTGCACGTCGGGATCATCGCCGTGGTGGCCCTGGAGCGGGTGGGCGACCTGGCGGTGTCGATCGCCAAGCTGGCCGGCGAGGTGCCCCGCGAGGGGGCCATGCCCGAGGTCGAGTCACTCATCCGGCGCATGAGCGCCCGCGCGGTCGACACCCTGGCGCGGGCGGTGCAGGCCATCGCCCGGGGCGACGCGGACCTGGGCGATCAGGCGAAGGCCGACGCCCGGCGGGTGCGGGCCATGCTCGACGACGTCCGCGTGGCCGCGTCGGCGGAGCGCGACGGACCCGAGACGCGCGAATGGGCCACCGCGGCCGTGCTGGTCGCCCGCCACCTGGAGCGGGTGGCCAACAACGCCGCCGAGCTCGGCGGCCGGGTGCGGTTCCTGGTCAGCGGGGCGCCGTTCGAGCGGGCCCACCGGGCGCAGGTCGCCGTCGAGGAGTGACCCGGCCGGGGTCGTGGCCGGCCCCGGGTGGTGCCGGAACGCGGCACCGGGCGGGTCGCGGTCGGCGTGTATACCGTCGCAGCGCGCCGAAACGTCCTCCCGTACGCCGAAGGGGCCCGTCGTGAGCCGAACGCCGCTGACCACGCCCACCGCCCTGCGCCGGATCGCGGTGCTCGGCCTGCTCGCGACGGCCGCTCCCGCGTCGGCGATCGGGTCGAGCTCGGTCAGCACGATCACCGGCGACGGGCCGACCGCGGTCGCCGCCCGGGGCACCGGGGCGGACGTGTTCATCGCCAACCGGCCGGCCAACACGATCGCGGTGCTCGACGCCCGCTCGCAGCAGGTCGTCCGGACGATCACCCGCCAGGCGGGCGGGCGGAACGCCGACCTGGCCGCCGACCCCGTCCGCGACCGGATCTATGACCTGGACGAGGCCCTCGACCGGCTCGTCGTGCGCCGCGGGTCCGACGGCCGCATCCTCCGCACGATCCCGCTCCCCCCGAACGAGGTGCCGATCGCCGTGGCGGTGGAGCCCACCGACCGCCGGGTCTTCGTGCTCTCGCGCCGGGCGGGCGGGAGCGTGGTCCACCGGATCTCCACCCTCACGGCCCCCCGGAGCCGGGTCGATCCGATCCAGGGGAGCCGGGGGCTCGGCCCGGGGGCCCGCGACCTGGCCGTGTCCGACGTGGACGACCGCGTCTACGTGTCGATGGGCACCGAGGACCGCCTGCGGGTGATCCGGACGTCGAACCTCTCCCAGGCGGCCTCCATCGTCGTGGGCGACGACCCGCGCGGCGTCGCGGTGCTCAGCCCGGGGACCTCCACCGCGCGGGTGCTCGTGGCCAACCGGGGCTCCGACACGGTGAGCGCGATGTCGCCCGCGGGCGGCAGCGTCAGCCAGACGATCGACGTGGGCGACGCGCCCGTGGCCATCGCGGTCGACGACGTCGCGCTGCGGGCCTGGGTGGTCAACAACCGGAGCGGCGACGTCACGGTCATCGAGCGCCGGGACGGCAGCATGGTCCCCGCGGAGACCCGGGCGGGCGGGGCCTCCCCGACCGGCGTCGCGGTGGACCCCCTGACCCACCGGGCGGTGGTCAGCCGGCCGCCGGAGGACCGGGTACGGGTCATCCGGCGCTACCACCCGCGGGCGCACGGCTTCGAGTTCGTCAACAACTTCGCCGTGCCCATCCAGGTCGACCTCCCCGGCCTGCCGGCGGTCGACCTCGGCCAGTTCCGCTTCGGCCTGTGCGGCGGCATGTCCTACTCCTCGCTCGACACGTTCCTGGCCGGCGCGAGCCGGCCGGCGACCGGCACGGCCACGCCGACCTCGGGCCCGGTGTTCGGAGAGCTGGTCGAGCGGATCACCGACTCGCTGTCCGGTGGCGTGCCCCCGATGCTGTCCCGCTACGCGACCCTGCAGGCGCTGCCGGACGACGACGTGCCCGGCCCGTTCGGCACGACCGCCCTCAAGGGGCTGCGGACGACCACCATCGAGGAGGCCGCGGCGATCGTGCCGACGCTCGACACCGGCCGCCCCGTCCCGCTGGGCGTCATCTTCGCGAGCGGCCTCCAGAGCCCGCTCGGCAACCACCAGGTGCTCGCCATCGGCCACTTCACCGTGAACGGCGAGCGGGTGATCGAGGTCTACGACCCGAACTTCCCGGCCGCGAACGGCGACGACGACGGCATCACCTACATGTGGACCGCACAGCGCCGGCAGACGTCCGACCGGGCCGGCTTCGCCGACCTCACGACCTTCCGGGGCCTGTTCTCCGCCGAGCCGGCCTACCAGCAGAAGACCCCGCCCTGGGCCTGAGCCCGGATCCGGCGGGGCCGCCGCGCGCGGCGGCCCCGCCGGATCGGCTACCGGGCCTCGGGCTCCTCGTCGTCGCGGTCGGCCGCGGCCGCGGCGGGCGGCTCCTCGCCCTCCGGCGCCGCGCGCCGCTCGGCGGCCTCGAGCGCGTCGAGGGCGGACAGGGCGTCGTCGGACTGCATCGTGCGGATGCTCGTGCGCCGCTCACGCTTGGCCTTGGCCATCGCCACCTCCGTCGGAGAACCGCCAAAGGGTATCTCGCCGCCGCGCAGGCGTGCGGCCCGCCGCCGAGGACGCCGTCAGCGGGGCCGCGGCCCGAGCAGCCGCCCGCTGGCCAGCGCGTCCACCAGCCCGGCGTCGGCCGGCGGGAACTCATACCGCGGCAGGTCGGCCCGGCGCACCCAGCGGAACTGGGCGCTCTCGATGGCCCGGGGCCGCTGGTGGGCGGGGTAGCCGCAGGCGAAGAAGCGCAGCCTGAGGGGCCCGGCCTCCTCCCGCCAGAGCACCCGCCCGATGCGGACCTCGATCCCGAGCTCCTCCCGCAGCTCGCGCCGGAGCGCCGCCGCGTCGCCCTCGCCCGGCTCGCGCTTGCCGCCCGGGAACTCCCAGCGGCCGGCGTGGCCGGCGTCGTGCCGGCGCTGGCTCACCAGCACCCAGCCGCCCCGCTCGATGACCGCGGCCACCACCACCAGGGGCCGGTGCCCGTTGCGCTCGCCCCGGCGGTTCACGGCGCCCCCACCGGCACCAGGCGGGCGCCCCGCCGCGCGACCAGCCCGTCGGCGAGCAGGCTGGCCGCCGCGTCGGGGTCGCGCCCCAGCTCCGGGCGCTCGCCGGCGGCGAGCGCCCGGAGGATCGCCCCCCGGCGCTGGCGCATGGACCCCGCGTAGGGGGACTGACGCCGGGCGCGGGGGGTCACCTCGGCCACGACCCCGGCGTCGGCGGCCGGGCATCCGCGGCGGAGCGGGCATCCGGTGTCGCAGCGGGGCGCCCGGGCCGAGCACACCGTCCGGCCCAGGTCCATGAGCGCCTGCCCCACCGCCCAGCCCTCGCCCTCGGGGGTCCCCGGCCACCCGCCGGGGAAGCGGCGCGCGAGCACCCGGCGCACGTTGGTGTCGACCGGGAGCACCGCCTCGCCGTCGGCGAAGCAGCGGATGGCCGCCGCCGTGTAGGCGCCCACCCCGGGCAGGTCCTGCAGGCGATCGGCCGGCGGCCAGCCCTCGGCGGCGATCCGCGCCGCGGTCTGGTGCAGGTTGCGCGCCCGCCGCGGGTAGCCGAGCCCCTGCCACTCGGCGAGCACGTCCCCGAGGGGGGCGGCGGCGAGGGCCGCGGGGGTCGGCCAGCGCGCGACCCACCGCTCGTACCGGGGCGCCACCCGGGCGACCTGGGTGGCCTGGAGCTGCGTCTCGGCGACCAGGATGCGGTACCGGTCGCGGGTGCGCCGCCAGGGCAGGTCGGCCCCCTCGGCGCCGAACCACGCGATCAGCCGAGCGACCGCCGCGTCGTCCGTCGTCTCCGCCACGGCGCGAAGTGTCCCACGCCGGCGCCCGCGACGGGGGGCCGAACGGGCGGTCAGGGGCGCCAGACCACCTCCGCCCGGGGTCCGGCCGGGCCCCGGGCCCAGCGCACGATGAGCGGCGCGTGGGCGGTCTGGCGGCCCATCGCGTCCACCGCGAAGGGCCCGAGGAAGGTGCGGGTGCGAAGCGACCGGGCCGCCGCCCAGACCTCGCCGCCGGTGGTGGCGGCCGCGCGATCCCGGGCCTGGACGGCGAGGAGCCCGGCGGCGAGCGCCTGGGCGGCCGGGTAGTCGGCGCCGGGCGGGAGGGCGACCGGGGGCGCCGGCCCGCCGGGCCACCACTGGGCCGGCCCGACGGCCCCGTCGACCGCGTCCCCCAGCGCCTCCCCGGCCAGCCGCACCCCGCAGACGACGAGGGCGGCCTGCACCCCGGACCCCGCGAGCGCGCGGCCGAGGGCCAGGTCGTCCTCGATGCGCCCGCACCCCACCACCACGTCCGCGCCGGCCGCGAGGGCCTCGCGGGCGCGCGCCGCGGCGTCCGCGGCCGAGAACGGCGCCAGGAGGATCGGGCTCGTCCCGGCCGCCGCCAGCGACCGGACCGCGCCCCCGGCCGTCTCCCGCCCGAACGGGCTCGGGGCGTGGAGCACCGCGACCCGGGCGAGGTCCCGGCCGGCGGCGGCGAGGACCGGCGCGAGGCCCGCCCAGTAGCGCCCGGCCGGCCCGAGCACGTCGACCACCCGGGCGCCGGCCCGGTCGGCCGCGGGGAGCGCGGCGCCGCCGTGGTTCCAGACCACCGCGCCGGTCCCGGCGAGCGCCCGGGCCACGGCGCGCGCCGGCCCGCTGCCGTAGGGCCCGAAGAGCACGTCGACCCGGCCGGCCAGCCCGGCCGCCCGGCGCGCATGGGCTTCGTCGCCCCCGCCCGCGTCCTCGATCACCAGATCCGCGCCGGCCCACCGCGCCCAGGCCCGCAGGCCCGCGGCCGCCTGCCGGCCCTGCACGGCGGAGCGCCCCGACAGGTCCAGCGCGGCCCCCGCACGGAGCCTCACGCCCCGATGGCCTCCTCGTCCTCCTCGGCCGGGGGGGCCTCGGCGAGCACGGCCGCCACCCCGGCGGCGACGCCGGCGAGCACCTGCGGCCCGGCCTGGCCCGGGACCACCGCGACCAGGCCCGGGTGCCCGGCCCGCTCGCGGGCGCGGTCGTGGACGATGGCGATCTCCTCGAGCGCGTCCGGGGGCGGCGGGCCGTCGTCGGCCCAGGCCGCGCGGATCCGGGCGAGGCCGTCGGCCACCCGGGCCGCCGACCCCGTCACGGGCAGGTCGGCCCGGTCGACCACCCGGCCGCCGGCCACGAAGAACGCGGTCGCCCCCTCCCCGCCGGCCGCGGGCTCGACCAGCACGCACGAGAGCGCCGCCGCACGCCGCAGCCGGGCCAGGTCGGCCATGACCCCGGTGAGGGCGTCGACCGCCTCGCGGGCGTGGGCGTCCAGGTGCACGCCGCTCCGCACCGCGTCGCCCAGCGCGGCGAGGAGCGCCTCGGCCGCCGCCGCCGGCTCGCCCGAGAGCATCGCCCGGGCCCGGCCCACGGCCCGGTCGTAGGCGGCCGGATCGGCGTCCCGGCAGGGGCCGGCGCAGGCCCGCGTCCCGGGCGGCGGGGCCCCGGGGGCGCAGGCGAAGCGACAGGTGCGCAGCGGGAGCAGCAGGTGGAGCGCCTCGGTGGCCAGGCGGGCGGTGCGCTCGCTGCGCAGCGGCCCGAAGTGGTCGCCGGCCGAGGTCACCGGGCGGGCCACCGGATACAGGCGGGGCCAGGCGTCGCCGGAGGTGAGGCGCAGGTACCGGCGCGCGGCCTGGCCGGTGCCCCGGCGGTTGCACGGCGGGCGGAGCTCGCGGATGAGCGCGTCCTCGCGCAGCAGGGCCTCGAACTCCGAGCCGCACACCTCGTGGTCGACCCGCTCGAGCTGCTCCAGGGCATGGCCGATGAGCCGCCCGTGACGGCCCTGGGGGCCGAAGTAGGAGCGCACCCGCCGGCGCAGGTTCACCGCCTTGCCGACGTAGAGGACGCCGCCGCGGCGGTCGCGCATCAGGTAGACGCCCGGCCGCGCCGGCAGGTCCTCGACCAGGGCGAGCTTGTGGGAGTGGCGGACGCCCCCGGGCTGGCCCACCGCCACCGCCCGCTCCAGGGTGTCCTCGCCCCGCTCCACCAGCATGTGGACCAGCGTGACCAGCAGCTCCGCGGTGGCCTCGGCGTCGGGGAGCGCCCGGTGGCAGGGGCGCACGGTGGTGTCGGCCCAGCGCGCGAGGGTGCCCAGGTCGTGCCGCTCGACCCGGCGGCGCAGCAGCCGCCGGGCCAGCACCAGGGTGTCCAGCCAGGGCTGGGTGAAGTAGCTCCCGGCCAGCCGGTGGCGCTCGTAGTTCAGGAAGCGCAGGTCGAAGGGCGCGTTGTGGGCCACCAGGACGTCCTCGCCGGCGAACTCGATGAGCCGCGGGAGCGCCTCGTCGATGAGCGGCATGCCCCGCACCATCTGGTCGGTGATGCCCGTGATGCCGCTGATCGGCGGCGGGATGGGACGCTCGGGGTCGACCAGGGTGCTGAAGCGCCCGACCACCTGGAGCCCCGACACCCGCACCGCGCCGATCTCGGTGACCTTGGAGTGGCCCGGCGCGCCGCCGGTGGTCTCCAGGTCGACCACGCAGAAGGTGGCGTGCTCCAGGCGGGTGAGGGCCCATCCGGGCGGGGCCAGGCCGACCAGGTCGCGCCCCCGCCAGGCCAGGCGCGGGTCGCCGTCGACGATCTCGGCCACCAGCAGGCGCTGCAGCCGCTCGGGGGCCTGGCGCACCCGGAGCACCTGGGCGGCCACGTGGCCCACCTCCAGCGGGCGCCCCCGGCGCTCGAGCAGGGCGCAGAGCTTGTCGGCCAGCGTGGCCCGCCGGCCCGTGCCCGGCTGCGGACGGGTGATCGGGAGCGGCAGTTGCAGCCCGTCATCACGCGCCGTGGCGGTCCGGATCCCCATTCCACGGGCGATGCTAACGGCGCCGGTGGACGGCCCCGCCCGGGGGCGGGAGTAGGCTCCGTCGCGTGAGCAGCCTGCCCGCCGCCCCGCCCCGCCCCGACGCCCGCCTCGCCCCGCGGGAGCTCGCCGCGTGGCGCGGCCTCCTGCGCGTGCACGCCGCCCTGGTGCGCCGCCTGGACGCCGAGCTCCAGGAGGCCCATGGCCTGCCCTTGAGCTCCTACGAGGTCCTGATGCTGCTCGCCGACGCCCCCGAGGGGCGGCTTCGCATGTTCGAGCTGGCCGACGGCGTGCTGCTGTCGCTCTCGGGGATGACCCGGCTGGTCGACCGGCTGACGCGCGAGGGGCTGGTGCGGCGCGAGCGCTGCGCCGACGACCGCCGCGGGGCGTTCGCCGTGATCACCCCCGCGGGCCGGGCGAAGGTCGGCGCGGCCCGCCCCACCCACCTCGCGGGCGTGCGGCGCATGTTCCTGGACCCGCTGCCCGACCCGGCGCTCGACGACCTGGCCGCGGCCTGGGAGCGCGTCCTGCCCGGCTCGGCGAGCTGAGCCCTCAGCCCGCCCGGACCGGGTGGTGCATCCAGACGTTGGGCTCGACGTAGGACGCGACCCCGGCGTCTCGGTCCACGACCACCGGGGCGATGGCCCCGGGCACCGCATGGGGGCCGGGCCGGTCGAGGGCCAGCCCGGTCCAGCGCCGCCACTCGGCCAGGCTCCCGCGCACGCCGAACGACCGCGGGGCCACCCGCACGACCCGGCCGCCCAGCCGCCAGTGGGCGCGCAGCCACGGGTCGGCGGGGGCGCCGTCGGGCCGCGTGCGCCGGGCGTACGGCTCCATCGGCCCCAGCGGGTCGGCCGCCTTGGCCGTGGGGCGGACCGGGGCCACCAGGTCGCCGAGCCCCAGCCGGCCGGCGAGCAGGTGCATCTGCCCGAGCAGCACCCCGGCCAGGCCGCGGCCGCGCAGGTCGGGGTCGACCACCGCCTGGAGCGCCGAGAGCGCCCCGGCGCCGGCCCGGCCCCGTGCCACCCCCACCGAGATCGCCCAGTCCCAGCCGGCGTCCGGCAGGCCCGCGTCGGTGCCGTCCCAGGGCACCGGGACGGTGTTCGCCCACCCCACCACGGCGCCGTCCTCGCGGCGGCGCAGCGCGACCTGGAGCTCCGGGAAGCGGGCGAAGAGCGGGTCGAACCACTCGCCGGCGACCACCGAGTGCCGCATGAACTCGGGCCAGCAGCGGACCACCAGCGCCTCCGCCGGCTGCTCGACCGCGGGGTCGTCGGCGAGGGAGACGACCTCGAGCGCGTCGGGGACCGGCACCGGCATCGCCGTTGATGCTACCGGCGCGCGGGCGCCCCGATGATCCGGGCCGGGAAGCGCAGGGCGCGGACCTTCGCGCGGTCGGTCCGGGCGCTCTGGAGGAACACGTACTGACCGGTGACCACGTAGAACATCGTGC
>JALOLS010000116.1 GCA_025455865.1 Thermoleophilia bacterium
GCTCATCGCCCGAGCCCTCGACCCCGGCCGCCGGTGGATGGTCGTCACCCGCGAGATGGGCGTGGCCGACGCCGAGGGCCGCCCGGCATGGTTCTCGCTCGACCACCTCCTGCTCGATGAGGAGGGTGTGCCGACGCTGGTGGAGGTCAAGCGGTCCTCCGACACCCGGCTGCGGCGGGAGGTCGTCGGTCAGATGCTCGACTACGCGTCGGGCGCCGTGTCGGGGTGGGCGGTAGGCGAGATCCGGGCGCACGCCGAGCGCGAGGACCCGGCCGCCGTGGAGGAGCTGATCGGCCCCGACGGCGACGAGGAGACGTTCTGGAGTGCCGTCGACGCGAACCTACGCGCCGGCCGCCTCCGGCTGGTGTTCCTCGCCGACCGCATTCCGCCCGACCTCCAGCGCGTGGTCGAGTTCCTCGACGCCCAGATGGCGATGTGCGAGGTGCGCGCGGTCGAGCTGAAGCGGTTCGCGGCCGACGCCGGTCCCGTCACCCTGGTGACCCGTCCCGTCGGCGCGAGCGCCCTCGCCAAGCCGGACACCGGGCGGCAGGCCAGGCGCCAGTGGGACGAGGCGAGCTTCATGTCCGAGTTGGAGGCAGGGTCGGGCGGGGTCGCCGCCGCCGCCGCCCGCCGCGTCCTCGGCTGGGCGACGGGCCGAGGACTGCGCATCTGGTACGGCAAGGGGGCGACGATGGGGTCGCTCATCCCGGTCGTCGACCGGCCCAGCGGGTCGCTCTATCCCGTCGCCCTGTGGACGTACGGCTCGGTCGAGGTCCAGTTCCAGTACCTCCCGGATCCACCCTTCGACGACGCGGCCCGGATCGAGTTCTGCGAGCGGCTGGAGCGCATCCCGGGTCTTGTGATCCCGCGTGACCGGCTGCGGAAGCGCCCCAGTTTCCCGTTGGCCCTGATCACCGGGCAGGAGGCGTCCGGCCACTTCTTCGACGCGCTGGGCTGGTGCATCGACCTTGCGGCGTCGGGGCGGTGAGCAGTGCCGGAGCTTCGCGTGTGGCTCAGCCCGACGACCCACCATCAGCTCACCCGGAGGAACGCCCATACGAGGTGGTGCGCGTGAGGAGCGACTCCGGGAGAGGAGCCGGTGGAGGCGGGACAGGAGGACGGCCCGGCGATCGGGCCGGGCGAGTGGCCCGAGACGACGAGGTCAGGACCAGAGACGGAGGTCGACATGCCCCACAAGTTGAGCGGAGACGGGAACTTCGAGGTGCTCAACATCAAGGCTCCGCCGCCCCCACGTCCCCCCAGGAGCAGCAGGACGGCCGAAGAGCTTCGGCTCGTCATCGGGAAGACCGGGGCCAGCATGCTCGTGCTGGACCACTACCGCGACAACGTCTTCGGTACCTACGGCCAGCAGCGCCTCGCAACCTTCGGCGTCACGAGGGAGTTCGTCACCGATCTCATCGCCATGCTCGAGGACGCCAGGGATCGCCTGCCGAGCTGATGCTGTACCGATTGCGCCCGTGCCCGTCGTGTCCGGCTTCCACGCCTCGGCAGCCCACCCTGTCCACCGCTCGCACAGGTGGAGAGGGGCCGGCCGGCTGACGGTGCGCGTCTGGCTCGATGACGTCCGCCCTGCCCCCGAGGGGTGGACCCACGTGCGCTCGGTGAACGAGGCGATCGCGATCCTCCGGGAGCGCGGCGGCGAGGTGGCCGAGATGTCGCTGGACCACGACCTCGGCGACTTCGCCGAGGACGGCGGGGACGGGGTGCGGCTGGTGCTCTGGATGGCCGAGCACGACGTCTGGCCGCCGGTGGTGCGGGTGCACAGCATGAACCCGGTCGGGCGGGCGAACATGGAGGCGCTGATCCGCCGCTACAAGGACGGCAGGCGAAGCTGAGCCCCGGTCCCCGGGGTGAGGGACGCCTCGCCGCCGGCCCTCGGGAACACGAACACGACCTCCCGCACGGTGAGCCCGGTGGCCGCCTGCAGGGCGCGGATGTAGGCCTCCCCCTGGGCGCGGTGGCGCTCGACCGCGCCGGCCAGGTCGCCGGGGCCAACCGAGTCGCTCTTCCAGTCGACCACCACCAGATCCTCGCCCTCGCGGAAGACCAGGTCGATGCGGCCGGTGGCGTAGCCGTCGTCCACGCGCAGGGTGTAGGGGACCTCGGTCCAGCGGCGGACGGCGGCACGGGCGCGGGCGACGACGGGGGAGGCCAGGCAGGCCTCGACCATCGCGAGCACCTCATCCGTGGCGTGCTCGATGCCGGCGAGCACGCAGACCGAGCGGACGGTCTCGGGGACGGCGCGGGGGTCGCGCAGGTCGATCATCTCCAGCGCGGTGTGCATGGCCTCGCCCTTGGTGTGGGGCGGGGCGTCGGTGGTGGAGGCGATGAGCGGGCGCTCGCCGGCGCCGGCGAGGGCGGCGGGGAGCGGGGCGTCCCCCTCACCCGCGGTGGCGGGGTGGACCTCCAGCCCGGCGCGCGCGACGGTGAGGGTGCGCTCGCGCTCAGCGGTCCAGGCGTCGCGGTCGGCCAGCGCGGCGTCGACCTCGGCCGCCGGGGTGTCGGCGGGGAGCGGTGGCTCGTGGTCGGGCAGGGTCGGCAGGGCCTCGCGGTCGACCACGAAGCAGCCGTCGACCACGGTGCCGGCCGCGTCGGGGTCCCAGGCGGGCAGGTGCGGGGCGAGGTCCTGGAGCATGGAGCGGTTGGCCGGCTCCTCGCAGGCGAACGGGACGATCAGCCGGTCTCGGGCGCGGGTCGCGGCCACGTAGAGCAGGCGCTTCTCCTCGGCGGTCCGCCGGCGCTTCTCCTCCTCCCACACCGCGCTGAAGCGGGGCGTGGTGTAGGCGGTCCCGCGCTTGAGCACCCGCACGTGCAGCAGGCCCCGGTCCCGATCGGGCACCGGGTCGACGTCGGTGCGGGGGCTGGTCTGCAGGTTGGCGAGCGCGACCACCGGGAACTCGAGGCCCTTGGAGGCGTGGATGGTCATCACCTGGACCACGTCGTCGGTCTCCTCGGCGATGCTCGCCTCGGCCTCGTCGGATGCCGCCCGCTGGTCCACCAGCCACCGCGCGAAGCCCCGCAGGCCGCCCGCGCCGGCCGCGCTGAACGCCCGCGCGCGGTCGGCGAGCTTCACCAGGTTGGCCGCCGACTGCGGCCCGTCCCAGCCGGCCAGCGCGATCTCCACCATCCGCGTGCGCTCGAGCACCGTCCGCACCAGGTGGGCGAGCGAGACGCGCGAGCGCAGGTCGTGCAGGTCGCGCAGCAGGTCCAGGGCCTCGGCCACGCTCGCCGGCGAGCCCTCATGGTCGGCGCGCACATCCAGGCGGTTCCCCCGCGCGACATGCAGGAGGATCTCCTCATCCGCGCACCCGAACACCGTGGCCCGCAGGCAGGCGACCAGCGCGATCTGATCGAGCGGGTCGTCGATCGCGAGCAGCAGGTTGGCCAGGTCGCGCACCTCCTGGCGCTGGAAGAACGACCGGCCGCCCTCGGCCCGCACCGGCACCCCGGCTCGGCGGAAGGCGTCGAGGTAGATGTCGAGCGCGGTGCGCCGCGGAAGCAGCACGGCCACGTCGCCGTAGCCCATCGCCCGCTCGGCCCCGTCCGGGTCGCGCACCGCCCAGCCCTCCTCCACCGCGCGGTGGATGAGCGTCGCGAGCAGGCGGGCCTCCTCGGTGCGGATCGCCTCCGCGCTGGTGCCGGCGGGCTGCCCGTGGACCACGCACACCGAGAGCGTCGGGTCGGTGAGGCCCCCCGGCCCCGGGACGAGCGGCGTGTTGGCCGGCTGCACGCCTTCCTCGGCCACCAGCACCGTGTCGAAGACGCCGTTCACCCACGCGAGCACCCCGGCGCCGGAGCGGAAGTTCTGGGTCAGGCGCACCTCGCCCGCGTCCAGCGGCCCCGCCTTGACCGCGTCGTAGATCGCGATGTCGGCCCGGCGGAAGCGGTAGATGGACTGCTTGGGGTCGCCCACCACGCTGAGCGCGCCGGGCCGGGGGCGCATGGTGAGCCAGTCCGCGCCCGGCTCGTCGTCGCTCGCGATGCAGAGCGCGATCTCGGCCTGCACCGGGTCGGTGTCCTGGAACTCATCGACCAGCACGATCCGGAACCGCCCGCGGAAGTAGGCCCGTGCCTCGGGGCTTCGCCCGAGCATGTCCCGCGCCCAGGTGAGCAGGTCGTCGAAGTCGGCCCGGCCCGCCGCCCGCCGCTCGGCCTCGTGGGCGCGCACGAAGTCCTCCACCAGCGGGAGCACGCCGAGGAGCGCCTCGGTGCGAAGGGCCGCCTGGGCCGCCTCGATCGCCGCCCTGGCGTCCTTGCGGAGCGCCTTGGAGGCCCGGCAGTCATCGGCGTCGTCCCAGTCGGCCTGCCTGCCCTTGCCCGGGCTCAGGGCGGGGGCGGCGAAGAGCACCGTGCGGTCCCGCTCGGGCTCGTCCTCCAGGGCCCGGGCGAACACGCAGATGGCGGCCATGTCGGCGGTGGCGACCAGATCGTCGGTCACCCGGGCCAGGAGCGGCCCGCAGTCCTCGGCCAGCGGCCGCATCGCGCCGAGGATGTCCCCCCGGTCTGGCGCGGGGTGGGCGGCGAGCGGCAGGAGCGCCCGGTGGGCGTGGACCACGTCGGCGAGCTTGCGGATCTCGGCCACGTCGAAGCCCCGCCGGATGGCCAGGGCGATGGCCGGCCCCGCGCCGGCGAGCTGCCGCCGGATCCATGCCTCGAACGCGGCCGAGAACGCGAGCTCGGCGCCGAGGGCGTCCAGCACCTCGAAGCCCGGGTCGAGCCCGGCCTCCACCGGCCGCTCGCGCAGCATCCCGGCGGCGAACGCGTGGATGGTCTCGATGTGGGCCCGGTGCAGGCCGCCGAGCGCCGCCCGCAGGCGGTCGGCATCCGGGCCGCTCGCGCCGTCCAGCGCGGCCTCCAGGCCCTGGCGCACCCGGGTGGAGAGCTCGGCCGCGGCGGCCTCGGTGAAGGTGATGACCGCGATCTGGTCCACCGTCGCCTCGCCGCGGCGGAGCACCTCGACCACCCGGGCCACCAGCACGGTCGTCTTCCCGGTGCCCGCCCCGGCCTCCACGCACAGGTTGGCGCCCAGGTCGTCGCGCACCCGGGCACGGACGGCCTGGTCGGCGGGGGGAGCGCTCACTCGACCTCCCGCATGGCCGCGAACGAGGCGATGCGCGGATCGGCGCCCTTGCGCGCGCGGGTGCGCAGGCGCCCCACGTCGCAGAGGGCGTCGTAGTCGCAGTACCGGCAGGAATCGGCGTTCTTCCCCGGCTCGGCGTGGAAGTCGCCGGCCTCGATCCCGCCGACGATCCGCCCGAGCACGCGGTCCAGGTCCGCCCGGCGGGCGGCGAGCACCTCCCCGGCGAAGGCGATGCGCCGGAAGCCGCCCCGCCGGGTGACCAGGTGGTAGGCCGCCTCGCCCGCCGCCGGGTCGGCGCCGGTGATCATGGCCCCGGCGAGCAGGTACAGGGGAAGCTGCAGCGCCTGGCCACCGGCGAGGTGGCCGTCATCGGGCAGGCCCCGGTCGCTCCCGCTCTTGTAGTCGACCACCCGGAACGCGCCGTCCGGCCCGTCGTGGTCGATCCGGTCGATGCGCCCCGCCACGCGCAGGGTGCGCCCCGCCACCTCGACCTCCAGCGCGTCCGGGTGGCCGCCCTGGTCGGGACGGCCGAAGGGCACCTCCACCGCCACCGCCCGGAAGCCCCCGCCCGTCGCGGCCTCCTCGTCCAGCCACCGGGCCAGGTCCTCTGCGATCTCCCGCCGGTCGGCGGCCCAGAGCAGGGGCAGGCCGGTGAGCCCCTCGGCCTCGGCCCGGTCGAGCTCCTCCGCGGCGATCCGCATGAGCGCGGGCAGGTCGGCCCGGGCCGGCGCCCGGCCGAGCCCGCCGACGAACCGCTCCAGCACGGCGTGGATCAGGCTCCCGCGGGTGGGCGGGTCGATGCGCAGGAGCCCCTCGGGCTCGGGCACCGGCCGGGCGCGCAGGAACGCGGCGAGCAGGTGGCGGTAGGGGCAGACCGCGTACTGCTCGAGCCCGGTGGGCGAGAGCGGTCGCTCGGCCAGCCGCGCGGCCACCGCCGCGATGGCGTCGGGGTCCTCCAGCACGCCGTCGTAGCGGGTGAGCGTCCGGCTGCCCCAGCGCGCCCGGCGAAGCGCGTCGGCCCGCCCCGCCCGCGGCTCCAGGCGCTCAAGCAGCGCGCGCCCGAGCGCCGGCTCAAGCTCGATGAGCGTGCGGTCGCGCTCCTGCCGGGTCAGGCTCCGGTCCGGCTCGGGCGCGCCCACCCGGCCGGCGCGCAGGCGGCGCACCGTGGGGAGGTGCTCGACCTCCTCGGCGCCCACCCGGCGGCCCTCCATCGCCCCGGCGGCCATGCGGAAGAACACCGAGGGAAGCTGCGCCCGCCCGCCGGCCTCCTCGGCCCGGCGGGTGCTGAGCATCAGGCGCTCGCGGGCCGCGTGCACCGCCAGGGCGAAGCCGAGCGGCTCGGGGTCGGGGCCCTCGGCCCGCAGGGGCAGGGTCACGCCGCGGGAGTTCAGCCGCCGTCGCTCGGCGTCGAGCAGGATCGGGTCCTGGCGCGGGGGCGGGGGGAAGGCCCGCTCGGTGAGCCCGAGCACCGCCACGGCGCGGAAGCGCAGCGTGGCGAGCTGGGAGAGGTCCAGCACGTTCACCCCGCGCCGCCCGAACGCGCCCTGGCGCGCCTCGTCCAGGTCCGCGGCCCGCATGGCCCGCACCTCGCCGCGCACCGCCTCCATGAACCGGGCGAGCGTGACCGGCCCGAGCACCCGGTCCAGCTCCCTCAGGCCCTCCAGGTAGCCCAGCACCGGCCCGGCGTCCTCCACCAGCTCGCCGATGAGGGGCGCGAGCCAGTCGAGCATGGCGCCCCAGTTTGCGTTCGCCGGGGCGGCCCCCAGGCGCGTGGCGAGGTCGGCCACGAAGGCGGCGAGCGAGTCGGCGGCCGCGGCCCGTTCCTCGCGCCACTCCGCCGGCCCGTCGCCGCCCTCGGCCCGCACCCGCGCCGCGTAGGCGCCCAGCCGCGCGGCCCACTCATCCGCTCCGCTCACCACCCCGGCGCGCCGCGAGACCGCGTCCCACCGCGACCGCGGCGCCCCGCCGTAGCGCTCCCGGGTGGCCCGGGGCATCCAGCCATCCGAGACGAAGGCCATGACCTCGGCGCGGGGGAGGGGTGAGCCCACCAGGTCCAGCAGGCTGAGGATGCGCCGGCCCACCGGCCGCTCGGCCAGGGAGGGGCCGTCGTCGAGGTAGACCGGGATGCCCGCCTCGGCGAACACGGCCTCGACCAGCGGCCGGTACACCTCGGCCTGCCGGAAGGCGACGGCCATCTCGTGGAAGGCGACACCGGCATCGGCCCAGTCCAGGCACAACCGCGCGGCCTCGCGCACCTCGGCCAGCGGCTCGGGCGCCGAGACCAGGTCCACGGAGTCATCGCGCGGGGCGGGGCCGGCGGGGGTGAACAGGTGCGCCCGCAGGTGCCCCAGGGCGCCCGCCGCGGGCGGGTCGGGCAGGCGCGTGGTCACCGCCCCCAGGCCGGCCAGCCAGTCGCGCAGCTCGGCGTGGGCCTGGTCGGCCGCGGGGTGGAGCGCGGGCAGGAGCACCACCACCGGCACCCGGGCGGCGATCCCGGCCACCAGGCGCCGCGCGATCGCGCCCAGGCGCCACACCCCGCTCACCACCAGCCCGGCGCCGTCGAAGCGGGCCGGGTCGGCCTGGGCCAGGGCGTCCAGGCCGTCGGCGCAGCCGGCGCGGGCGGCGGCGTGGCGGGTGATGAGCCCCCGCAGGTCATCGGCCTTGGCGGCCGACTCGATCGCCTCGGGATCGACGTCGCCCGGTCCCATTCCCTCCTGGCGCAGCTCCCGCAGGGTGCGGTGCGCGGCCTCGGCGAAGCCCGGGGTGTGGGCGACCGGCGCGAAGTAGCCTGGGCAGGCGGCGGCCACCTCGCGGGTGAGCGCCCGCTCGGCCAGCGCCGGGAGCGGCCGCCGGCCGGAGCGGGCCAGGGCATCGGCGCCCAGGCGCAGGCCGAGCTCACCCAGGGTGCTCACCCGCACGTTCACCACCCCCGGTCCCCGGTCGGCCATGAGGCGCTGCAGGTACGGGCGCTGCAGCACCCCGCCCACCAGCACGTCCACCGGCGCGAGCGGGTCGGCCGCCCGGTGGGCGGCCACGCGCGCGATCAGCGCCTCCTCGAGCGCGGCCGGCGCGCCCAGCACCACCTCGAGCGC
>JALOLS010000117.1 GCA_025455865.1 Thermoleophilia bacterium
GCTCGGTCGAGGTCGTCTGCTCGGTCGAGGTCGTCTGCTCGGTCGAGGTGGTCTGCTCGGTCGAGGTGGTCTGCTCGGTCGAGGTGGTCTGCTCGGTCGAGGTGGTCTGCTCGGTCGTCGTCCCGGGGCCCGGCGGGTCCGGCGGCGGGGTCTCGGGGCAGACCAGCTTGAGCGGCACGCCGCTCCGTCCCTGCCGCGGGGTCGAGGAGGTCCGGCCCGGGGCGATGTCCGTGTGCACCGCGACGTCGCGGTACTCGGCCCGGTACCTCACCGTGTAGGCGGCCTCCCAGCCCACGCGCCGGCCGTCCTGCACCACGGAGACCGGCCCGGCGACCGGCGGGATCGCGTTGCTCCCGAGGTCGTAGATCTTCAGCCAGTCGTTGCCCGGGGCCGGGTCGATGACCTGGCCGGGCCGGGCCATCACCAGCACCGAGAGCCGGCTGGTGGCGCAGTCGTACCGGACCTGGAGCGTGGAGAGGACGACCGCGTTCGGCTTGTCCGGCCGGCCGGCCTCCCACATGTCGATCTCCGGCCCCGCCCAGAGGTCGGCCTCGACCCTGCCGTCGATGGGCGGCGCGCCCGGGGCCGCGACGATGGTGAGCCCGGGGTCGGCGCTCAGCGTCGAGGGCAGCAGGGCCAGGAGCAGGCCCGCCGCGCCGGCGCCGGTCGCGACGCGGGAGAGCGCGCCGAGGCGGGCGCCGATGGGCGCCGGCCCGGCCGGGGCGTCGGAGGCGAGCACCGCGGGGGTGTCCAGCCCGGTGCGGATGCGCTCCGGCCGGGTGACCCAGTAGTAGGTCGCCAGGCGCTCGCGGGCGTCCTCGCCGGCGTCGACCAGCTCGATGCCCAGGGCGTCGCCGCGGGCGCTGCGCACCACCCCGATGAGGTCCGCCTCGGCGACCGGGCCCGCGCCCGGGCCGGGAAGGTCGATGCTCACCCGCACCCGCTCCCCCACCGCGGCGGTCGCGCCCGCGAGGCGCAGGCCGCCCGGCGAGAGGTCCACGACGCGGGCCGGGACGCCCTCCAGGCGGGCGGCGAGGTCGACGGCCAGGCGCACCGCGCGCCGGTCCTGCCGCCGCAGCGCGACGAGCTGGAGCACGTCGAGCATCGCGAGGGCCGCCACGGCGCCGAGGGCGGCGGCCACCAGGAGCTCGCCGCGGCCCATCACCGGCAGGCCCGTGTCGAAGTGCTGCGCCAGGCCGCGCACGACCAGGGCGGCGTCCACGGCGAGCAGCGCCGCCACCAGCAGGCCGAGGCGCGAGACCGCGGCCACGCCGGTCCGCGCGGCGCGGGAGGCGTTGCGGCCGAAGCCGAGCAGCGCACGACACTGCTGGCCCATGAAGCGCATGGAGCCGCGGGTGCGGTCGCCGATGCTCCGGGTGCCGCGGGCGAGCGCCGCCCAGGCGAGCACCGACAGGCAGAACCACGGCGCCCAGGCGGCCACGAGCACGGCGACGGACGCGTCGATCGGCATGCGCCCGCCCACCAGGGTCGCGACCAGCACGCCCAGGAGCACGAGCATCCGGGGGCCCGCCAGGGCCCGGAGCGCGGGGCCGGCGAGGACCAGGCGGCGCACCAGGCCCAGGCCGCGGCCGCGGACCGGGCCGTCGGGGGCGGCGAGCAGGAGCAGCCCGGCGCGGGCGCCGCGCCCGGCGCCCTCCAGGTGCGCCTCGAGCGTGGCCGGGCCGACCGCCCGCACCACCGCGTCGGGTGCGAAGGCCACCCGGCGTCCGCCGGCGAGGAGCGCGGCGGCGGCCCGCAGGCCGCTCCGGGAGCCGAGGACGGTGAGCGCCGCCTCCCGGCGCACCAGCACGCCGGACCCGGAGGCCACGACCAGCCCGCGCGCGCCGAGGGAGGGGTTCACCACGCTCTGCAGCACCTCGCCGCCGCCGCCGCCGGCGAGCGCCATCCCGAGCGGCATGGGGTCGGTGCACTCCACGCGGCACTGCACCGCGACCGTGCGCGGGTCCCGGAGGCCGGCGGCGGCCCGGTCCAGGACGTCGGCGGCCGGGACGTCGCCCGCCCGCAGCCCCAGGACGAGGTCGGCGCCGGCCGCCGCGAGCGCGTCGCCCGGTCCCTCGCCGGCCACCTGCACCAGCCGCGCCCCGTGCCGGGCACAGAGCGGGCCGAGCCACGCCTCCGGCGCGACCGCGGCCACGGTCACCGCCGGCCGGCCGGCGATGGCGCGGCAGCCGAGCAGCGTGCGCTCGACCGCGTCCCTGCCCGCGCCCGAGGCGAGGACCACGACCTCCCGGGTGCCCGCCGCGGGCTCGCCCTCGGCGACGGGCGGCACCCGCCAGGCCTCCAGGGTGAAGTGGGCGAGCTGGACCCAGCCGAGGACCTCCGCGGCCAGGAGCGGGATCGCCGCCCAGAGCGGCGCGCCGGCCACGGTGAAGAGGAGGCGCCACGTCAGGTAGGCCACGCCCGCGCCCAGCGCGAGCACGGCGATGAGGCGTACGACCGCCTCACGGCGCCAGGCCCATCCGGGGCCCGTGCGGAACGGGGAGAGGCTTCGCGGGGCGACTCGGGGCATGGCGTCGATCCTTGACGGATGAGGGCGTCACCCGCCCATCGGGCGCCGCGACCCGCGCCTTGAGGTATTTCTGCGCTTTTCGCCTCAGGGCCCCCGTCCCGCCCGCCGCTCGGCCCACCGGCCGGCCAGCAGGCGCACCCCGGTCGAGGCGAGGATCAGCGCGCCGCCGGCCAGGGCGAGGGCCCCCGGGGCCTCGTCGTGGGCGAGCCACGACCAGACCGGGTTCAGCGCCGGCTCGACCAGGAGGAGCAGCGACACCTCGAACGCCGCGAGCAGGCGCATGCCGGCGAGGAGCACCACGTAGGCCAGCGCCACCTGCACCACCCCGAGGTAGGCGATGAGCGCCCAGTCCCGGCCCGATGCGGTGAGCGGGAGCGCGAGGGGCAGGCACACGAGGAAGGCGATCAGGTTGCCGGCCACCGAGGCGGCCGCGGCCGGGTCCCCCGCTCCCCGGGGGCCGCGGGCGAGCCAGCGCAGGCCGAGCACGGTGGCCGCCCAGCACAGGCCCGCACCGACCGCCAGGGCGTTCCCGAGGGCCGGCCGCGGGGCGGTCGGGGCCGCGGCCACCGGCCCGGCCAGCACCAGCGCCAGGCCGCCCATGAGCACGACCATGTAGGCGAGGTCGACCCGGCGCACGCGCTCGTGCAGCAGGAGGGCGCCGCCCGCGAGCACGTACAGCGGCGCCGCGCTCTGCAGGAAGATGGCGTTGGCCGAGGTCGTGGTGGTGTTGGCGGCCACGAAGAGCACCAGCGTCGCCGCGTACGCCACCCCGACCCCGAGCACCCGCCGGTCCCAGCCTCGCCGGGCGGCCGGGATCATCAGCCACAGGGCCACCGCGGCCACCGCCGAGCGCAGGGATGCGACCTCCAGGCCGCCCGAGAGCCCGGTGAGCGAGGTGCCCTTGATCGCCGCCCCGCCGGTGGAGAAGAGCACCGCCGCGGCGACCACCTGCAGGCGGGCCCGGGAGACGGAGGCCCGTCCGGCCGGGGTCCGGAGGGCCGTGGGGGCATCGGCGGCCGCCTGCATCGCATCTGACATGCAATTGCGACCGTACCCCCTTCCGTGCGGGCATCGGCCCGGACACCATGCCGGAAGTGGCGATGGCCGATCAGCTCACCGCGGTGCCGCCCCGGCGGGGCCGGCCACGGGATCCCGACGTGGACGTGCAGGCCATGCGGGCCGCCCGGGAGCTCCTGGTCGAGGGGGGCTATCCGTCGGTGACCTTCGGCGAGGTCGCGCGCCGAGGCCGGGTGGGCCGCAACGGCCTCTACCTGCGCTGGCCGGACCGCGAGCGCCTGCTGGCCGACGCCGTGAGCGACGCCCTCGCCACGCCCCCGCAGAGCCCGGACACCGGGTCGCTGCGCGGCGACCTGCTGGCGATCATGGAGGCGAAGGTCGAGCGCCTGAGGGACGGCGACCGGCGGGCGTTCATGCGGGCGCTCATGCAGGAGATCGGCCGCCGCCCGGCCCTGGCCTCGGTCTACCGGCGGCGGGTGGTCGCGCCCTGGCGCCGGGCCATCGGCCAGGCGATCGGCCGTGGGGTGGCGCGGGGCGAGATCGGCGCGGACGTCGACGCCGACCTGGTGGCCGAGGCCCTCTCCGGCCCCCTGGTCATCCGGACGCTCATCACCGAGGCGCCGCTCGGGCCGGATCTGGCCGCCGACGCGGTCGACCTGGTGATCGCCGGAGCCCGGCGGGCGTAGACTCGGCCGTCATGGCCGAGGAATGGACCGTCCACCTCCCCGCCGGCGCCGGGCCCCCGTTCTCGGTGTGGGTGAACGGCGAGCCCCGCGAGGAGGGCCGCGACTGGCGCGCGACCGAGGGGGCGATCGTGTTCAGCGTCCCCATCCGGGTCCGGCCGGAGCGCATGGGCGCCGGCCGGCGGCTCATGCTGCTCGCCGGGATCGGGGTCTACGGCGACCTCAAGGGTGACAGCGTGGACGTGCAGTACCGGGCGGGCGGTGAGACCCGGCTGGCCACCGGCCTGAAGGTCACCCCTCCCGCGGCCGCGCCCGGCTGAGGCGCTCCACCAGGTCCTCGCGCCAGGCGAGCTCGGGCGACCAGCCCGGGGGCGCGGGGCCGGCGGGCGTGGCGTCGGCGGCGAGCGCCCCGGCGAGCGCGCCGCCCAGGACCGCGGCGGCCATGCGCGGCGGCAGGTGGTCCGGCCGCCGCGCCCCCCGGCCGGCGCAGATGACGTGCACCACCTCGGCCTCGGTCGGGTGGTCGGGTTCCTCGGCCCACCAGGTGCCCGGCGCGCCGTGGGCGGCCAGCAGCGCCCGGGCGGCGTCGGTGTCGGAGACCAGCGCCCAGCGGTTGTCGCCCGGCCCGACGATGCGGAACCGGCGCCGGTCGAGGCCGATCGCCACGTCGCCGAGCAGCCCGCCCGGCCCGTAGACGAACGGCAGGCGCACCACGGCGAGGCCCGGCCCCGCCGCCGCGGCCTCGGCCGCCCGGGCGGCGAGGGCGACGGGGAGCGGGGCGCCGTCGGCGGCGGCGTGGGCGCTCGAGGCGAGCACGAGCGGCCGGCCCGCGCGCGCGCGGGCGACGGCGCCGGCCATCTCGGCGGCCGGGCCGCACGCGGCCCGTATGCGGCGCACGCGCACCGGCGGACGGATCCGCGGGGCGGCCAGGTGGAAGGCCGCGTCGGCGGCGGCGGCGCGCTCCTCCCAGGCCCCGGGCCCCGGGAGCTCGCCGCCCACCGGCTCGGCCCCCGCCGCCCGCAGCGCCTCGGCGGCGGCCGGGGTGCGGGCGAGCGCCTCGACGCGCCACCCCTCCTGCCGCAGGAGCGCGACCAGGGCCCGGCCCACCAGGCCGGTGCCCCCGGTCACGAAGGCCGTGGCCCCCACCCGCTCCTCAGCCGCCGGCCACGGCCGGGAGGATGGTGACCTCCTGGCCGTCGGCCACCACGGTGTCGATGCCCTCGGCGAAGCGCACGTCCTGCCCGGCCACGAACACGTTCACGAACCGGCGGAGCGCGCCGTCCTTCATGATGCGCTCCTGGAAGCCCGGGTGGGCGGCCTCGAGCTGGTCGATGACCTCGCGCACGGTGCCGGCCCCGCACGCGACGCTCGAGGCGCCGCCGGTGAGAGGGCGCAGCGGCGAGGGGATGCGGACGGTCACGGGCATGGACGGGGTCTCCTGGCGCGGGGCGGTCGGGGTCAGGGTGCTCATGCGCCCACCGCGGCCACGAAGGCGTCGACCGTCGGCTCGATGACGTGGGGGCGCACGAGCGGGGCGGCGGCGTCCAGGGTCTTCAGGCCGTCGCCGGTGATGTAGAGCACGACCCGCTCGTCGGGGTCGATGCGGCCCTCGCGGGCGAGCTTGGCGAGGACGGCGGTGGACACGCCCCCCGCCGTCTCGGTGAAGATGCCGGTGGTCTCGGCCAGCAGCGCGATGCCGTCGACGATCTCCTGCTCGCTCACCGCGTCGATCGCCCCGCCGGTGGCACGGGCGACGTCCAGGGCGAACACGCCGTCGGCCGGGTTGCCGATGGCGAGGCTCTTGGCGATGGTGTCCGGACGCACCGGGGCCACGAAGTCCCGCCCGGCCGACCAGGCGCCCGCCACCGGGCTGCAGCCGGCGGCCTGCGCGCCGTTCATCACCGGGACCGGGCCCGCGTCGACCAGGCCGGTGCCGAGGAGGTCGCCGAACCCGCGGTGGATCTTGGTGTAGAGCGAGCCCGAGGCGACCGGGACGACACAGCGGTCGGGGAGCGTCCAGCCCAGCTGCTCGGCCACCTCGTACGCCAGGGTCTTGGAGCCCTCCGAGTAGTACGGCCGCACGTTGACGTTGACGAACGCCCACGGCCGGTCGGCGGCGAGCTCCATGCACAGGCGGTTCACGTCGTCGTAGGTGCCGTCAACCGCGATGATGGTCGCGCCGTAGATCCCCGCGCTCACGATCTTGCCGGGCTCGAGGTCGGCGGGCACGAACACGAACGCCTTCATGCCGGCGGCCGCGGCGTGGGCGGCCACCGCCCCGGCCAGGTTGCCGGTCGAGGCGCAGGCCGCCACCTCGAAGCCGAGCTCGCGGGCCTTCTGCAGGGCCACGCTCACCACGCGGTCCTTGAACGAGTGGGTCGGGTTGGCCGTCTCGTTCTTCACCCACACGTCGCGAAGGCCCAGGCGCTCGCCCAGGCGCGGCGCGCGGATGAGCGGGGTGAGGCCGGTCGGCAGGCCCGACCAGGGGTCCTCGGGCGCGCACGGCAGCAGGTCGCGGTAGCGCCAGAGGTTGGGCGGGCCCGCGGCGATGCGCTCGCGCGTGGCCCGGGCGGCCACGGCCTGGTCGTCGTAGACGACCTCGAGCGGGCCGAAGCACAGCTCACAGGCGTAGGCCGCGGTCAGCGGGACGGTGTCGCCGCACTCCTTGCAGCGGAGCCCCGCGGCGGTACAGCCGGACGTCCCCGCCGGGGTCTGGGTGGTCGTGGCCGCCGTCATCATCGTCTCCCTTCGTCGCCGGGAGCCGATGGCGATTCACGGTGTCAGAGCGTTCCGTGAGGCCGTCGCATCTCCCAGGCACAAGTGCCTGCAGGAATTGGCACCTGGCGCATTCGCGCTGGTTGCCGCGGCTTCACAGGGCCAGTCCCTCCGCCGCTCAAGATGCGGTCGGGACTGTAGGCGGGCCCGGGGGGCCCCGTCAAGGGCCGGTCCAGGAACCAAGCCCGGCGCTCGGGAGTGCGAATCCCCTCGGCAGATCCGTGCCCACGGACATCGCATGCACTGGTGGTGCATGCGTTTCCGCGGGTGCGGAGGTGTCGCGGGATGCAGCCGCTGGAGTGCCGGGCGACTTCGTGGACCGGCCCTCAAGGGCCGGGCTGCGGGTTGCCCGCAAGGAGCCCCCGCAGCCCGGCCGCGCGCACCGTGCGGGCGAGCATCCGCTCGGCCTCGGGGTCGGCCCGCAACGCGTCGACCAGGCGGCGCTCGCGGTACTCGCGGAAATACCAGGGGTCCAGGTCGAGCCCGGCGGCGATCCGCTCCATCAGCGCGTCGCCCGGGACCCCGCGCCGCCCGGAGACGTGATCGTGGAGGTTGCCCACCGGCACCAGCGTGCGGCTCTCCAGCGCCCGGAAGGAGAGCCCGCGCACGCCCATCGCGGCCCGGAGCGCCGGGCCGAAGGGCTCGGAGGACCAGGCGGGCGGGTCCGGCATCGCTCCCAGCGTACCCTCCGGGCGACACATGCCCGTCCCGGGCTTTGGTCATCCGAGCGTGGCGGATAGCATCCGCGCGTCGCCCCCGTGATCCCCCCCGACTCCGCCGACGACGCCCGCACGGGCGAGCCCATCGACGCCCCGGACCCCACGGCGGCCGCGCCGCCGATCCGTGAGGCGCCCTACCCGGCGGCGCCCGCCGGCGAGGTGGGCGTCCCGGCCGAGACGGGCGAGCCGGACGCGGGCACCGAGACCACGGCCGAGGCCGCCCAGGCGCCGGCCGAGGCCAGGCCCAAGCGGCGCCTGTTCCGGCGCCGGCGCGACGAGCCGCCGGCCGCCGCGGCCGCGCCGGAGGCCCCGCCGGCCGAGGGCGAGCCCGCCCCCGGCGCCGAGGCGCCGGCCGAGCCCTCGACCGCCCCGGCGGAGGAGACGCCGCCCGACGCCGCCACGCCGGCCGTCGCCGCCAAGCCCCGGCGGATCCGCCCCGGCGTGCTCCGCCGGCGCAAGCGGGCCCTG
>JALOLS010000118.1 GCA_025455865.1 Thermoleophilia bacterium
GAGGGGGTCGGGGCGGTCGGCGAGCAGGTGCTGGAGGTCGCGGTGGACTGCCTGGGCTGATCAGTCCAGGTGGACGAAGAGGCAGCGCGCCGCCTCGGTCCCGATCACCCGGGTGGTGTGCCCGGGGCCGGTCGTGTCCTCCACCAGCACCACGTCCCCGACCCGGAAGCGCCGGCGCTCGCCGTCGCCCACGGTGACCTCGATCTCGCCCGCGAGCTGCACGAAGAGCTGTCGCGTGGGGCTCGGGTGCCAGTCGCCGAACCAGCCGGGGGGGAGCCGGCCCAGCAGGCTCCGACGGGCCGGCAGGGGGTCCGAGGCCCCCATCGGCGGCGCCGGCGGGGCGTAGTCGACCTCGGCGAGCGGCACGTCGACGTCCTCGAAGCGGGAGCGGCCGTCCGGGCCGGCGATGATGCGGGTGCAGCGCATCCGGACACCCTGCCAGCCCCGGCGAAGCGCCGCCTTGCCCCCGCGCACGCGCTCGGAGAGGATGCGCGGGCGGCCGCGACGGAGCCGCGACGACCAGGGGGATGAGGATGGCCACGACCGAGGCGGGGGCCGCGGGCCTTCGGGCGCTGTCGGAGCGGATGCGGGGCGAGGTGGTGCTTGCGGGCGACGCGGGCTGGGACACGGCGCGAAGCGCCTACAACCTGGCCGTGGACCAGCGGCCCGCGGCCGTCGCCCTGCCCGAGGACGCCGATGACGTGGCCCGGGTGCTCACCGCCGCGGCGGAGCACGGGCTGCGGGTGGCTCCGCAGGGCCCCGGGCACCACCCCGGCCCCCTCGGCACGCTGGAGGGGACCGTGCTGCTGCGCACCGGGCGCATCCGGGGCGTGCGCGTGGACGCCACCGCACGGACGGCGTGGGCGGCCGGCGGGGAGGCGTGGGGCGGCCTGCTCGCCCAGGCCGGGGCCCACGGGCTGATGCCGCTCTGCGGGTCGTCCGCCGGGGTGGGCATCGCCGGCTACACCCTGGGCGGTGGCCTCGGCTGGCTCGGTCGCCGCCACGGACTGGCCTGCAACGCGGTGCGCGCATTCGAGGTGGTGACGGCCGACGGGCGCGTGCGGCGGGTGGACGCCGAGCACGAGGAGGACCTGTTCTGGGCGCTGCGCGGCGGCGGGGGGAGCTTCGGCGTGGTGACCGGCATCGAGATGGACCTGTTCCCGGTGCCGGAGGTGGTGTGCGGCTGGCTCATGTGGCCGCTCGGGCGCGCCGCGGAGGTGCTGGAGGCGTGGCGGGGGTGGGTCGACGCCCTGCCCGAGGAGGTCACCTCCGTCTGGCGCGCGCTGCAGCTGCCGCCCCTCCCGGACCTGCCGGAGCCCCTGCGCGGGCGGAGCTTCACCGTGGTCGAGGTGGCGGGCCTGCTGGACCCGGAGGCCCTCGACGCGCTGCTCGCGCCGCTGCGCGCGCTCGGGCCGGAGATGGACACCGTCGCCCCGGCCCCCGTCCCCCACGAGGCGCTCGCGATGCTGCACATGGACCCGCCCGACCCGATCCCCGCGGCCGGCGACGGGATGCTGCTGGACGAGCTGCCCGACCCGGCGGCGATGGCCGCGGTCGTGGGGGAGGGCTCCGGCTCGCCGCTCATCTCGTATGAGTTCCGCCACACCGGCGGCGCCCTGGGCCGGCCCGCCCCGGACGGTGGCGCGCTGGAGATGCTCCCCGGGCGCTTCGCCGCGTTCGGGGTCGGCGCGGTGATGGGCCCGGGCATGAAGGAGGCGATCGAGGCGCACCTCGACCGCGTGGGCGGGGTGCTCGCGGCGCACCGCGCCACCACCAGCTACATGAATTTCGCCGAGCGCGGCGAGGCGCCGCTGCACCCGCCCGCGGTCCTCGACCGCCTGCGAGCGGTCAAGGCCGCCCACGACCCCGGCGACCTGATCCGGGCCAACCACCCGGTCGCCCCGACGGCCCCGGCCCGCTAGCATCCGTGGGAGTCCGTCCCCGTAGCTCAGCGGATAGAGCGCTACCCTGCGGAGGTAGAGGCCGCACGTTCAAGTCGTGCCGGGGACGCTTCACGAAGGGCCCGCCCAGGCGGGCCCTTCGCCGTTCTCAGGGCCGCACGACCGACCCGACGCGGGTCGCCACCAGGCGGGCGCCGATCTGCTGGAAGTCCGGGTCGGCGCCGTCCCCGGTGGCGACGATGTGCGAACAGCGGACCGTCAACGGACCGGCCGCGACGGTGCCCGCGCCGATCAGGTTGTACTGCTGGCCGCTCGCCTGCGGCAGCGTGACCTGGGAGGGCATGCCGGCCACGACCTGGCCGGATCCGTCCACGACGCTGCAGATGAACTGATCGGTCATGCCGACCGCATCGCCGCTGGTGAAGATGAAGCCGGTCGCCGCGAACGTGTAGGCCCCGGAGGGAACCTGCATCGACGCCACGGTCACCGCCTGGCCGCCGGGGATCGCGACCGGGCTGGGCCCGATCACCGTGAAGGCCGTGCTCGGCCCGACCTCGCCGGCCGGCCCGGCAGGGCCCTGCGCGCCGGTCTCGCCCCGGAGCCCCGGGGCGCCGGCGGGACCCGGCTCACCGCGCGGAAGCTGACCCGGGGCGAAATCACGGGCCGCGAGCGACCCGTCGCGGACCGCGCGCCCGGTCACCGCTCCCGGGGCGAGCTTCGCCCCGACGACGGCGTTCGCGCGCAACTGGGCGGACCCGACCGAGTTGCGGGGAAGCTGGCTGGCCGCGTAGCCGGTGCCGCCCACCGCGACGACCAGCGCGGCGACCGCGACGAGCATGGAAGGTGATGGATTTCGCATCGCCAGGAAGCGTACGTGACCCGGTCTGGCATTCGCGGCACCCGCCCCGTAGCGTCGCCCGATCATCGGGCAGACGAGCACAGGAGCGCCGAGATGAGCACCGACGCAACCGGCCGGGCGGGGGCCGCGGCGGGCAGGGGGAAGGGGCTGTGGCAGGAGTTCAAGGACTTCGCCTTCAGCGGGAACCTCATCCAGCTGGCCGTCGCGGTCGTCCTCGGCGTCGCGTTCAAGGACCTGATCGACTCGTTCGTGGCCGGGTTCATCACGCCGATCATCGCGGCGCTGACCGGCGACGCGAACTTCTCGGCCCTGACCTTCTCGATCAACGGGTCCCAGTTCCGCTACGGCGCGTTCATCGACCAGCTCATCAGCTTCATCATCATCGCGCTGGTGCTCTTCTTCGTGATCAAGGGGGCGGCGAAGGTGATGGCCAAGAAGGAGCTCACCACGCGCCCGTGCGACTTCTGCACCGAGGACGTGAGCCGCTCGGCCACCCGCTGCCCGCACTGCACCTCGGAGCTGTCCCCGGCCGCGTAGCCTGCCGCGAACGGCGGCGCGGCGCTCAAGCGGCCCGCGCCGCCGCCGAGGATCCCCCGGGAGGAGGTGGCAGATGTCGGCGATCCCACGCAAGCTGTACGAACAGGAGCTCGCCCGGCTGCAGGTCGAGCTGGCCCACATGCAGGAGTGGGTGCGGGCGAGCGGCGACCGCATCGTGGTGATCTTCGAGGGCCGCGACGCCTCGGGGAAGGGCGGGGCGATCAAGCGGATCACCGAGCCGCTGAACCCGCGGGTGTGCCGGGTGGTGGCCCTCGCGGCGCCCACCGAGCGCGAGAAGACCCAGTGGTACTTCCAGCGCTACGTCCCCCACCTGCCGGCCGCCGGCGAGGTCATCCTGTTCGACCGCTCCTGGTACAACCGGGCCGGGGTCGAGAAGGTGATGGGGTTCTGCACGCCGGCCGAGCACCGGGAGTTCCTGCGCTCGTGCCCGGAGTTCGAGCGCATGATCGTCCGCTCGGGCGTCCGGCTCATCAAGTACTGGTTCTCGGTCAGCGACGAGGAGCAGGAGCGCCGGTTCAAGGCCCGCATCGACGACCCGACCAAGCGCTGGAAGCTCAGTCCCATGGACCTGGGCGGGCGCACCCACTGGGTGGACTACTCGCGGGCCAAGGACGAGATGTTCGTGCACACCGACATCCCCGAGGCCCCCTGGCACGTCGTCGAGGCCGACGACAAGCGCAAGGCGCGCCTGAACTGCATCAGCCACCTGCTCTCGATGATCCCCTACCACCAGGTGCACCTGGACACGCCGAAGCTCCCGCCCCGCCAGCCCGACCAGGGGTACGTGCGGCCGGAGCGCGAGACGGCGACCTACGTCTCGGATCACGCGGCGGCGCTGATCACCTAGCCTGCGGGGCGTGACCAGCGACCCCGGCGCGGGAGGCGCCCCCACGCGCCCGCGGCGGGTGCTCGGCCCGCTGCAGGAGTTCCTGCAGACGACCGCGGCGGGCGGCCTGGCGCTCCTCATCGCGACCGTCGCCGCGCTCGTGTGGGCGAACGTCGCCCCGGACTCCTACACGGAGCTGTGGGGCACGCCCATCACGCTCGACGCGGGCGCCCTGGACATCGCCACCGACCTCAAGACGGTGGTCAAGAACGTGCTCATGAGCGTGTTCTTCCTGGTCGTCGGGCTGGAGATCAAGCGCGAGCTGACCGTCGGGGAGCTCAAGGACCGCCGGGTGGCGCTGCTGCCGCTGTTCGCCGCGATCGGCGGGATGGCGCTGCCCGCCGCCCTCTACCTGGCGGTGAACGCCGGCGGGCCGGGGCAGAACGGCTGGGGCATCCCCATGGCCACCGACATCGCCTTCGCCGTCGCGGCGCTGCGGCTGCTCGGGACGCGGGTGCCGGCCCAGCTCGCGGCGTTCCTGCTGGCGCTGGCGGTCATCGACGACATCGGGGCGATCCTGGTCATCGCGGTGGCCTACACCTCGGGCCTCGCGCCCGCGTGGCTGGCCGCCGCCGTGCTCCTGCTCGCCCTGGTCGGGGTCCTGGCCCAGCAGCGCGTGAGCCTGGTCACGCCCTACGTCATCCTGGGCCTGGGGGCCTGGGCGTGCATGTCGCTCTCCGGGGTCAGCCCGACCATCGCCGCGGTCGCCTTCGGGCTGCTCATCCCGGTGCGGGCGCTGCGGCCGCGCGACGAGGTCGCCGCGCGCGCCGGCGCGCTGGCCGACGACCTGGAGGGGGGCTGGCACGACGAGGACCTCGACCGGGCGGCCTGGCGCGGGCTCGGTGAGCTCCGGCGCGACGGGGTGCCGCTGCTCGAGCGCATGGAGCACGCGCTCACGCCCTGGAGCAGCTTCGTGGTGCTCCCGATCTTCGCCCTGGCCTTCGCCGGCATCCGCATCGACGCCGACTCGGTGCAGGCGGCGCTCGAGAGCCGGGTCACCCTCGGGGTGGTGCTGGGCCTGGTGGTGGGGAAGACCCTCGGCGTGCTGCTCGGGACCCTCGTCGCCGTGGCCCTTCGCATCGGTCGCCTGCCCGGGGGCGTGACCTGGCCCCAGGTCGCCGGGGTCGGAGCCCTGGCGGGCATCGGCTTCACCGTCTCGATCTTCGTCGCCAACCTGGCCTTCACCGACCCGGCGCTGGTCGCCGACGCGAAGATGGGCATCCTCGCCGCCTCGGTGGTCGCCGCGGTCATCGGCACGCTGATCCTGCTCACCCTCTCCCGACGGGGCGCGCCGGGCGAGGGCGAGGCGCCCCGCGCGGCCGGGCCCCCCTGAGCAGCGTCCCGGCGCCCGGCGGACTACCCTCGCAGGCGATGGAGAACCCCTTCGGGCACTGGCTCATGCCACCCGTCGGCGCGACGGTGCGCCAGCTCGTGGCGCATGGCCCGTTCGTGGTGCAGCGCCGCCACGACATGGGGTACGGCGGCTGCCTGCTCACCCGCCATCGCGACGCCCTGCGCACGGCGTTCCGGATCCTGGGATACACCGAGCGCTCCGAGATCGGGCTGAGCTGCCACGTGGTGCTCCTGGAGGATGCCGGCGACGGCGAGCCCTACGTGGTCGACACCGGCCTCATGGGGCCGGGGCTCCCGCCCGACGCGTTCGCCCTGGTCAGCCCGTAGCCCAGGGGAGGGCCGGCGGGCCGAGCCGCTCCCGCCCGTGCGGGGCGCCCAGGTCCAGGGCCGGCCCCTTGGGGACGATCCCGATCGGGTTCAGCCGCCGGTGGGTCAGGTAGTAGTGGCGCTTGATGTGGTCCATGTCCACCGTCGCCGCCACGCCGGGGGTCTGGTAGACGTCGCGCACGAAGCCCGACAGCGCGGGGTAGTCGGCGATCCGGCGCAGGTTGCACTTGAAGTGCACCTCATAGACCGGGTCGAAGCGCACGAGCGTGGTGAACAGCCGCACGTCGGCCTCGGTGAAGCGGTTGCCGACCAGCCAGCGCGAGGCCGACAGGCGCGCATCGAGCAGGTCGAGGGCGCCGAAGAGGACGTCGAAGGCCTCCTCATACGCCGCCTGGCTCGCGGCGAACCCGGCCTTGTAGACGCCGTCGTTCACCGCGGGGTAGACGAGGGCGTTGACCTGGTCGATCTCGTCGCGGAGCGCCTCGGGAAAGAGGTCGAGCCGCTCGTCACCACCCGGGAACTCGGCGTTCAGCATGCGGATGACGTCGGCCGACTCGTTGTTGACGATGCGCCCGGTGCCGCGGTCCCAGAGCACCGGGACGGTCACCCGGCCGGCGAACTCCGGGTCGCTCGCGGCGTAGGCCTCGGCCAGGAAGGCGAAGCCGTTGACCGGGTCGGGCCCGTGGCCCGGGCCGTCGCGGAAGGCCCAGCCCCGCTCATCGCGGACCGGGTCGACGACGCTCATCGACACGACGTCCTCCAGGCCCTTCAGGGAACGCACGATCACCGTGCGGTGGGCCCATGGGCACGCCAGCGAGACGTACAGGTGGTAGCGCCCGGCGACGGCCGGGTGAGGCCCGGAGCCGTCGGCGCGCACCCAGTCGCGGAATCGGCTCTGCTGGCGGACGAAGTGCCCGGTCCGATCGGTCTCGGCCGCGAACTGCGCGCTTGGTGGGGCGTCCGTGCTCATGCATCCCTCCGGTCGGGGGCGGGCGCCCGGGTGGGGCGCCCGCGGTCCCGACGGAGGCTAGGCCGCGAAGCTCGCGGTCTCCACGCGCTCCAGGTGGCGGTGGGACGGGCAGAACTTCGATCCGGTCACCGGCACCCGCTGGCAGGCCTTGCCCTTGCGGTTGCTGGCCTGGCAGCGCAGCAGGTCCGCGCTCCCGCGCTCGGCGATCTCCTGGTCCAGGTACTCCAGGGCGTCCGCCATGTGCCGCTCGATGCGGTCGTAGACGGCGAGCTGGACGTGGACCGGGTAGAGCGAGCGCACGTCGCGGAACAGGCGTGCACCGGGCCGGGCGAAGCGCCGGTGGTCGCGCGCCAGGCGCTCCACCGTGCGCTCGCAGGCCGAAAGCAGCAGCCGCTCGGCGAGCTCAGGACGCACCGCCCCCGACCGGGGAAGCATCGCGGAGAGATCGCGGTACATGGCGCGGGAGAAGCGGTACATGCTCATCACCTCGTGGCTGCGACAGGGTGGTTCCGTCGGGTCAGGACGGGGGCAGGAGGACCCGGTTGATGACGTGGATGACGCCGTTGCTGGCCTTCACGTCGGTCTTGGTGACCCGCGTGTTGCCGTTCAGGAAGACGTTGCCGCCCCGCACGGTGATGCGGATCGACTTGCCGTTGAGGGTGCGCACGCTCTTGCCGTTCAGCGTGACGACCTTGCTGGCCGGGACCGCGCCGCGGACGACGTGGTACTTGAGCACCGACTGCAGCAGCGCCTCGTTGCCGGCGAGCTGGTTCAGGGTCGAGCGGGGCACCCGGTTGAACGCCGCGTTGGTCGGCGCGAACACCGTGAGCTTGGGCTTGGGCGCCGAGAGCGCACCGGCGAGGCCCGCGTCCTGGACCAGCGTCACCAGGGTCGAGAAGCCGGCGGCGGAGGCGACCTGGGGGATGGTGCCCGGCGAGTGGGAGCTGCCCGTGGCACTACCGGCGACCAGGGCGGAGGGCACGGCGACGCCGGCGATGACGGCGAGGGAGAGGGCGGTGCGCTTCATGGTGTGGAGACTCCTTGTCGAGGTTTCGTTCCACCCTGTCCTACGTGTGGTGAACCCCGACTGGTTGGGCCGGTTGGGAAAGATCGAGCGCTCTCCCGTGCCTTACAGGTCCATCATGCCCTAGCTGTCCAGGTTCTGTCAACGTTCCTGGACAGACTCTTGTCCAGCTTCTGCCCGCTCAGAGCGAGGCCCCGGCGGGAGCGGGCGCCCCCGGGGCGCGCGGAGCTCGCGTTGCGGGCCGCGGGACGGCACCCGCGCGGGCACCGTCCCGATGCCGCCGCG
>JALOLS010000119.1 GCA_025455865.1 Thermoleophilia bacterium
CGGTCCCAGGCGAGGAGCACATCGCCGCGCGCGTTCGCCGCCATCACGACGTTTCGCCCGCCCAGCGTGGAGTCGCTCCAGGTGGTGACCATCTCGGTCCGCCAGGACCCGCCCGGCGCCCGCTCCGCGTGGCGGATCGTGATCGCGGCGCCGGCCTGCTCCCCCCAGGCCACGTGCTGGACGCCGGCACCGTCCACCGCGACGGCCGGCGTGCCCTGGACCGAGGCACCCGATGCGAGGCCGCTCGTCGCGAGCCACGCGGCGCCGAGCCCGCGCGCCGGCAGGGCGAGCAGCAGGGCGAGCAGGGCGAGGACCGGGAGCCTCGGGGCGGACATGGCGCACCTCCTCACCCCGATCCTTCCGGAATCGCCGACCCGCCCAACCCCGGGTTCGCCCCCGGGGTGGTGCGGCCTTATCCCTCCTCGGCTGCGGGTTCCCGGACCAGGGCGGGCTGCACGCCGCCCTTGAGCACGAGCATCGCGAGCACGATGCCCACCGCGCTCACCACCGTGGCGATGACCATCGCGGTGCTGAACCCGGTGGCGAACTCGGCCGTGTTGCCCGGGGTCTCGGCCCCCTCGGCGGTGAGCACGGCGCTGGTCGCGGCCACCCCGAGGGCGTTCCCCACCCCGGCGAGCATGGTGAGCACGCCGGAGGCCTCCCCGTGGCGCTCCGGGCCGACGGCGTTGAACGCGGCCAGGTTGAGCGGCGTGAGCGCCAGGCCGGTCCCGGCGCCGAGGACGGCCAGGCCGACCAGGAGCAGCCCGTCGGACTCCCGGGCGGCGGGCAGGGCCATGAGCAGCGACCCGCCGGCCATGAGCGCGAGCCCGGCCACCATCGGCAGGCGCACCCCGACCCGCGGGGCCATCACCCCGCCGATCGGCAGGGCCAGGGCCATGAGCCCGGTCAGGGGGAGCATGAGCAGCCCGGACGCCAGGGCGTCGCGGCCCTGGGCGGTCTGGAAGAGCATCGGCACGACGAACGTCGCGGCCCCGAAGGCGAAGTTCAGGACCGCGACGACCAGGTTGGCCCCCGCGTAGCCCGGGCGGCGGAAGAGCGCGAGGTCCATGAGCGGACGCGGCGCCCGCCGCTCGCGCTGCAGGAAGGCGACGATGAGGATCGCGGTCGCCGCGCCGATGCCCAGGATGACCGCCGAGGTCCAGCCCCAGACCGCCCCCTGCACGAGCACCAGGGTCAGCGAGGTGATCCCGAGGGCGGAGAGCACCACGCCGGGCAGGTCGATGCGCTGGTCCTCGGCCTCGTCGCGCGACTCGCGCACCGCGACCAGGGTGTAGACGAGCACCACCAGCGCGATCGGGACCATCACCGCGAACACCAGGCGCCAGTCGATCGCGGTGAGCGCACCGCCGATGACCGGGCCGATGCCCGAGGCGATGGCGCTGGCCGACCCCCATGCGCCGACCGCGCCGCCGCGGGCGTGGACGTCGATGGCGTTGGTGATGATCGCGAGGGACGCCGGGGTGAGGATGGCCGATCCGGCCCCCATCGCGGTCGTCGCGGCCACCAGGACCCAGAAGTCCGGGGCGAGCGCAGCCGCCGCGGCCGCGACGATGAACAGCACCCCGCCCCAGATGAGCAGGCGGCGCCGGCCGAACAGGTCGGCCAGGCGCCCGCCGGTGACGATGAGCGCCGCGTTCGCGATGAGGTAGCCGGTCAGCGTCCACTGCAGCTCGGCGGTGGACACCCCGAGGTCGGCGTGGATCTGCGGGAGCGCGAGCACCGCCGCGGCGCTCGGGAGCGACGAGACGCCGTTCGCGAGCGCCATCATCAGCACCAGCTCGCGGATGCCCCCGCGCCTCGGCGGGGCGACGGCCATGGTCGCCATGGGGCGGATCATCCCATCCGGCCCGGAGACCGGCCTTGACGCACCTCCGCTCCGGCGGAGATGGTGGGCCATTCCCCACCACGACGCCGAGGAGCACGCGCCGATGATCTGCCTGATGACCGAGCGGTGGATCCGCCCGGGGGCCTACGACGCCTTCCGCGCCGCCTGGCTGCCCGACCGCCACCCCGACCCGCTCGTGCGGGCGTTCCATCTTCGGGACCTCGCCGACCCCGACCACGTGGTCTCGTTCGGCTTCCTCGACCTCGACCCCGGCGGCTGGGCGGCGCTCCGCGCGGACCCGGCCATGGCCGCCGTCCAGTCCGCCCGCATGGCCGCGATGGCCGAGCACGTCGAGCGGACCGGGCTCGACGCGGTGTTCGCGGTGGCCGAGGAGGTGCCCGGGCCGGCGGCGTAGGCGCGCCCGGCTACTCGCCCCAGAGGGTGGCCACCAGCGAGCGCGGCCCGCCGTGGTCGCGGTGCTCCAGCAGGTAGACCCCCTGCCAGGTGCCGAGCGCCGGCCGCCCCCCGCCCACCGGGACCAGCAGCGACGGGCCCACGATGACCGACTTCACATGGGCGGGCATGTCGTCGGGCCCCTCCATGGTGTGGGTCCAGTACGGGGCGTCCTCGGGGGCGGCGCGGTCGAGCCAGGCGTCCAGGTCGCGCCGCACGTCGGGGCTCGCGTTCTCGTTCAGCGCGAGGGACGCCGAGGTGTGCTGGAGGAACAGGCTGAGCATCCCGGTGGTCACCTCGCGCACCTCGGGGATCGCTCCGAGCACCGCACCGGTGACCAGGTGCACCCCGCGCGGCACGGCCGCCAGGGTGATCCGCCGCTGCAGCCACACGGCAGCCTGGGGGCCTACAGCCCCATGGCGTGGGTGGCCTCGGCCATGACCGGCGCGGCGATCGCCCGCGCGCGCTCGGCCCCCTCCTGGAGGATCCGCTCCAGGCGGTCGGGGTCGGCCATGATCTGCTCACGGCGCTCGCGGATGGGCCGGATGACGTCCTTGACCCGTGCGGCCAGGCCCTTCTTGTCGTCCACGCAGCCCAGGGTGGCCGTCGTGCAGCCCTCGTGCACGGCGTCGATCTCCTCCGGCGGGGTGCCGAACAGCCGGTGCCAGCTGAAGACGTTGCACACCTCGGGCCGGCCCGGGTCGGTGCGGCGCACGCGCTGGGGGTCGGTGATCATCGACCGCACCAGCCGGTCGATCTCGTCATCGCCCATGCCGAAGGTGATCGCGTTGTCGTAGCTCTTGCTCATCTTGCGCCCGTCGGGGCCGAGGATGAGCGGCGCCTCGGCCAGGATGGCCTCGGGCTCGGGGAAGACCTCGCCGTAGAGGTGGTTGAACCGGCGCACGACCTCGCGCGCGAGCTCCAGGTGCGGGAGCTGGTCCTGGCCCACCGGGACCCGGGTGGCCTTGTAGAGGATGATGTCGGCGGTCTGCAGGAGCGGGTAGCCCAGGAACCCGAACGTCTGCAGGTGGTCGCCGAGCTCGGCGATCTGGCCCTTGTAGGTGGGCACCCGCTCGAGCCACGAGAGCGGGGTGATCATCCCGAGCAGCATCGCGAGCTCGGAGTGCTGGGGCACGTCGCTCTGGCGGAAGACGATGCTCCGCTCGGGGTCCACCCCGGCGGCCAGCCAGTCGGCCACCATCTCCAGCCCGTTCCGGTGGATGCCGCGCACGTCCTCGTACCCGGTGGTGAGCGCGTGCAGGTCGACCACGCAGTAGACGCACTCGTACTCGTCCTGCAGGCGGACCCAGTTGCCGAGGGCGCCGAGCAGGTGCCCCACGTGCAGCTGGCCGGTGGGGCGCATGCCGCTGAAGACGCGGGGACGGGTCGACGAGGCCACGGACACGAGGCGGGAGTCTAGGGGACCGTCCAGGAACGGCGACCGTGCCTTCGTCATGCGAATCCCAGGGATGTCGGTGACCGGGGGGCTCGCGGGGCTACCATCGCCCGCGAGTGACGACGCCGGCCCCGCCGCCCCCGCCCCCGCCCGCCTCCGCGCCGGCCCCGCCGCCCATCCCGCCGCCGCCCGCGCGGCCGGCGCCCGGACGGACCGGGCCGGGCTTCTGGTGGCGGGTGCTCTCGCCGGTCGGCGCCGTGCTGGTGGCCTTCGCGGTCCTCATCGTGGTGGCGGGATTCCTCGACGCGGCCGGGGTGTCGGAGGACGGGCTGGCCGCGGTGGCCACCTTCGCGACCGGCGGTCTGCTGCTCCTGCTCGGGCTCCTGCTCATGCTCCGGCTCACCCCGGGCGAGCGCCGGACGGTCATCGGCACCAAGCACTCCCGGCGCGGCGCGGTGCTGATGGGCCTGAACGTGGGCGTGGGCCTGATCCTCGGCGGGGTCGCCATCGTCGCCCTGGGCACGCTGGTCGACCCCGGCCTGGAGGACCGCCTGGAGGACGTGCAGCGCGAGCTCGGCACGAGCTGGTGGCAGGTCGCGATGCTGGTGGTGTCGCTGGTGGTGTTCGCCCCGCTCGGCGAGGAGCTGCTCTTCCGCGGGCTCCTCCTGCGCGGGCTGGTCCGCCGGATGCGCTTCTGGTTCGCCGCGGTGCTCTCCGGGGTGCTCTTCGCCGCCGCCCACGCCGACGCCTACGTCATCTGGCCGCGGGCCATCGCGCTCACCGCGACCGGCGTCGCGCTGGCCTGGCTCTACCGCTGGCGCGGCTACTGGGCGGCGGTGACCGCGCACGCCACGGTGAACGCGGTCGCCGCCATCGCCCTGGCCGCGAGCTCCTGAACGGTCACGAGAGGCCCCAGTCCCGGCGCCCGGCGCGCCGCGCGCGCATCCGGTCCGCGGTCGGGTCGCGCTCAGCTTGCCCGGCGTGCAGATCAGGCAGCCGGCGCGGCGCGGCCGGGGCCGCCGCCGCCACGGCGGTCACGCGGGGCGCGTCGCGCCCGGGAGGGGCACCAGGCGGGTGGCCGTCGCCTTGAACACCGCCACCGCGGGCTCGCCCTCCCGGATGCCCATCTGGTCGGCGGAGCGGCTGGTGATGTCGGCCCGCACCGGCCCCACCGTCACCCGGGTGCGGTTGCCGAGCCGCTGGACCGCGAGGACCGGGCCGGGCAGGCGGTTGACCGCCGAGTCGTCGACCGGCCCCCGGGCCAGGGTGACCTCCGAGGGCTGCACGACCACGCCCACCGGCCCCTGCCCGGGGTCGGTGGACAGGACCTCGCCGCCGGCCTCGAGCGCCACCAGGGTGAGCCCGTCCGGGCCGGGCCGGGCCACGCCCCGGAGCAGGTTGGCGCCGGTCAGGCTGGCCACGAAGGGGTCGGCCGGCCGCGAGACCAGGTCGCCGGGGCTCCCCTCCTGCACCACCCGGCCGTCCACCAGCACCAGCACCCGGCCGGCGAGGGCGGCGGCATCGTCGAAGTCGTGGCTCACCAGCAGCGCCGGGAGGCCGAGGCCGGCCAGGAGCCGCCCCAGCTCCTCGCGCACCCCGGCCCTGGTGTGGGCGTCCAGCGCGGCCATCGGCTCGTCCAGCAGCAGCACCCGGGGCCGGCGCGCGAGCGCGCGGGCGATCGCCACCCGCTGGCGCTCGCCGCCCGAGAGCCCGGCCGGCCGGGCCCCGGCCAGGTGGGCGATCCCGAGCCGCTCGAGCAGGCCCGGCGCGTCCCTGCGGCCGGCGAACGCCACGTTCTCGAGGACGCTCATGTGCGGGAACAGCGCGTAGTCCTGGAAGACCATCCCCACCCCGCGCCGCTCCGGCGGCAGGTCGACCCGAGCCCGGGCGTCGAACCAGACCTCGTCCCCCAGCGCGATCCGCCCGCCGGCCGGGCGCTCCAGCCCGGCCACCGCGCGCAGCAGGCTCGACTTGCCCGACCCCGAGGGCCCGACCACCGCGAGCGTGCCCGGCGCGAGGCGCAGGCGCACGCTCAGGCGGATGTGCCGGCGCGGGAGGTCGAGGTCGACGTCGAGCGCAGCCGGGTCCATCCGGGCACCATCTTGGCGGTGAAGAGGAGCAGCAGCGAGAACGCGATGAGCAGTCCGCCGATGGCCAGCGCGGTGTCGAGGTCCTGCTCGAACTGCGCGTAGATCGCGAGCGGCAGGGTCTGGGTGACCCCCTGGAGGCTCCCGGCGAAGATGATCGTGGCCCCGAACTCCCCGATGCCGCGCGCGAAGGCGAGGGCCCAGCCGGCGGCCAGCCCGCCCGCCGCCATGGGCAGCGCCACCCGCCGGAAGACCCGGAAGGGCCCCGCCCCGAGGGTGCGGGCGGCGGCGAGCACCTCGGCGTCGACCGCCTCGAACGCGGCGACGGCCTGCCGCACGTAGAGGGGGGCGGCCACGAACACCACCGCGAGCACCACGGCCAGGCGCGTGAACGGGATCTCCAGCCCGAGCGCGGAGAGCTCCCCCCCGAGGATGCCGGCGCGGCCGAAGGCGACCAGGAGCCCGATCCCGGCGACCGCGGGCGGGAGGACCAGCGGGACCTCCAGCAGCGTCACCACCAGCGCGCGGCCCCGGAAGCGCCGGGTGGCCACCAGATAGGCGGCCGGCGTGCCGAGCAGCAGGAAGACGAGGTTGGCGACGAGGCTGGTGAGCAGGGTCACCCGGAGCGCGTCCAGGGCGACCTCCCCCCACCACGCCGACCCGGGCGGCACCCGGATGAGGACGGCCGCGACCGGCAGGAGCAGGAACGCCAGCAGCGCGGCCAGGCAGGCGGCCGCGACGGCGCTGAACAGGTGCCTCACGGCGCGGCGAACCCGTGGCGGCGGAGCACGGCCCGGCCCTCGGGGCCGGTGAGCCGCCGCAGGAAGGCCTCGCCGTCCGGCCGGACCGGCGGCCGCGTGACCACCGCGGCCGCGTAGGCGATCTGCGGCTGGGCCCGGGCGGGGACCGGGACCACCCGCACCCGGGCGGCCACCGGCCGGGCGTCGGTGCGGTAGACGATGCCCGCGTCGGCCTCGCCCAGGGCGACCTTGGCCGCCACCGCGGCGGCGTCGGTCTCCTCGCTGACGACGTTGGCGAGCACCGGACCGGCGATCCCCAGCCGGCGCAGGGCCTCGCGGGCGTAGGCCCCGACCGGCACCCCGGGGTCGCCCACCACCACCGCCACCCCCGGGCGGGCCAGGTCGCCCACGGTGCGCACGCCGGCCGGGTTCGCCCGCGGCACCACGACCACCAGGCGGTTGCGCGCGAAGACCCTCGGAGGCCCCACGAGCCCCCTGCCGGCGAGCCGGCGCAGGATGGCCGGATCGGCGGTCGCGATGACGTCGGCCGGCGCGCCCTGCTCGACCTGGAAGGCCAGGCGGTCGGATCCGGCGAACGACATGCGCGCGTCCGGCGCCAGGGCGGTGAACGCCCCGGCGAGCGAGGAGGCCGCGAGCACGGTGGCCCCCCGGGGCTCGCCCCCTCCGCACCCGGCGACCGGCGCCGCGAGCGCGAGCGCCGCGAGCGCGGCGGGCCCGGCCCTCACCGCCGGACCATCACCGAGGTCGCCTTGACCAGGGCGCTCGCCGCGTCGCCCGGGCCCAGGCCGAGCTCCTCGGCCGCCTCCCGGGTGATGATCGCGACCACCCGGGCGGGCTCGGTGACGTCGATCTCCACACGCGCCAGCAGCCCGTCGACCTCCACCGCGCGGACGATCCCGGTGAACCGGTTGCGGGCCGAGAGCCCGGACCATCCGTCCCGGCCGCGCATCCGCTCCACCTCCGACGCCGGGATCAGGCGCCGGTTGCGCTCGTCGCGCTCGACCCGGATGCGGCCGGCGCGGTCCCAGCGGCGCAGGGTGTCCAGGCTGATCCCGAGGGCGCGGGCGGCCTCGGACGCGGTGTAGCTCTGCTTTGGCATTGCCTATGCAGGCTACACCCCCGGGCGCGGCTCAGGACGCGGGCGCGACGCCCTCGGCCACCTCGAGCGCGGCGGCCGGTGACCGGCCCGCGCGGGCGGCCAGCCAGCAGGCCACCGGCGCGGCGGTGCGGGCCGAGGCGTGGGCGGCCACGCCGGCCAGCCGCAGCAGGGTCTCGAACTCCTCCTCGCTCGGCGGCGCCACCCCGAGCGCCGCGGCGAAGTCCCGGATCCATTCCCGGTCGGTCACGTCGGTCCTCCTGGTCGGGCCCGGAGCATGATCCGGGCGTGGACGGCGAGCACACAGCCAGGGCGGGGGCCCCGCCCACCGGGATCGTGCTGGCCGGCGGCCTCGGCACCCGCATGGGCGGGGCCAAGGCGTCGGCGCCCCTCGACGGGGCCTCCCTGCT
>JALOLS010000032.1 GCA_025455865.1 Thermoleophilia bacterium
CGAGCCGGGGCCGAGCGCGACCCAGTCGCACCCGAGCGCCGCCGCGGTGCGCACCAGGGTCCCGACGTTCCCCGGATCGGCGACGCCGGCCAGCCAGAGCCCCGCCTCGGGGGGGAAGCGCACGGTGCGGAAGTGGTGCGGGCCGGGCTGGGGGAGCACCGCGAGCATCCGCGGCGGCTGGGCCAGCGTGCTCACCCGGGCGAGCAGCGACGCCGGCACCAGGTAGCGCTCGTCCAGCCCGGCGGTGGCGGCCAGGCGCGGGTCGTCGGGCGCCACCCGCTGGTCGTCGACCAGGAGCACCTGGGGCCGCACGCCGCGGTCGAGCGCGGCCTGCACCAGGTCCTCGCCCTCGGCCACCATCAGCCTGAGCTCCCGGCGCGCGCGCTTGGCCTGCAGCCGGCGGACCAGCTGCAGCGCGGGGTTGCGGGGCGAGGTCACCCGCCGGAGCGGGCGCCCGGGCGGGGAGGACGGGGCGCCCCGGCGGGGCGCCCCCGGTCCATCGCTCAGGCGGCGACCTTCTGGGCGTGCTGGGCGCGGGCCTCGCGGGCGCGGGTGCACAGCGCGGCGAAGTGCTCGGGCTCCTGCGCGGCGAGGTCGGCGAGCATCTTGCGGTCCAGCTCGACGCCGGCCAGGCCGAGCCCGTGCATGAGCTCGGAGTAGGTCAGGCCGTTCAGCCGGGCGCCGGCGTTGATGCGGGTGATCCACAGGCGCCGGAAGTCGCGCTTGCGCCGGCGGCGGTCACGGTAGGCGTACCGCAGCGACCGCTGCACCTGCTCCTTGGCGCGCCGGTAGGAGGAGTGCTTGAGCCCCCAGTACCCGCGGGCCATGCCCAGGACCTTGCGGCGCTTCTTGCGCGCCGCGACCGAGCGCTTGATGCGGGCCATCTACCGCCTCCCCAGGAGCCGCAGGATCGTGTCGTGGCTGTCCTCGGAGATGGTGGCCGGCTTGCCGATGGCGCGCTTCTGCTTGCCGGACTTGTGCTCGAGGTTGTGCCGCAGGCCGGACTGCACGTACCGGATCTTCCCCGACGGGGTCACCCGGAACCGCTTCGAGGCGGCCTTGTTGGTCTTCATCTTGGGCATCTGGAGTCCTTCGGTCCTCTCTGGGGCTACGGCGTCGCCGGGGAGGTCGCCGCCGGCTGCGGCTCGGGCGGCGGCTCGCCGGTCTCATCGGCGGAGTCCCGGGGCGAGCCGGGCTGGGGCTGGCGGTGCGGGGCGAGCATCATGACCATGTTGCGGCCGTCGAGGTTGGGCCGGCTCTCGACCAGCGCCAGGTCCTTCACCTCATCGGCCAGCCGCAGGAGGATGGCCTCCCCGCGCTCCGGGTGGATGAGCTCCCGGCCGCGGAACATGATCGTCACCTTCACCTTGTCCCGGTTCTTGAGGAACCGCACCACATGGCCCTTCTTGGTGGCGTAGTCGTGCGGGTCGATCTTGGGCCGGAACTTGATCTCCTTGATGGTGATCGTGCTCTGGTGCTTCCTGGCCTGCTTGGCCTTCTGCTCCTGCTCGTAGCGCCACTTGCCGTAGTCCATGATGCGGCAGACCGGCGGGCGGGCGTCGGCCGCCACCTCGACCAGGTCGAGGTTCCGCGACGCGGCGACGTTGAGCGCCTCGCGCAGGCTCACCACCCCACGATTGTCGCCCCGGTCGTCGATGAGGCGGACGCTGTCGGCCCGGATGGCCTCGTTGATCCGCGTCGATGGGCCGGCCGGAGGCCGGGTGTCTGGGCCACGCCTAGGAGGCAAGCAGGATCTTTCCGTTCAGGCGTGACCTCCCCGGCTCGGGTGCGTCGTGGTGGGGATGTCCGCGGTGGTCTGCATCGTCAGCACGGGTGTACGCCCGTCAGCCGACGGGTCCGGGGAGGATAGCAGCGCCCGGGGAGCGCACAACACGCACGAACCGGCCCCGCCGGGGCCGTCCGCCGGCCGCGCGATGATGCCCCGCGTGCCGTCCGTCCGCGTCGCCGGCCGCGAGGTCGACTACACCCTGGTGCGCCATCCGCGCGCCCGCCGGGTGCGGCTCACGCTGACCCCCGACGGCCTGCGGGTCTCGGCGCCGCCGCGCATGAGCGCGCGCGCGGTCGGCGACGCGGTCCAGACCAAGGAGGCCTGGCTCACCCGCCACCAGCACCTGCTCGCGCCTCCGGCCCCGCCGGTGCTCACCGACGGCGACCTGCTGCCGCTGCTCGGCGGCGTGGTCGAGCTGGGCGTGCGCGAGGCGGCGCGGGGGGCGGTGCGCTTCGCCGCCGAGGACGGGCGCCTCGCCGTCGCGGCCCCGCACCCCGAGCGCGTGGGGGCGCTGGTCGAGCGCTGGTACCGGCGCGTCGCGGCGGAGCGCCTCGGCGGGCTCGCCGCCGGCCACGCGGCGGGGATGGGCGTCGCCTACACCCGCCTCACCGTCCGCGACCCGCGCTCGCGCTGGGGGTCGTGCTCGACCACCGGCGCGCTCTCGCTGTCCTGGCGGCTGGTCATGGCCCCCGCCCGGGTGGCCGAGTACGTGGTCGTGCACGAGGTCGCCCACCTCGCCGAGATGAACCACTCGCCGGCCTTCTGGCGCCTGGTGGCCGGCCGGTGGCCGGGCTACGCCGACGACGTCGAGTGGCTGCGCCGCCACGGCTGGTGGCTGCACCGGGGGCCGTTCCCGGTGGCCGGCGCCACCGCCACCTGACCCATCCTCACGGCTCGGTGTGGACGAAGGCGTCGGCGACGCCCGGCACCTCCCGCCGCACCCGCCGCCGCACCTCGCCGGCACGCTCGTGGGCCTCGGCCAGCGTCCGCTCGGCCCCGAGCGCCAGGGTCACGTAGGCCACCGTGCCGCGGCCGGTGCCGACCAGGCGCACCTCCCGCGCCTCGGCGCCGGAGACCTCGCGGGCCACCCGGCGCACCGCGTCGGCCGCCCCCGCGGCGGCGCCGGCCTCGCCCCGCACCACCTCGGGGCCGGAGAGGGGCTCGATGTGGGTGTGCACGGCGCGCACCTCGGGCACGTCCTCGCGCACGGCCCGCTCCACCCGGGAGGCCAGGGCATGGGCCTCGCCGAGCGGGGTGTCGGCCGGGAGCTTCAGGTGGAGCGACGCCTCGGTGCCCCCGCCGGCGTCGATCAGCGACACGTTGTGGATCTCGCGCACCCGGCCCACCCGCTGGGCGGCGGCGAGCACCCGCTCCCCCAGCGCCACGTCGCCCACGTCGCGGGGCTCCACGTGCACGACCACGTCCGCCCCGGGCACGGCGCGCTCGATGGCCTGCTCCACCGCGTCCGCCGCCGCGTGCGCCTGGCCGAGCGCGGCCCCGGGGGCCACGTCGACCACCACGTCCACGAAGTGCCGGCCCGCCGCGCTGCGCATCCGCATGCGGCGCATCTGCACGAGCGGGGCCAGGCGCGTGACCGCGGCCCGCGCGGCCGCCTCGGCGGCGTCGGGCACCCGGTCCATCAGCACGTCGACGTTGGTCAGCATGAGCCGGCCCGCGGCCGCCAGCACGAGCACCGAGACGAAGAGCGCGGCCAGCGGGTCGGCCCAGCCGTAGCCCGCGCCGGCCAGCAGCAGCCCGACCAGCACGGCCAGCGTCCCGGCCATGTCGCTCGCGAAGTGGATGGCGCTCCCGGCCAGGGCGGGGCTCTGGTAGCGGCGGGCGGCCCGCATGGAGGCGACCGTCCGCACCAGGTCGATGGCCAGCACCAGGCCGGCCACGGTGAGCGCCCACCAGGTCACGTTCACCTCGCCGGTGCCCGACACCAGGCGGCGGACCGCCTCGGCCGCGATCACCAGGCTCGCCACCACCAGCACGACGCCCTCCCCGAGCGCCGACAGGTGCTCGGCCTTGCCGTGGCCGTAGGCGTGGGTGCGGTCGGCCGGGCGGGCGGCCACCCCGAGGGCGAAGAAGGCGAGCAGGGCCGCGACCAGGTCGGTGGCCGAGTGCACCGCCTCCGACACCAGGCCGAGGCTCCCGCTCGCGATGCCCGCCGAGAGCTTGAGCCCCACCAGCACGAGCGCGGCGAACACCGACACCAGCGCCACGCGGCGCTGGGGGCTCATGCGCCGGCGGGGCGGGCCGGGCGCCGGGTCCTCGGTGGCGGAAGCGTCCAGGGCGGGGCGGATTCTCGCACCCGCCGCGGCGGGGTCCCCTTGATTTACTTGCGTCTGCAATTACATTCCCAGGTGGACGCATCGACATCGGAGGGGTGAGGCATGCGACTCGACGGCATCCACCACATCACCGCGATCACCGCCGATGCCCCGCGGGCGGTCGACTTCTACGGCCGCCTGCTCGGCCTGCGGCTGGTCAAGACCACGGTGAACTACGACGACCCGGGCATGTACCACCTCTACTTCGGTGACGAGGACGGGCGCCCCGGCGGCATCCTGACCTTCTTCGAGATCCCCGGCGCCGCGCCCGGGCGCCCGGGGGACGGGCAGTTCCACACCATCACCTGGCGCGTGGCCGGCGCGGACGCCCTCGCCTTCTGGGCCGACCGCCTGGGCGGCGACGGCGTCCGGGTGACCCACCACGACGGGCAGGTCGCGTTCGCCGACCCGGAGGGGATGGCGCTCAGGATCGCCGCGGCGCCGGGCGGCGACCCGGCGGCGGCCGCACGGGCCGAGGGCGTGCCGCCCGAGCACGCGCTGCGGGGCTTCCTGGGCGTCGGGGCGGCCTCCCGCGCGCCCGGGCGCACGCGCCAGGTGCTCATCGGGGGGCTCGGCCTGGGCGAGCGGGACGGGGCGCTCACCGTCGACGGGCCGTCGCGGAGCGGCCGCATCGACCTCGGGCCGCAGCCGATGGGCCGCGGCGTCCCGGGCGCGGGGACGATCCACCACGTGGCCCTCGCCTCCCGCGACGCGGACCACGAGGGCTGGCTGCGCCGCCTCACCGAGGCGGGGGCCCACGCCACCCCGATCGTCGACCGGACCTACTTCCGGTCCATCTACTTCCGGGAGCCCGGAGGCCTGCTGGTGGAGGTCGCGACCGAGGGCCCGGGCTTCGCGGTCGACGAGCCGGCCGACCGGCTCGGGACGACGATCGCCCTGCCCGCCTGGCTCGAGCCCCACCGCCCCGCGATCGAGGGCCACCTGACGCCGCTGCGGAACCCACGCGCGGCGGTGGCGGCATGACCGGCACGCTCCTGTTCCTGCACGAGCCGCCCGCCGCGCCGGACGGGCCCACCCTCCTGCTGCTCCACGGACGCGGCGGCCATGAGGGGGACCTCGTGCCGGTGGCCCGCGCGGTGGCCCCCGGCGCCGGCGTCCTCGCCCCCCGGGCGCCGCTGCCCGAGGGCGGGGGCTTCGCCTGGTTCCGCCACCACCGCATCGGCGTCCCGGTGCAGGCGAGCCTGGATGAGGAGATAGGGCGGGTCGGCGGGTGGCTGGAGGCGGCGCTCGCCGAGCTCGGCGTCCGTGCGCCGGTCGTCGCGGTGGGCTTCTCCAACGGGGGCATGATGGCCGGCGCGCTCGCCGCCGCCCGGCCGGACCTGGTGGGCGGCTGCGTGCTGCTGGCGAGCGCCTATCCGCTCCCGCCGGCCACCGGCGCCCTGGGGGGGCTGGCCGGCGCGCCGGTGCTCGCGCTGGGGGGCGGCGCCGACCCGTTCCACCCCCCCGAGGTGATGCGGGCCGGAGTCGCGGCCTACGCGGCGGCCGGCGCCCGGGTGAGCGCCCATTCAGACCCCGGGGCCGGGCACGAGGTGACCCCCGCGCAGGCCGCGGTCGCGCGGGACTGGATCCCGGGCGCGCTCAGCGCGATCCGGGTGGACGCGCCGGCACGCTGAGGCGGCCGGCGCGTCCGACCCCGGCGGTACGCTCCGAACATGCGTTCCCTTCACCGCACCGATCCCGGCCAGCTCCGGCTGGTCACCCCCGACGCCGCCGCCCCGGTCGCCCCGGCCGCCCGGGCTCCGGCCTCCCGCCCGCGGCCCCGCCGGGGCGGCGGGCGCAACCTGCGCATGGCCGAGCGCCTGGACGGCGTGGCCGCCCAGGCCGAGCGCGACGCCATGGACGCCGTCATCGCGGGTGCCGACGCGCTGGCCCGCGACGCGCTCGAGCGGGCCGCCGCCGCCCGCAAGGCCGCCCGCATCCTGCGCGCCGGGCCGGGTGGCGTGCGTGACCTCCTGGCCTCCTGACCCGCGGATCGCCGTGCGCGGGTCAGGCGGCCGGCGGCTCCGGGGTCACGATCCACAGGTAGCCGCAGTTCGCGCAGCGGCGCACGTCATCCCCGGCGTCCTCGCTGGCGCCCGACCCGCACACGGGACAGGGCTTCGGCCGGTCGCTCGACATGGAGCGGCAGGCTACCGCCCCGGGACCTCATCACCGCGGCGGGGGCCGCCGATCCCGGGGGTGATGGCCGACGCACCCATCATCGACCGGGGCGACGCCGATCGGCGCGCCCGCCGGCTGCTCGCCCTCCGGGGCGCGGCGCTCACCGCGCACCTGTGCGCCGCCCGGCGGGCCCGCGCCGTTCACTGACCGGCCGGCAGCAGGGCGAGCGCGCCGTCCTCGGTGCCCGCGGCGATCGCCCGCGCCCGCGGCGACCACGCAAGCGCGCTCACCGCCCCCGGCAGCGACCAGGTCGCCCGCGCGGTGCGCCGGCGGCCGGGCTCCCACACCGACACGCGGCCGTCGGCCAGGCCGGCGGCGAGCAGCCGCCCGGCCGGGGCGAAGGCGAGGACGGTGACCGCCTCGTCCCCGGTCGCAAGCTCCAGCGGGCGGGTGCCCTGCGGCCCGCGGCCCGCGAAGTCCCACACCGTGACCTGCGCGCCGCCGCCGGTGGCGAGCCGGCGGCCGCCGGCGTCCCAGGCCAGCTCGCGGACCTTGGTCGCGTACCCGGACATCGCCATGTCCCGGCCGTCGGGCATGACCCACACGTGGACGCACGCGTCCTGCGCCCCGGCGGCCAGGTGCCGCCCGTCCGGGCTCCAGGCGAGCCGCAGCAGCGACCCGGGCCGCTCCAGCCGTCCGGCCGGGCCATCGGCGAGGGACAGCAGGCTCACCCCCCCGTAGTGGCCGGCCGCCAGCCGCCGGCCACGCGGGTGCCAGCACAGGTCGGCCACCGTGCTCGGGTGGTCGTCCCGGGCGCTCACCAGCGCGCCGTCGCGCCACACCCGCACGACCCGCCCGGCCGCCGCGGCCAGCGCGGGGCCCCCCGGCTGCCAGGCGACCCGCTCGACCCAGGGGGCGCCGGCATCCAGGTCGTGGACCGGCGCCCCGTCCGGCCGCCACACCCGCACCCGGCCGTCCTGGCCGGCCGTGGCGAGCATCGTGCCGTCGTGCCGCCAGGCCACGTCCACCGCGGCCTCGCGATGGGCCCCGACCCGGGCCTGCACCTCGCCGTCCTGCCCCAGCACCACCAGGGTGCCGGAGATGCCGGCCACGGCCAGGCGACCGCCGTCCGGCGCCCATGCGACGGCGGCGACCGGGTCGTCCAGATCCGGCAGCCGCCGGGCGGCCGGGGCGCCGCGGGTCAGGCCAGGCACGCGCGGAACCCGGCCTCGAGCTCGGCGCGGTCGAGCCCGCGCCCGATGAAGACCAGCGTGTTCGCCCGCTCCTCCCCGGCCCACGGTCGGTCCGGCCGGCCGTCGAACAGCATGTGCACGCCCTGGAAGACGTAGCGCCGCGGCTCCCCGCTCAGGCTGAGCACGCCCTTGCTGCGGAAGATGTCGGCGCCGCGCTCGGCGAGCAGCCCCCCGAGCCAGGCGTTCAGCCGGTCCGGGTCCAGGTCGCCGGGGGCCTGGATGCCCACCGAGGAGACCTCCTCGTCGTGCTCGTGGTCCGGGGCGAACTCCACGGCGACCACCGGGGAGACCGGCCCGTCGGCGCCCACGACCTCCATCGCGAACTCCTCGGGCCGGTGCTGGACGAAGAGCGCGACGGGGCCGGACGGCATCCGGACCACGACCGGACGCGCGGCGGGCGCGACCCGGGCGGTCCGGCCGGGCCGGAGCGCGTCCCCGTCGGACAGGGCGAGGGGCTCGTCGCCGAAGCGCAGCGTGGCCTCCCGCAGCAAGTCGCGCAGCGCCTCGTCGGTGGCGGCGGCCAGGGGCAGGGCGAGCAGATCGACGGTGGGATCGGGGCCCTCGGCCAGCCGGGCGACGAGCCCGTCCCCGTCCGAGAAGGCCCCGACCCACTCGAACGGGTAGCGCGGCGACAGGAAGCCGGGGTCCACCGTCAGGGCCCGGGCCAGGCTGAAGCCGCCGACGCCGAGCACGTGGTCGAGGTCGACCTCGGCGCGCTCGGTGGTGTGCACCCGCGCCAGGTGGTTCATCGCCCGCACCCGGGACTCCAGGCGCGCGAGGTCACCCGGCGCCACGAGATCCGCCTTGTTCAGCAGCACGACGTCGGCGAAGGCGATCTGCTCGGTCACCTCCGGCGCCGTGTCGATGTGGCGCCAGACGTGGTGGGCATCGACCACGGTCACGATGGCGTCCAGCCGGAGCGCCGCGGCGAGCTCATCATCGACGAAGAACGTCTGCGCCACCGGGCCCGGATCGGCGAGGCCCGTGGTCTCGATGAGCACGTGGTCGAAGCGCCCGCGCCGGCGCATGAGGCTTCCGAGGATGCGGATGAGGTCCCCGCGCACGGTGCAGCAGATGCACCCGTTGTTCATCTCGAAGACCTCCTCGTCGGCCGCCACGACCAGCTCGTGGTCGACCCCCACCTCGCCGAACTCGTTCTCGATGACCGCGATGCGCCGGCCGTGCTGCTCGGTGAGGATCCGGTTGAGGAGGGTGGTCTTGCCGGCGCCGAGGAACCCGGTGAGCACGGTGACCGGAACGCGGGGGTCGTCGGGCTCGTGCTGCACGTGCGCTCCGATCGTCGAGTATGGGAATGAGTCTCAGTATAGTCAGACCGGGCGGTCGCGCCGGCGTCGCAGCGCCCCCTCGCGCCCGGCGCGGCCGGCCCAGGTGGCGCCGAAGATCGCCGTGCAGGCGAGCACCACCGCGGCCCCCGAGGACACCCCCAGGTGGTAGGAGGCATACAGCCCCGCCACCCCCGCGACCGCGGCGATCGCGGCCGCGAGGACCATCATGCGGGCGACGCTCGTCGTGACGAGCGAGGCGGCGGCGGCCGGGGTGACCAGCAGGGCGCTCGTCAGCACCACGCCGACCACCTTGATCGCCCCCACCACGACCAGCGCGATCAGGATCAGGAGCCCCTGGCGCACGGCGTCCACCCGCAGGCCGGCGACCCGGGCGTGACCGGGGTCGAAGGCCGAGACCGCAAGCTCCTTGTGGAACGCCGCGAGCGCCACGATCACCAGGAGGGTCAGCCCGCCGACGAGCCACAGGTCGGCCGCGCCGACGCCGAGCACGTTGCCGAACAGGATGTGGGTGAGGTCGCGCTGGCTGCGCGTCTCGGCGAGCAGGAGGATCCCCAGCGCGAACATCCCGGTGAAGGCGACGCCGATGCCCGCGTCCTCCCGCAGCGCCTCGCGCCGGGTGAGCCAGCCGATGATCAGCGCGGTCACGACCCCGGCCACGAGCGCGCCGGCGAACAGGCTCCAGCCCCACAGCGCGGCCACGACCAGCCCCGGGAGCGCGGTGTGCGCGAGCGCGTCGCCCACCAGCGACATGCGCCTGAGGACCACGTGGCACCCCACCGCGGCGCAGGCGACGCCGACCAGCACCGCGGCCAGGAGCCCCTTCCGGATGAACGGCCAGGTGAGCGGCTCGGTCAGCCAGCCCATGCGGGCTCCCGCACCGGGCGCCCGGCGGCCAGCCGGAGCACCGGCCCGGGCTCGGGAGGGACCCGGTCCAGGTCGTGCGTGGCCATCACCACCGACCGGCCGGCCGCGACCAGGTCCCCGACCAGCCCGTCGGTCAGGTCCCGGGCCTCCGGGTCCATCGCGGTCAGGGGCTCGTCGAGCAGGAGCAGGTCCGCCTCCTGACAGAGCGCACGGGCCAGCAGCGCCCGCTGCCGCTGGCCCCCGGACAGGCGCGCGACGGGCTCGCGGGCGAGCGCGGCGAGGCCGAGGCGCTCGATGGCGGCCTCGGCGAGCGCGTGGTCGACCGGGCCCGGCCGGCGCAGCCAGCCGAGATGGGCCAGGCGCCCGGACAGCACCAGTCCGCGCACGTCGACGGGGAAGCGCCAGTCCACCTCGCTGCGCTGCGGGAGGTAGGCGACCCGGTGGTGGCACGCTCCGACCGGGTTGCCGAAGACCCGGATCGAGCCGGCGGCGGGCCGGATGAGCCCCGCCACCGCCCGGAGCAGCGTGCTCTTGCCCGAGCCGTTGTGGCCGACGAGGACGGCCACGGCCCCGCGGGGCACCACCAGGTCGACCCCCTGGAGCGCCGGCCCGGTGACGCCCGGGTAGCGCACGCTCAGCCCGTCGAGCCGCAGGGCGGGTGCGCCCGGCCGGGGCGCGCGGTGGCCCCGGCCGCGGTAGCCGACCCGCCAGCCGCTCATCGCCCGAGCCCCTCGCGCAGCACCCGGACGTTGTGGCGCATCATGTCGATGTAGGTCCCCGCCGGGCCGTCGGCCGCGCCGAGCGCGTCGGAGTACAGGCGCTCGCCCAGGCGCACCCCGGCCGCGCGCGCCACCTCCCGCGTGGTGGCCGGGTTGATGATGTTCTCGGCGAAGACCGTGGGCACGCCGGCATCGCGGATGCGCCGCACCAGGCGGGCGAGATCGCCCGCGGAGGGCTCGGCCCCCTCGGTCGTCCCCGAGCCGACCACGGTCCCGATCACCTCGAGCCCGTAGCGGTCGGCGAGGTAGCCGAAGGCGTCGTGGTCGGTCACCAGGCGCCGGCGCTCCGGGGGGATGGCGGCGATCTGCGCGGCGACCTCCCGGTCCAGGTCGCGCAGCTCGGCGAGGAGGCCGGCGGCGCGGCTGCGATAGCCGGCGGCGCCGTCCGGATCGACGCGGGCGAGGCCGTCACGGACCGCGCGGGTCATCGCCATGGCGTTGCGGACGTCCTGCCAGGCGTGGGGATCGAGCTCGCGCCCGATCCTGCGCGGGGTCACGCCCGCGGTCGCCACCACCCGCTCGCCGCGGGCTCCGGCCGACCGGACGAGCTCATCGAGCCACGGCTCGAAGCCCAGCCCGTTCTCGACGATGACGTCGGCGCGGGCCAGGGCCACGCCGTCGCGCGGGGACGGCTCGAAGACGTGCGCATCGCCGTCGGCGCCGACCAGGGTCGTCACCTCGACGCGGTCGCCGCCGACCAGCCGGACCATGTCGCCGAGGATGCTGAAGGTCGCGAGGGCGCGGACCGGGCGCTCGGCCCCCGGCGCCCCGGAGTCGTCACCCCCGCCGCAGCCGGCCAGGGCGAACGCGATGATCGCCAGGGCGGCGGACAGGACGATGGCGGATCGCCAGGGGCGGCGACCGCGAGCGGATCGGGACATGCGGACTCCCGGGGATAAGGATGAGAATGATTCTCATCCTATCCTGTTCTCCGGCGTCTGCCCTCAGCGGCCGCGGAGCAGGCCGAACAGGCCCCGCACGACCTCCCGTGCCGCCCGCTCCGCGGTGCGCGAGCGGAGGACCCCCTCCACCATGTCCCCGAGCTGGTCGTCGGGCGGCGGCGGCGGGCGGCGGGGCGCCGGGCGGGCCCGCGCACGGGCGGCCGCCTCCCGCGGGGCGTCGCCGGCCATGCGCGCGGCCAGCATCTCCTCGGCGCTCTCACGGTCCACGGGCATCGCGTAGCCGGCATGGATGGGCGAGGCGGCGACGAGCGCCGCCCGCTCCGGCGGGGTGAGCGGCCCCATGCGCGATGCCGGCGCGTACAGCCGCGTGGCCGCCGGGGGGGTCGGCACCCCGCGCGGGTCGAGCACCGTCACCAGCGCCTCGCCCACCCCGAGCGACTGAAGGGTCCGGGGCAGGTCGTAGTGCTCGGTCACCGGGTAGGTGTCGACCGTCTGCCGCAGCGCCCGGGCGTCCTTCGGGGTGAAGGCGCGCACCGCGTGCTGCACCCGGTGGCCGAGCTGGGAGAGCACCTCGTCGGGCAGGTCGGTGGGAAGCTGGGTCACGAAGAACACCCCGACGCCCTTGGAGCGGATGAGCCGCACCGTCTGGGCCACGGCGTCCAGGAAGCCCTCGGTGGCGTCCTCGAACAGCAGGTGCGCCTCGTCCAGGAAGAACACCAGCACCGGCCGCTCCGGGTCCCCCACCTCCGGGAGCTGCTCGAAGAGCTCGGCCAGCACCCACATGAGGAAGGTCGAGAAGACCCGCGGCCGGCGGGCCACATCGGCCAGGCCGAGCACCGACACCACCCCGCGCCCATCCGCGCCGGTGCGCAGCAGATCCGCCACCCGCAGCTCGGGCTCGCCGAAGAACGTCTCGCCGCCGTCGGCCTCGAGCTCGCCGAGCGTGCGCAGGATGACCCCGGCGGTGGAGGTCGACACGCCGCCGATGGCCTTGAGCTCGGCCTTGCCCGGCCCGGTCAGCCAGGCCAGGGCCGCCCGCAGGTCGCCCAGGTCGACCAGGGGCAGCCCGCGCTGGTCGCAGAAGCGGAAGACCAGGCCGAGCGCCGACTCCTGGGTCTGGTTCAGCCCGAGCACCTTCGCCAGCAGCACCGGCCCGAAGCCCGAGACGCTCGCCCGGATGGCCGTGCCGTCGGCGCCGGTCAGGCTCATCAGCTCGACCGGCGCCGCCGCGGGCCGCCAGTCCTGCCCGAGCGCCGCCGCCCGCTCGGCCACCCGCGCGTCCCCGGCGCCGGGGGCGCCGATCCCGGCCAGGTCCCCCTTCATGTCGGCGCAGAAGACCGGGCACCCGGCGGCGGCGACCTGCTCGGCGATGAGCTGCAGGGTCTTGGTCTTGCCGGTCCCGGTGGCCCCGGCGATGAGCCCATGGCGGTTGAGCATCGCGAGCGGGATGGCCACGTCGACCTCCCGCTCCGGGGCGGCGGGGTCCAGGTAGGGCCGCCCCAGGTGGATGACCGGGCCGGCGAAGCCGTACCCGGCCCGCATGTCGTCGCTGAAGCCCACGTCCCCTCCCCGTCCGCGGCGGCCGGGGAGAGGATACGGAGGGCGCTACCGGGCGGCGGGCTCCGCTCCGGCCGGGGCGCGCCGCAGCCGGGCGGCGGCCTCCAGCACGGCGGCCTGACCGGCCATCGCCAGTGAGAGCACGACGAGGATCCCCACGAGGCCGGCGCCGGCGCCCAGGGTGAGCGCGAGCGCGGCGAGCCCCGAGAGGACCGCGGCGAAGATCAGCGTGCGGCGGCGTTGCTCGGGCGTGCCGGTGAACGTCAGCTTGGCGAGGAGCTCCTCCTGGCCCCGGGCGCGGGCGCCACGGCGGGCGGCGGCGGTGAGGGCGGCCCCGAGCCCGAGGCTGAGGCCCATGACGAGGACGGCGGAGAGGATCAGCGATGCCACAGCGGGTCCTTTGGTGGTGTGGGGTGGGTGGAGGGTGCCCGGCCGCGGTTACGACCGGGCCGGGCCCGTGTTGGGAAACGGTGAAGGCCCCCGTCCCCGGGGGGTGGGACCGGGCGCGGCCGGCGCGATGATCGGGGTGAGGGAGGGGTCATGGACGCCGTGCTCATGGAGGGGGGCCGCGGGGGGGCCGCAGAGGGGGCCGCGCCGGTGGTCCGTCTGGCCGGCCCCGCCGACGTGCCGGGCATCTGCGCGCTGATCGGCCGGGGCAACCGGCGCCGGGCCGAGCCCGGCGAGATCCGCCGGTGCGTCCTGCGGGCGCCGTGCGTGGTCGGCTGCAGTGGCGGGGAGGTGGTCGGGTTCATCTACGGGGAGCCGTTCGCCCCCGACGTGCTCGAGTGGCGCAACATGGTCGTCGCGCCGGAGCTCCGCCGCAGCGGGCTGGGGACCCGGATCGTCGAGAAGGGCGAGATGGAGGCCCGGCGCCACGGCTACCGCGCGCTGGTCGGCTCCAACTCCTGGCTCCACGCCGGCGGCTCACCCGGCCGCAGCGCGGGCGCGCGGGCCTTCTGGCACCGGATGGGCTGGCGGGAGGTCCTGCGCACGGGCGCCGGGGACACCGTGGTGATCGTGAAGGACCTCGATCAGCGCCGCGACGCCGGGGACCGGCGGACGAGCGGGCGCCCGCGGGCGACATAGACCGCCGCCCCGTCACGGGCCGGGTCCAGGCCGATGGCCCCGGCCCACGCGCGCACCACGACGCCCTCGCCCACCCGCGCGGTGCGCACCCGGTCGGCCTCGTGGTCCAGCGGCCGCTCATCGTGCGGGTGCCCGAGCAGGCGCACCTCGGTCCGGCCGCGGCCCCCGAGCAGGGCGCACACCAGGCGCCCGCCCACCTCGTGCGACCCGCCGGCCACCCGTCCGCCGGGCGCCGCCGCCATGAGGTCGCCCCCGGCGCGGATCTCGCCGTCGCGCGCGCCCGCGCCGGTCAGGCGCACGTGACCGCCGGTGTGCACCCGGCACCCGACCAGCTCGGGCGCGACCACCACGCGGCCCGGCCGCCGGCCGGCACCCGGACCCCCGATGCATGCGGCCAGGTCCCGCGCCAGGGCGGCGGGGGCCACCGCCGGCGCCTCGCCGTCGAGCACGGCCAGGAGCGACCGGACCGCGGCGAGGATCCCCGGGTGGAGCTCGGGAAGGTGCTCCTGCGCCCGCAGGAGCGCGACCTCCGCCCCGGCCAGGCGCCCCGGCAGATCGCGGTGGCGCGCGGCGACCGCGAGCCTGAACGCCTCCGCCGGGACGAGCGCCAACCCGAGCGCGCGGGCGGCGGCGGCCAGCCCCTCCGCCGATGCCGCGGCGGCCTCGAGCGGCCCCGGAGCCCGGCCGGCCAGCCGCCCGAGGGCCCCGGCCGGCGCGGCCGCGACGCCGGCCCGGATGTCGGCCCCGCTCGCCCCGGCCCCCAGCAGGACGGCCCCGCCGGCGACCACCTCGGCGCACTCCACCGGGCCGTCCACCCGCACGTCACCGGTGGCCCGGACCCCGACGCCGGCGCCGATCCCGCCGGCGACGACCAGGTCGCCGTGCACCACCACCTGACCGCCCCCGCAGGCCGCCCGCGTGAGATGGCCGTGGACGACCAGGCCGGGGGCGACGGGTGGAGGGGCGGCCGTGGGCATCACCCTTCCGGTCGGCGCCCGCCGCCGGATCGGTCCGGGGGATGGACGAGGTGCCCACCCCGCGCACCCGACCGTCCGCGCCGGGCCGCCCCGGCGTCAGGCCTGGCGGGGCGTCTCCGCGCCGCAGCGGAAGCAGCGCCACACCGGGTGGGCCTGCTCCTTCGGCACGGCGCGGCCGCTGGTGATGTCGTGGGTGCGGATGGTCCGCGTGGTCGCGAAGGTCCCGGCGCCGCAGCGCGGGCACTCCGGGGCCTGGGCGGGCTCGGCAGCGGTCTCTGACATGCCCGGCAGGCTACTCCCCCGCCCCGCGCCGGGCTCCCCCCGGCCGGCATCCCGGCGTCGCGCCGGGCATGATCCGGCGCGACGTCGAGGGGGAGCCTGATGCGGACGGCGACGAAGGTCATCCTGATCGTGCTCGGGGCGATCGCGGTGCTGGTCGGCATCGCGATGACGATCGCCGGGGGCGTGCTGCTCTCGTTCGACAAGGGCCGCGACGGCTTCTACGAGACCGGCACGGCGACGGTCTCGGGCGATGGCCGCGCCGTGGTGAGCGAGGGCCTGGACGTGACCGACCTGCCCGGCTGGCTCGAGGACCGCCTGGGCACGATCCGCATCACCGCCCGGCCGGGCCCGGAGCGGCGCCTGTTCCTCGGGATCGGCCCGAGCGCCGCCGTCGACGCCTACCTGCGCGGTGTGGCCCGCGACCGGGTCGACTCGGTGGAGGACGACCCGGTGCGGGTGGTCACGGTCCGGGTCCCCGGCGCCCGGACCCCCGCCCGGCCCGCGACCCGCGACTTCTGGGTGGCCCAGGCGAGCGGGGCGGGCGTGGTGGACCTGCGCTGGCGCGTCGCCTCCGGTGACTGGACGATCGTGATGATGAACGCCGACGCCGCCCCGGGGATCCGTGCGGCGGTGGCGCTCGGGGCCACGGCGCCGTTCCTCGGCACGCTGGCCTGGTGGATCCTCATCATCGGGATCGTCGTCCTGCTCGCCGGCGTGGGGCTGATCGTGTGGGGGGCGCTGCTGCGCCGCCGGCCGCCCGGGCCGCCCGCCACCCCGGCGGGCGCGATCCCGGTGCCGCCGCCCGCCGACCCCGTGCCGTAGCGGCTACTCGCCGGGCGGCGGGGCGCCGGCGGCGTCCCCGTCCGGCACGGGCGGCGGTGCGGGCTCCGGACGGGGGGCGGCCGGGGGCGCCGCGGCGCGCGGCCGGCACCGGCTCATGAACAGATGCGCCAGCACCGCGCCGGCGGCGATCGGCGCCAGCACACCGAGCACGGTGAGCAGGATGACGCGCCGGATGGCCCGGCGCACCGCGCGGCGCACGGCGACGCGGGCCTGGCGCTCGGCGGTGCGGCGGATGGAGGCGGTCAGTGGCATGAGCCCACCCTACCGCGCCCGGGCCGGCCGCCCACCCTCGCCGGGGCCCGGATTCAGGTCAGGCGCCGCCCGCCGGCGACCTTCTTGAGGCCCCACGACGCGACCGCGACGACGAGCACCGCCCCGATGGCCGCCCCGATGATCCCGCCCCAGTCGAACTTGTCGCTGTCGCCGATGCCGAGCAGGCCGGTGAAGATCCAGTAGCCGACCAGGGCGCCGACGAGCCCGAGCACGGTGGAGACCGCCCACGACTTCCAACCGCTCATGGCCTCGAAGGCGTCGTTGGGCACCAGCGCACGGCCGATCGCGCCGCAGACGAAGCCGAGCAGCAGCACGGCGATCAGGCTTCCGATGTGCATCGTTCCTCCGTTGGGGCGTCCGGGACCGCGGCGGGGTCCGTCATGTGCGCTCGAGGGGGTTCCCCTGGCGGGGCGCCGCCCACATAGTGTGTCGTAGGGAACCCCTGCCGACAGGAGACCGGCGATGGCTGCCACCACGGCCGAGCACTCGCCACGCCTTCCGCCGCGCTGGTTCATCCGCACCTTCTGGGTCGTCCACCGCGCCCTGGTGCGGCTGACGGGCGGTCGGGTGGGCCTCTGGCGCGCGACGGAGAAGCGCTGGGGGACGATGTGGATCAGGACGGTCGGCCGCCGTTCGGGCCGGCCGCGGAACGCGGTCATCGCCTACCTGGAGGACGGCCCCAACGTGACGGCCATGGCGATGAACGGGTGGGCCCCGCCGGAGCCCGCGTGGTGGCTGAACCTCCAGGCCCATCCCGAGACGACCCTCATCCTCCCGGACGGCCCGCGGCGGGTCCGGGCGCGGGCGGCGGCCGGCGCGGAGCGGGCGCGCCTGTGGGCCCGGTGGGGGGCCATCGACAAGGGCCTCGACGGGTACGCGGCGCGGCGCCCCCACGAGACGGCGGTGGTGGTCTTCGAGCCGCGCTAAGATTCGATGCACGTCGAATCTTATGAGGTGACCCGAATGACCGAACCGCACCCCGAGCCGGTCGAGCGGCTCGCGGAGGTCCTCCGCGCGCTGGCCGAGCCCGTCCGCCTGCGCATGCTCGCGGCCCTCGCCGAGACACCGCTCACCGGCACCGAGCTCGCCGCGCGCTTCGACCTGGCGCCGGCCACGGTGAGCCACCACCTGGCCCGCCTGACCCGGGTCGGGCTGGTCAGGTGGGACCAGGAGGGCCACGCGCGCCGCTTCCGGCTCGACCCCGGCGCGATGCCCGCGCTGGTGCGCGACGCCGCGCCCGCGCCGGCGGCCACCCCGGCCGCGGAGGATGAGGACCGGGAGCGCGCGGCGGTGCTGCGCGCGTTCATGGACGGCGCGGGCCTGCGCTCGATCCCGGCCCAGCGGCGCAAGCGCGTGATCGTGCTGCAGCACCTGCTGGAGCGCTTCACCCCCGGCCGCGACTACCCCGAGCGGGAGGTGAACGCGGTCCTTCGCGCCGCGCACCCCGACGTGGCGACGCTCCGCCGGGAGCTGGTGGACTACGGCTTCATGACCCGTGCACACGGCGTGTACCGCGTCGCGGATGCGCCGCCGGCCCGCAGCCGCCAGGTCGCCCAGGAGATCCCGGGCGACGAGGCGGCCTGGCTCAGAGGCCTGGTGACCGGCGCGACGGCCCACGCCCTGGGCGGCTGACCCGCGGGCTCAGCCCACCCGGCGGATCGCCGGGAGCACGTACCGGCCGTCGAGCACCTCCGCCCGCGGCTGGTACATGCGCATGATCGGCCGGAAGGGGCCGCGCGGCGTGGGCAGCCAGTTGGCCTCCCGCCCGGGTCCGGGGGGCTCGGCCTGCATGTGAATGGTCACGCCACCCCCGGGCTCGCGCGCCAGCCCGGGGGTGCGGTCCCCGATCGCATACCGGCCGACCGGGTTGGCGACCAGGAGGAAGCGGGGGACGTCGTACATCGTCAGCGACCAGAACGCGTCGACCGGGGGCGTGACCTCCAGGCGGAGCTCATACCGGTGCTCGCCGCTGAGCGGCGCGCCGTCGGCGTCGGTCCAGACGATGCAGTAGTCGGCCTCGTAGCCGTGGTTGCCCCACAGCCCGGCCCGCGCGGCGACGGCCCGCGTGGCGTACGCGGTCGGGCGGTCGGCGATCCTCCAGGCCGGGTCGTCGACGGTGCCCACCTCGAAGAAGTCGAGGTTGTAGTCGAAGATGTGGGCCGCCGACTGCCAGCCCTCCGGGCTCGCCGCCACGCCCTTCATCAGCGCATCGATGCGGGCCCGTCCGGCCTCGGCGCCCTCGACCAGGACCGACGCCCGCTCGTCGTCGAGGTCTCCGAACGGCGACCCGGCGGCGGTGAGCCCGAGCGCGGCGCACTGCTCCAGGAAGGGCGCGTCCGCCGCGGGGGGCGGGAAGGCCAGGAGCGCCACCCGCAGCCGCTCCCACCACGCCAGGTCGCCGCCCACCCGCGCATCGGGCCGCGGCACCCCCGCCGGCGGCGACGTGCCCGGCCGCGCCGCCTCCAGCGTGAAGCCGTCCTGGACGGCGTGCACCGCGGGCAGGTCGTCCTCGCCGTCCACCTGGACCCGGCCGGTGATCGCGAAGACCCCGGTCGGGGCCCGGACCACCGTCATGCCGTCGGGCACCGGCCCCTCCCAGCCCGCCGCGGCGAGCAGGAACGCGCCCGCGCCGGTGCCGGTGGCCCGGCGCCCGATGTAGGCGAAGTTGTTGGTCCAGGCGTCGACGAACTGGAGCACGTAGTAGCGCCCGCCGGTGTCCGGCACGCGCAGCACGAGCGGCCCGGGGCGCACGTCGCACATCGCGAGTGAGTACGCCGTGTCGGTGTTCGGCGACACGAACTCGACCTCGGGGCCGGCCAGGGCCCGGACGTGGCCGAAGGTGTTGTAGGGGGCGTGGGCGGGCAGGTGCCCGCCCCCGGTCACGAAGTCGCCGATCTCGTCGAGGCAGGCGACGAGCGGGTAGCCGTACATGAAGACACGGGCCGCCAGGGCGACCTGCTCGGTGCGGGTGGGCATCGGTCCTCCTCGGGGGGCGGCGGACGCGAAGGAGCCTACGCGGGACACCGGGCTTCAGTCCCCGTCGCCATGCGCCGATTGCCCGCTCATGGCCCGCCTCCGGCTCCTGCTCGCCCTGATCCTCGCCGCGCTCGCCGCGGGCCCGGCCGCGGCCGACCCGCCGCGCCTGTTCGACACCATCCCGCCGCCGGACCACGCGGTCTGGAGCGGCGTCCTGTCCCCGCCCACCGGCGCCGGGCCCATCGAGATCCGGTACCGGCCCGGCGACGAGGCGACGGCCCTCGCCCTCGCCGGCGCCCTGCCCCAGGCCTGGGACAACGCCGGCTGGGTCACCGCGGGACGCGACCGGCGGGTGTTCGGCCTGGTCGTCTACGTGGTCCCCAACGGGACGATCCCGGGGCAGGTGTGCGCGAACACCGGCAGCAACCTGATGAGCGTCAGCATCGACCGCAGCGGGTGCGACCTGCCCGAGGAGAGCTTCGCCCACGAGCTGGTGCACTGGCGCATGTTCGGCACGGCCGTCGACGTGGAGGCCGAACCGACCAACGAGTGGCTGCGCGAGTCGGCGGCCACCTACGGGGCGTTCCGCATGTACCCGGCCGCGCTCGGGCGGGTCCGGCGTGGCGCCGCGCTGCTGGCCCGGCCGGGGGTGCCGCTGCACCTGGCCCGCGGCGACGCCGCCTACGACGCGTACCTGTTCTGGCGCTTCCTGGGCCGGAGCGGGCTGGAGGAGATGCTCCCCCGGGTCGTCTCGCGCTTCGCCGACGGCGAGCGAGGGCGGGATGCCCTGCTGTCGGCGTTCGGCTCGCCGGGTCTCCTGGCCCGCACGGTCGGGGCGTTCTGGGTGGCGAACATGAACCCGCGCTGGGGCTACGGCGACCCGGTGCCCGCCGGGCGGGTCCCCGCCCCGACGCTCACGGTCTCGCCGGGGCGGCCCCGCACCGTCACCCTGGGCGCGTCGGCCCTGGCCGCGGACGTGGTCCGCATCGAGGTCGCGGGCGACGTGACCGGCCTCCGGGTGCGGCCCCGCGGCGTCGCCCTCGGCGACGCGGTGATGCTCGGCGTCCACCGCGGGCGCGCCGTGCAGGCCGAGGACGCAGGCGACGGCTGGGGCGTGGGACGCGACCCCTCGGCCGGGCCGATCGGCTGCCGGGCCCCGGACCCGCCGGCGATCGCGGTGAGCGGCCTGGACGTGGCGGTGACGACGGCGCGGCCCGGCGCGGCCCGGGTGACGCTCGAGGTCAGCGCCGCCGGCCGCCCCGAGCGCGAGTGCGACGAGCCGCCCACGAGCTGCCCGGCCCGGCCCGGGGCGGGCGGCCAGGTCCAGACCGGGCGCTGCGGCTGGCAGGTGCGCCGCCGGATCGCCACCCGGGACTTCTCCGGCACCTCGGTGGGGACGACCTGCGCCCGCGACGGCGTCGGCCGCTGGCGCTGGTCGGCGCGCCTGCACCATCGCCGGGAGGGGGCGATCGCGGTCGACTGGGTCGAGGACCTCGCCTTCGGGGGCTGGCGGGCCGTCGCATCGGTCCGGGTGCGCGGCCTCGACCCGGTCACCCGCTCGGTGCTGCGGCAGATGTTCGCCACCGTGCGCCACCGCGTGGCCGGTCCGCGGTCGAACCCGATGGTCTGGCACCGGTCGTTCCTCGGGACCTTCCAGCGCTATCCGTTGAGCAGCGCGGAGCCGGTGGCCGACTGCGGCGGGTAGGCCCGTGGCCTGGAGACCGCTCGCGGTGACCGCCCGCGCGACCACGTCCGTTTGATGCCGGGTCGCGCGCGGGTAGGGTGCCGCGATGATCACCGTCCGGCGCGTCCACCCCGCCGCGGTCACGGCCCTCGCCGTCGCCGCGCTGCTCCCCTTGTCGAGCCTCGCGAGCGCTGCGCCGGCCGCGGCCCTCGGGACCATCGCCACGCCCGCCGACCGCGGCCTCGCGAGCGTGCCGGACGGGACGCTCACGGCGCGCATCACACTGGCCCCGGGGGCGCGGATCTCGGGGGTGCGGCTGAACGGGGTCACCATCCGCCCCGCGCTCTCGGCCTCCGGGCGCACCGTGACGGCCCGCATCCCGGACCGGCAGCCGCTGCGGGCCGGGGCCAACGTGCTCTCGGTCGCGTTCCGCGCCGCGCGCCGGAGCGGCGTCGATGCGGCCCGGTTCACGCTCGTGCGCCCCGCGACCGGCCAGGTCCGGATCGCCTCGCCGGCGGCCGGCGCCCGGGTGCCGGCGCGGCCGCTGCCGGTGTCGGTGCGCGCGGTGCCGGGCGCCCAGGTGCGGCTGTGGGTGAACGACCGGGAGGCGTCGGGGCGGCTGCAGGAGATCCGGCCGGGTCAGCTCCGGGCCCTCATCGGGCCGAGCGCCGGTCTGCGCTACGGGACCAACCGCCTGCGGGTCCGCGCCGTGCGCCGCAGCGGACGGATCCAGGACGTCTCCCGGACCGTGACGGTCGGCACCGGCGCCCCCCTGGCCGACGCCGGGGCCGACGTGCGCACCACGGCCGGCGTGGCCGTGCGCCTGGACGGCCGCGCCACGCTGCGCGCGCCCGGCACCTCCCAGGCACCCGCCTCCACCTGGACGATCGCCGGGGGTCCGCCGGGCAGCTCGCCCCGTCTGACCGGCGCGCGGACGGCCCGGCCGACCCTGCAGACCGACAAGCCGGGCACCTACGCGCTGCGGGTCACCGTCCGCGGCCCGGGCGGGAAGTCGGGCGCCGAACGGGCCGAGGCCGCGACGGGCACGAGCAGCGACACCGTCACGGTCGCGGCACAGGCGCCCGGTCCGCTGATCGCGGTCGGCGCGGCGACCTCGCCGTCCGGGACCCCGGGCATCACCGTGGGCGGCACCACCTACGCCGCGACGATCCCCGGTCCGGGCATCCAGGTGGTCGTGCTCGAGCGGGCCACCGCCGGCTTCGTCAGCACGACCTCCTACCCGACGACCGACCTCGCCGAGCTGGCGAGCGACATGAGCGAGCTCACCAGCACCCAGGGATCCGACGTGCTGGTGCTGATGGCCTCGCTGCCGGGTGGCCCGGCCGTGGTGAGCGGGCAGTCGGGGTCGTTCGGCTCCGCGCTCACCGCGATCGGCGTGGCGCCCGGCACGAGCCTGATCGGGCCCTTCGGCATCGCCGGCATCCCGGGGTCGCCGGCGGGCACCGCCTCGACGATCCCCGCCGCGCTCGACGGCTTCCTGACCGTCGACGTCAACGGCAACTACACCTTCACGTTCGGCGACTACATCCCGTTCGACACCGCCACGCCCGACCCGTCGGCCGGCGTCGGCAACGTCGTCACGGTCGGTGGCACCACGTTCGCGGTGCCCGCCCCCCCGCCCGGCCAGGGCGGGTTCCAGGTCGTCACCCTCGACCCCCTCACGCTCGACCCGGCGTGTGAGTACTACGCCACCAACGGCACCCAGACGGCGAACTGCACGGTGGGCGGGCTCGCCTCCCCGGCGGCGCCGGCGTCGGCCACGCAGAGCGCAGCCCCGGCGACGGGCGCGACGCTCGCCCCGCCCATCAACCAGGGCGGGCCCGGCCCGGCGTGCGGTCCGGGCACCCCCTTCCCCTGCCCGCAGGAGCCCCAGCTCCAGGAGATGGCCGAGGACCTGCAGGGGCTCCCGCCGGACGGGGTCGTGATCATCACCACCGTGTGCACCCCGGCGGCCGGGAGCACGACCTGCGGGCCCTTCTCGGCCCCGGGCGCCGACTGGGTCTCGACCGCGTTCTTCGGCAACCCGCTCGCCGACACCCTGCCGACCATCTCCGCCCTCGGGGGCACGGTCGACGTCTTCGCCCAGCTCGGGGCGGCGGACACCTACACGCTGGTCTCCCCGCCCCCGGCCGGGCAGAACCCCTTCGAGCGCAGCACGCTCATCACCGGCCCGGGGACGACGAACCGCCTGGCCGGGGTGCTCGCGCGGGGGGCCGACGGCTCCTTCGCCCCCATCCTGGCCGACTTCACCGGGCAGATCGACTTCGCCGCGAACCTGGCGTCGATCGCCTACCAGCCGTCCACGCCCTGGCCGGCCGGCACCAGCGGCGGCCAGCTCAGCGCCCTCCAGGCCATCACCCGCCGGCTGGGGCTCTGCGTGGGCGACGTCTGCGACGTGCGCGCCCAGTACGCGAACCAGAGCATCACGCTGCCGACCGCCCAGCTCCAGGGCCTCACCTATCCCAGCCCGGCGCCGGCCGCCTACACCGAGGCCGACTTCACGGCCGTGAAGCGCCAGCTCCTCACCGAGTTCGGCTACGTCGCCGACACCTACAGCTTCATCGACGTGCTCCAGGCCCCCTACCCCTCGGCGACGGCCACGGGCAGCGCCGACCTCCAGTCCATCGCGGCGGCCGTGGAGCAGGCCGTGACCCCGCCGTCGAACACCGGCGTGGCGAGCGTGCTCAGCATCGCCACCGACGTGCTCTGGGCCCTCTCGCTGGTGAGCGGGACCGAGGCGATCGACGCGGTGGCCGAGGTCGCCGGGGAGGGGGCGGTCGCGGCCGCGTTCGGATCCGACCTGGCCGACGGGACCGACGGGTCCCCGGTCACCCAGGTCGAGGCGGCGGCGACGTCCCTCGCGCTCGACTGGGTGGACCAGATCCAGGCCGTCTCCACCGGCATCGGCAACCTGGGCCAGATCGTGGTGACCGACTGGGGCAAGCTCAGCGCCGTCGCGACCCGGACCAAGGGGCCGTGGGCGGTGGATCAGACCGTCCGGGACGCGATGCAGTCGGCCGTGGAGACGGGCGCCACCCAGACCTTCTGGCAGGCCCTGATGCCGGTCGCCTACACCCCCTACACCTTCGTCCCCACCGCGACCAACCCGCCGGGGACCACGGTGCAGACCTACCTCTGCGCGAGCCCGCAGATCGGCCCCCCGCTCTTCGCCCCGTTCAACCAGGCGCCGGCCCAGTCCACCGTGGCGCTGGTGAACGGGTACGGGCTGCCCACGGGCACCGGCACCACCGCGACCACGGCGCAGTTCGCGCTCTACGAGGCCGGGCAGACCCCGCTGGTCGGGGCCAACTCGACGTCGTTCCCGCCCGCGAGCATCGTCGATCCGCTCTTCGCCCCGGTCACCCAGCAGGGCGGGATCGGCGTCTTCGGGCCCTGGTTCTGGACCCGGGTGTACCTGGGCCAGTCACCGGCCCAGAGCGGGTCGGTGCTCCCGTCCTCGGTCACCACGGTCAACTGCAACCCCGACCCCGGCCGGCAGACCATCATCCCCGTGGGCCCGGGGGGCTGAGCGACAGGGACGCGCGGTCGCCTCCTCGAGGACTTCCTCGGGGTGATCATGGCCGAGCGGCGGTACTCCCGCGGCGGCGCATGGTCCCGAGCGCCGCACGGCCCGGGGCGCGGCGCGTGGCGGTCGGCGACCGGGCTACATGCCCGGCGGACGGGCTCCCGGTGGGGTGGGGATCCGCGTCATGCCGAACGGGCCGCTCTTGTCGAGGCCCGGGGGAGCGGTGAGCGGCGCCGCGAAGATGCGAGCGGAGCCCTCGCCGCACTCGGGGCACGGCGCGCTGGACGGCTGGGTGCCGAGCGGCATGATCACCTCGAACACACCGTCGCGCTCACATCGGTAGTCGTATCTCGCCATTGGCGGAACCCTAGCGGTCCGCCGCGCCCCGCGTTCGGGCGTCCGGCGCCGGCCCGCCCCGGGACCCATGTGACGACGAGGCTCGCGCCGGCATCGGTGCCCGGCTGCGGCCCGTGCCGCCGTCCGTTCTCGGCGGGGATCTGCGGACCACGGGTCACGCGAACCCCAAGGGGGGCCACCCCGCTCCCAGGGCGAGCCCCCTGCCGGTGCCCGGCCCTGCCCTGGGCGCGGAAGTGCCGGAGAAGAAGCGAGAGCCCGCCATGACGGCGGGCTCTCGGTAGAAGAGGAACCCCAGCCGCGACGGGTGCGTGCACGAACCCGGGGGGTATAGGCACGTTGACGAGCATGAACCGGGGGGGATTGTGCGCGTCTGCGTGCACGGCTATGGGGGGTCTAGTGGCGTAGGCGCATGCGCGACGATGCCATCCGCCAGAGGCTCAGAGAGAGAAACCCCTGGTGGCGAGCGCCGAGCGACCCATTGAGCTGGAGCGAGATCGACGAGACGCTTCGCGAGGCGGAGATGCACGACCTGGGCTATCGCCCTGGCGTGCTCGACGACGTCGCCCCTGATGGCCTCTTATTGCTCCGCGGGCCGCGTCGTGTCGGGAAGTCCGTTGCACTCAAGCGGCTCATCGTGGCCCTGCTCAAGCGCCTCGGGGCCAAAACGAGGAGAGCTCCGCGGGGTGCGGAGCTCTCGTCGGAACTTCATTCCAGAACTACCCAGGTGGACCCGGCCGGCACTGCCCCGGCGTCCGAAAGCGTTTCTGAGGGGGTTTCTCCGAGCGCAGCCGGCGGTGAGGATCTCACGGGGGGCGTCACCG
>JALOLS010000033.1 GCA_025455865.1 Thermoleophilia bacterium
GTGTCCTTGACGAACGGACACGGGCTCCCAACGGACTCACCCGTGTCCTAGCCGTCCGGGCTCGGCAGCGTCTCCGCGCCCGGGGTGCCCGGGGCCACCGCGACGATGGTCGGATCGGCGTAGTAGACGGTGGTGAAGCGGTCCTCGCGCTTCACCTGGTCGCCGCGGTAGACCGTGCGGGTGACGTCGATCGAGAACCCGGTGCCGCCGCCCTGGACGTCGATGCGCTCGCCCGGTGCGAGCGACGGGTTCACCACCAGCCGCTCCTCGGGCTCGGTCTGGTCATACGGCTCGCCGGTCTCGCTCTCGACCCGGCGGCCCAGGGGCGCGGAGTACATCGCGATGGTGATCGAGTCGGCCCCGGTGGTCGCACGCACCAGCACCGCCGCGGGCCAGTCGTTGCGGATGACCAGATCCGGCTCGGGCCACGAGACGGTGGCCTCGCGGCCGACCGGGTAGCGCGAGATGTAGAGCTGGTGGGGGGTGTGCCGCACGATCTGCAGCCCGCTGAAGAACGCGGCGTTGAACAGCGTGGTGGCGACCTGGGACACGCCGCCGCCGACCGCCTCGACCTCCAGGCCGTTGGCGATCATGGGCGCCTCGACGAACCCCCGGGCGCGGGTGCGCTGCCCCAGGGCCTCGTTCAGCGAGAGGGTGCCGCCGGCCGGGATGATGGTGCCGTCGAGGATCTGGGCGCCCCGGCGCACGTTGGTGGCCCGGGGGGCGGAGGGGTCGAACTCGGTCGTGAACTCCCCGACCCGGCGGGTGATGCCGAGCGCCCGGAGCTCCTCGGTCGAGCGCCGGGGCTGGGCGGTGACGATGGACGCCTCCACCGGGCGGTCCTCGCCGGCCAGCCCGCGGGCCACGGCGGCGGCGTCGACCAGGCGACCCTCCCGCGCGGGCCGGACGATCACGCGCTCCCCCCGCACGACGAACTCGGCCGAGCGCGGCTGCTGCTCCAGCCCGCGGAAGGCGCGCGAGAGCGGGGTCTGCAGCGCGGCGGGGTCCAGGCGGGCGCCGCCCCCCTCGAACCGGAGCGCCCGCGCCACCAGGGTGGGCTCGAGGCCCGCCTCGCGCCCGTCCACCCGCACGATGAGGGGCCGGGCCAGGATCGCGCGGCCGGCCGCGGCCGACGACTCGGCCAGCGCGGTCGCGGTGCCGGGGCGCGCCACCCGCACCGGGAGCCGCAGGGTCGGCGGGATCGCCGCCGCGTCGCGGGAGAGGGTGCGCGCGAGCGCCGCCCGGTCGAGCGTGAGCCCCTGCTGGGCCGGGGTGACCGACAGCTGCGTGCCCCGCACCACCACCCGGGCGCTGCGCGGCGCCCGGTCGATCTGCCGGGCGAGGTCGTCGACCCACAGGGAGAGGGCACCCGGCCGGTAGGCGACCGGGAGCGGCGAGGTGACGGCCCCGCCGCCCGTGACCCGCCGCCAGGACCGGTCCCAGAACCCGGGGCTGCGGCGCCGGGCGACCTCGATCGCGGTGGTGGTGCGCGGGACGGCGCCGAGGTCGGTGGGGCGCATCACGGTGATCAGCCGCCCGTCGTACTGCACACGCACCAGGCCGCGGACCAGCGCGGCTCCCCGGGCGGCCACCTGCCGCCGCGCCTGGTCCTCCGGCCGGGCCATGTCGACGCCGGCGACCGTGACCCCGGGGGCCACGCCGTCGCCCCCGCCGGTGGCGAGGAACGCGAGGGCGCCGACGGCGAGCGCGCCGGCGGCCACCGCGATCGGCACCAGCGGCCGCCGGCGCCGGCGCGGGGGCGGCCGCCGGCCGGCCGGGCGTCCGCCCGCGCCCGGTCCACCACCCCCCGGCCCGCCCCCGTTAGGGTTGCGCCGTGCGCCGCCGGGTCTCGTGGACGGGATCGTTGCCGGTGCCCGTCCCTCCGGAGCGGGCCTGGGATCTCTTCTCACGCGTGGAGGACTGGCGACGGTGGGATTGGCTGGGCTCGGCCGACGCCCGCTGGATCGGCGGGGCGCCCTGGGCGGTGGGGTCCCGGCTGCGGGTGGGGCACCGCCCGGGCACGTTCGCCTGCATCATCACCGAGTCCGCGCCCCCGCGCCAGGTTGAATGGTCCGGGCGCGGCCTCTGGTTCGGCGGCCGTCACCGCTTCGCCTTCCACCCGGCCCCGGGGGGCGGCTGCCGGGTCGAGACCTCCGAGACGTTCACCGGGCGGGGCGCGCCGCTCCTCCGGCCCCTCATCCGGTGGTTCTGGCGGCGGCAGCTGCGGGCGTTCCGGCGGTGGGCCCGGGCGGCCGGGCCAGCCGGCGCGCCGCCGCCGCCGCGGGCAGCACGACGGCCAGGCCGCCGGCGATGTCGAGCAGGAAGTGGTTGCCGGTGACCACCACGCACACCGAGACCAGCGCCGGGTAGGCCACCCCGAGCGCCCGGACCCCGGGATGGGCGTGACGGCCGAGCGACCACGCCACCACCGGCGACATCCCGACGTGCAGCGACGGCATCGCCGCGACCGGGTTGTAGAACGCCCGGACCAGCGGGTGGTCGAGGTCGATGAAGTGCCGGCTGACCGCGTCGTCCACCCCGAGCCGGGCCAGCCGCGGGGGCGCCGTCGGCTGGAGCGCGTACCAGCCGACCCCCGCGCCCCAGGACAGCAGCGCCATGTTGCGCACGAAGGCGTAGTCGCGCCGGTGGCGGTGATAGGCGTCGATCAGGGTCAGCGGGAGCACGACCACCTGGCTCGCCACGTAGAACACGCTCCAGGCCGGCATCCCCAGGCGCCGCCGGGTGAACACGTCCTGCAGGGCGGGCTCGACGTGGATCCCGAGCGCCTGCTCCAGGCGCACCACGCGCCGGGCGTTCCGCAGCCCCGCCTCCATCCGCCCGCCGGACAGGCCCCGGACCAGGCTGTAGAGACCGTAGGCGGCGGCGGCGATGGCCACCTCGCGCCGCGGGGTCCCCACCGCGGCCGCCCCCGCGCGGGCGGCCCGGGCCAGGCGACGGACGGCCGGACCGGCGCGCCGGGGGGCGGCCGCGCGGCCCCCGGCCGCCCGGCGCGGCGTCCGGCGGCGCGCGGGCGCGGTCCGGGTCATGCTGCCGAACCTATCACCGGCGGGCGGCGCGGCAACGATCAGCACAGGACCGTATGCGCAGCGAGCAGGCCGCTGCGGACCGCGCCCTCCATCGTGGCCGGCCACCCGGTCGCGGTCCACGTGCCCGCCAGGGCGACGCCCGGGACCGGGCTGACCGGGCCGGGCCGCCGTGCGGCCTGGCCGGGGGCGGCGGCGAAGGTGGCCGCGGCCTCCTTGACCACCGCGGTGCGCAGGAGCGTCGCCGCGCGGGCGGCCGGGAACACCTGCCGCACCTCCTCGGCCATCCGGGCGGCCAGGGCGGCCCGCGGCACGCCCATCTCGTCGTGGGCCCCCGAGAGGGACAGGGCCAGGTGCTGCCCGGGACCCGGCTCGCCGCCGACCTCGTTGCGGTTGAAGACCCACTGCACCGGGCTGTCGACCACCGCCACGAACGGGCCCTCCATGACCGGCCGGTCGAGCCACAGGTGCACGTTGACGATCGGCGACGACCCCAGGCCCGGGTCCTCGGGCAGCGCCTCCGGGCAGGCGGCCCGGACCCGCCCCGGCGGGAGCGCGAGCACGACCCGGTCGGCCGGGATCCGCTCGCCCGTCGAGGTCTCCACCCCGTCCGGCCCGGCCGCGACCACCGCCTGCCCGCACACCACCCGCGCGCCGGCGGCGGCGAGCGCCCGGCGGGCCGGGCCGTCGACCAGTTGCGTGAGCCCGACCCTGGACCAGCCCACCGCCCCGCCGGCGCGGGTGCGCATGAGGCCCTCGACGAACACGAACGCCGCGAGCGCCGCCGACACCCGGTCGCTGCGGTCGTTGCAGGTGGGCAGCACGATCAGGTCCCAGAAGCGGGCGATGGCGTCGTCGTCCTGGCCGTGGGCCCGCAGCCAGTCGGCGAAGCTGACGTCGTCCAGCGCATCCCGGCCCCGCGGCCCGAGCGCGGCCAGGTGGGTGAGGGCGGCCGCGGCCCGGGCCCGGGCCCGCGGCCCGAGGTGGGGGAAGCGCGCGAAGGAGGGGCCGCTGTGCAGGGGCGCCGGCAGTGGCGCCGCGGTGAGCGCGCCCGTGCGGCCGGCCCGGTCGCGCACCGGCACGTGCATGCGCGGCTGGAGCGCCACCTGGTGGATGACCCCCAGGCGGCGCAGCAGGGCCAGGTAGGCGGTGCAGCAGCCCAGGAACACGTGCTGGCCGTTGTCGAGGTCGGGCCCGCCCCCGGGATCGGCGAAGCTGAAGGCCTTCCCGCCCAGGAACGGCCGGCGCTCGACCAGGGTGACGGCGGCCCCGCGGGTGGCCGCCTCGACGGCGGCGGCGATCCCGGCGAGGCCCCCGCCGCAGACCACCACCCGCGGGCCCCGCGACGGGCTCACCGGGAGGTCAGGGCGCCGACCATCTCCCCGCCCATGAGCGCGAGCTTGCGTCCTGCCGGGAGCGACACCCGGCCCGCGAACACGTCGAAGCCGCGGGCCTCGATGCGCACGAGGATCTCCCGGTAGAGCCCGGCCAGGGTCCCCACGCACATGCGCGCGCGCCGGTCGAGCAGCGGCAGCAGCCGCTCGCCGCGGGCGAAGTACTCCCGCGCGCGCACCGCCTGGTCGTGCATGAGCGCCCGGAACTCCGGCGTCGCGCGCCCGGCCAGGATGTCGGCCTCGGCCACCCAGCGGGCGGCCATCTCGTCCTGGGGCAGGTAGATGCGGTCCCGTGCGGCGTCCTCGGCGACGTCGCGCATGATGTTGACGATCTGCAGCGCGACGCCCAGGTCCTCGGCCAGCCCGGGCGCCGCGGGGTCCCGGAAGCCGAACACGTGCAGGCTCACCACCCCGACGGCGCCGGCCACCCGGTCGCAGTAGCCCTTGAGGGCGGGGAAGTCGGGGTAGCGGCTGACCTCCAGGTCCATCTCCACCCCGTCCAGCAGGGCGTCGAGGGGCCGGCGGGGGATCGCGAACCGGCGCACGGCGTCGGCCACCGCGACCAGCACGGGGTCGTCGGCCGGGGGCCGGCCGGCGTAGCAGGCGTCGAGCTCGGCCCGGCGCGCGGCGACCGCGGCGAGCTTGGCGTCGTGGGCCTCCTCGCCGTCCACCGAGTCGTCGCACCGGCGGCTGAACGCATACATGGCGTAGATCCCCGAGCGGCGGACGCCGTCCAGCAGGACGAAGCCGTAGTAGAAGTTCCGCGCCTCGCTGCGGGTGATCGCCCGGCAGCGCTCGTACGCCTCGGCGGCGGTCACCCCGGTCCCCGCATCATCGCGCGCACGACCCCGGCGATCATGAGGATGCGCCCGCGCCGGCCGGGCGCCGGCCGGGACGCCAGCGTGTCGTAGCCCTGGCGCGCGATGGCGTCGCAGACCCACAGCCCCCCGGCCGAGAACAGCCGCAGGTCCAGCGCGACCCGCCGGGGCACGAAGCGCCACAGCGGCGCCCCGGTCAGCAGCCGGTCCCGCGCCCGGCCCACCGAGATCGCGATCAGCTCGCGCACCGCCGGCGTCGCGGTGGCCCGCCGCAGGTCCGCCTCGCGCACGCCCAGGGCGTCCATGTCCTCCCGGGGGAGGTAGATGCGGTCGCGCTCGACCAGGTCCCGGCGCACGTCCTGCCAGAAGTTCACGAGCTGCAGTCCCTCGCAGGTGGCGTCGCTCAGGGCGGTGCGCCACGGGTCGCGGTAGCCGAGCACCCCGAGCACCATGCGCCCGACCGGGGTGGCCGAGTGGGCGCAGTAGTGGATCAGGTCCTCATGGGTCTCCCAGCGCGTCGTGTGCTGGTCCATGCGGTTCGCCTCGATCAGGCGCAGGAAGGGGTCGGGGTCCAGCCGCCGCCGGCCGACCGCCACCGCGAGCGCGCGAAGGCGCGGGTCCTCGGGCTCGCCGTCCCAGCAGCGCAGCAGGTCGCGCTCCCAGGCGCCGAGGGCGGCCAGCCGCGCGGCGGGCGTCGCGGCGGGGTCGTCGCCCAGGTCGTCGGTGCCCCGGCAGAACGCGTAGACCGCGCGCATGTCGGCGCGCACATCACGGGGCGCGAGCGCGAAGGCCACGGGGAAGTTCTCGTCGTGCTCGCGCACGGCGCGGGCGGCCGCGTCCCGGTCGCGGGCGGCGCCGGGGGCCGGCACGCCGGCCCGGCCGCGCTGGACGCCGGGCCGGCTCACGCCGCGTAGCGCCCGAGCGCGGTGAGCGGGAAGTAGAGCCGGTAGTAGTGGTACTTGATCATGAAGTCGCCCGGGAAGCCGGTGCCGGTGAAGGCGTCCTCGTCCCACGACCCGTCGGGGAGCTGGGTGCGCACCAGGTGCTCCACGCCTCCGGCGACGGCCGGGTGGTCGGGGGCGGCGGCCAGCAGCCCCATGAGCGCCCAGGCGGTCTGGGAGGCGGTCGACGGCCCGCGGCCCACCCACGCGGGGTCCCGGTAGCTCTCGACCCGCTCCCCCCAGCCCCCGTCGGGGTTCTGGTGGCGGGCGAGCCAGTCGACCGCCCGCCGCAGGTACGGCGCGCGCGGGTCCTCGCCGCACGCCACCAGCGCCGGGATCACCGCGCCGGTGCCGTAGACGTGGTTGACCCCCCACCGGCCCCACCAGGAGCCGTCGGGCCGCTGGGTGCGCCGCAGGTAGGCCACCCCGCGCCGGACCGCCGGGTGGCCGGGGCCCAGGCCGCAGGCGGCGAGCGCCTCCAGGGTGTGGGCCGTCACGTCCTCGGTCGGCGGGTCGATGACCTCGCCGAAGTCGCACACCGGGAGCTGGCACATGACCCGGTGGTCGTTGTCGACGTCGAACGCCCCCCAGCCGCCACCGGTGCTCTGCATGGCGAGCATCCACCGCACCGCGCGGCGGATCGCGCCGTGGTCGGGGGAGCACCCGGCCCGGAGCAGCGCGAGCACCACCTCGGCGGTGTCGTCCACGTCGGGGTACCACTCGTTCGCGAACTCGAACGACCAGCCGCCGGCCTCGCCCCGGCGCGGCACGTACCACCAGTCGCCCCGGCGCGAGACCTCGCGGCCGATCAGCCAGTCGCGGGCGCGCTGCACGGCCGGGTGGGCGGGGTCGACCCCGCCGTCCACCAGCCCGATGCCCGCGAGCGCGGTGTCCCAGACCGGCGAGAGGCACGACTGCATCCGCAGCCGCCCGCCCCGGCGCAGCGCGAAGGTGTCGAAGCCCCGCAGCGCCCGGCGGATGACCGGGTGGTCGAGCGGGAGCCCCAGGGTGTGGAGGGCGATCACCGAGTAGACCCACGGGGGCTGGATGCCGCCCCAGGATCCGTCGGCCTCCTGGCGGGCGACGATCCAGTCGCGGATGCGCCGCTCGGCCAGCCGGCGCAGGCCGGCCACCGGACGGCGGTTGTAGGCCTTGAGCGCCGGCATGGCCCGCTCGCTGAAGGCGGTGAACCAGCCGGGCGCCCGCGGCGGCGGACCGGGCAGCGACCCGGGCGGCTCCGGGAAGAGCTCCGCGATGCCGACCGGCTGCGGGTAGGTGGGGTGGCGCGAGAGCACGACCATGAGCGGCACGAAGGTGCCCCGCGCCCAGCAGGCGAAGCGGTAGATCGAGAAGGGCGCCCGGGGCGGCAGCAGGACCATCTCCGGGGGGACGGTCGGGAGCGCGTCCCACGGGTACTGGCCGAGCACGGCCAGCCACAGCCGGGTGAAGAACCGCACCCGGTTGCCGCCCCCCAGCGCGAGCACCACGTCGCGGGCGCGCCGCATCGGCGCCGCGTCGGCCGGCACGCCGGCCAGGCGCAGCGCGTAGTAGGCCTCGAGCGTCGTCGAGAGGTCCGGGGGCCCGTCGAACCAGACCGCCCAGGACCCGTCCGGCCGCTGGGTCTCCAGGAGCTCCGCGGCCACCGCCCGGCGGTCCTCGTCGGTGGCGATGCCGAGCGCCGAGAGCAGGAACAGGTGCTCGGCGGTGATCGTCGCGTTGGACTCGAGCTCACCCCACCAGTGGCCGTCGGGCTCCTGCAGCCCCATCAGGTGCTCGGCGCCGCGCTCGGCCGCCCGGCGGGCGGCGGCGACCAGGTCGGGCGGGGCCTGGACCGGGGGCATCAGGCCGCCATCCGGCCGCCGCGGACGTACCCGTTGGCGCGGTACCACGCCACCGCGTCGCGCAGCGCGGCACCGACCGGGGACTGGGGCAGGCCGAGCTCGCGGACCGCCCGGGCGGGGGAGAAGAACATCCGCTTGCGCGCCATGAGGGCGCCGTCGAGCGGGGCGAGCGGGGCGCGCCCGATGATGCGGCCCTCGACCACCTCGTCCACCGCGGCCACCCCGATGGCGACCGCGTGCGGCAGGCGCACCCGCGGAGGGCGCTGCCCGGTGATCCCGGCGATCAGTCTCAGGATCGACTCGAGGGTGAGATCCTCGTTTCCGAGGATGTAGCGGCGCCCCGGCACGCCGCGCTCCAGGGCGAGCACGTGCCCGGCGGCGACGTCGCGCACGTCGATCAGGTTCAGCCCGGTGTCGACGAACGCGGGCATGCGCCGGCGCAGGACGTCCAGGACGATCCGCCCGGTCGGCGTCGGCCGCCAGTCACCCGGGCCCACCGGCGCGCTGGGGTTCACGACCACCGCCCACTGCCCCCGCCGGGCCGCGTCGAGCACCAGGCGCTCGGCGAGCACCTTGGAGCGCTTGTAGGCGCCGATCACCTGACCGGGGGGCTGGGGGGTGTCCTCGTCCCCGGGCCCGCCGCCGGCCGGGATGCCGATCGTGGCGACCGACGAGGTGTGGACCAGCCGGGCGCCGGCCGCCCGCGCGGCCGCGATCACGTTGGCCGTCCCGTCCACGTTCACCCGCATGACCCGGGCCGCCTCGCGGCGCCAGAGCGCGTAGTGGGCCGCCACGTGGACCACCGCCTCGGCACCGTCGGCGGCCCGGGCCACCGACGCCCGGTCGAGCAGGTCGCCGCCGACCGCCTCCACGCCCTCGGGCAGGCGCACGGGCCCGGGCCCCCCGGGGCGGACGAGGGCGCGCACCTCGTGCCCCCGGTCGCGCAGCGCGGCCGCGACGTGATGGCCGATGAAGCCGGTCGCCCCGGTGACCAGGACCCGGCTCATCCGCGGGCCCCGGCGAGCGGGGCGAGCGCGGCGGCGAGCGCCGCCCCGGCCCGGCCGGCGTCGCGCCCGAGGCGGGCCAGGACCAGGACCTGGCCGGGCCGCCGCGCGAGGTGGCGGGCGATCCTCCCGGCCCGCGGGCGGCCCGCCGGGTCGACCAGCGCGAGCAGGTCGGGGAGCGGCCGGTGGGCCGGGTCGCTGACCGCGCGGACGGCGAGGAACGGCACCCCGGCGTCGCGGCAGGCCCGGGCGAGCGCCGCGCTCTCCATGTCCACCGCGTCGCCGCCGCCCGCCGCGCGCTCCGCGGGGGTCCGGGCGAGCGCCGGGCGGCTCACGAGCGTGCCGCGGCGGCCGGCGACGGCCCCGAGCAGGCCCGGGTCGGCCGCGAAGCGCTCGCCGCTCGCCCCGTCGACGACCTCCCGGGCCACCACCACCTCGCCGGGCCGCAGGTCCGGGCCGGCGGCGCCGCAGAAGCCGGCGGCGACGAGCCCGGCGGGCGGCGGGTCGAGCAGGCGCGCGGCCGCCGCAGCCGCCATCCGGGGCCCCACGCCGGTGCGCGCCACCACGACGCCCGGGCGGGCGAGGCCGGCGAGGGCGCGGGCCTCGGCGGGCAGCGCGCAGGCGACGACGAGCGTGCCGGACCGGGTGCCCGCCCGGGCGTCCGCGCGCGGCGGGGACGCGGTGGCGGGCATCACCCGCGGGCCAGGGCGATCAGGTCGCGGGGCCGGCTCATCGCGTCGAGGATGGTGCTCGCCTCGTACCCGCAGTGCATCAGGCAGTTGGCGCAGCGCGGGTCCCGGCCGGTGCCGTAGGCCTCCCAGTCGGTGCCCTCGTACAGCTCGCGCATGGAGCCGACGTGCTTGTCGGCCAGCAGGTAGCAGGGCGAGCGCCAGCCCTCGACCGTGTAGGTCGGCATGGCCCAGGCCGAGCAGCGGTACTCGCGCTTGCCCTGCAGGAACTCGTGGAAGAGCGGGTTGTTGTAGAAGGGGACGTCGAGGCCCTCGCACCGCGCGTGGACCTCGCCGTAGAGCGCCTGCGCCTCCCGGCGGGCCAGGAACTGCTCGCGGTCGTGGGTCACCGACTCGTAGTCGAAGCCCGGGGAGGTGATGCAGCCCTCGACGCCCATGTCCTTGAGGAACATGAACAGCTCGAGGTACTCCTCGGGCGGGGTCCCGCGGAAGATCGTGGTGTTCGTGCAGACCCGGTAGCCGCGGGCGATGGCCTCGCGCATGTGCTCGGTGGCCTTGGCGAACACCCCCCGGCGGTCGACGGCGTGGTCGTGCACCGCCTCCATGCCGTCGATGTGCACGACGAACGCGAACCGGTTGGAGGGGGGGATGCGGCCGAACGCGCGCGGCATCAGGATGCCGTTGGTGCACAGGTAGACGAAGCGTCCCTGCGCGGTGATGCCGTTCACGATCTGGTCGATCTGCTTGTGGATGAGCGGCTCGCCGCCCGGGATGTTCACGATCGGCGCGCCGCACTCCTCGGCCACGCGCAGGCATTCCTCGACGCTCAGGCGCTTGTGGAAGACCTCGGCGTACTCGCGGATGCGCCCGCAGCCGTGGCAGGCCAGGTTGCAGAGCTCGAGCGGCTCCAGCATGAGGGTGAAGGGGAAGCGCTCGTTCCGGCGCACCAGCCGCTTGCGCAGGAGGTACGTCGCCATGCCGAGCTCGAGCGCGACGGGGCGCTTGACCACGGTGCTACCTCCCGGGGGTGGGGACGGGCGGGGGGACGGGGGCCGCGCCGGACCACCGGGCGGCGCCCCGCAGGTCGGCCGGCGTGCGGGCGCCGGCGCAGAACATCGCGATCCTGAGCTCCGCATGGACCACGCGGAGCGCGTGGTCCAGCGGATCGTCGCCTGCGGCGGCCGCCCGCATGAGCGGGGCCGCGATCCCGGCGGCGTCGGCGCCCAGGGCCAGGCACAGGGCCACGTCGACGCCGGTCCGCACGCCGCCGGAGGCGATGACCAGGCCGCCGGGGAGCGCGTTGCGGCAGGCCAGGAGCGACTCGGCGGTCGGGATGCCCCAGTCGCGGAAGGCGAGCGCCGCCTGCCGGAGCACCGGGTCGGCGATGCGGTGGCGCTCGACCTCGCTCCACGAGGTGCCGCCGGCCCCGGCGGTGTCGAGGCCCGTGACCCCGGCGTCGGCGAGCGCGCGGGCCACCCCGGCCGAGAGGCCGTGGCCGACCTCCTTCACGATCACCGGCACCTCCAGGGCGGCGGCCACGTCGCCGATCCGCTCGACCATGCCCGCGAAGCCGGGCGTGCCCTCGGGCTGGAGGGCCTCCTGGAGCGGGTTCGCGTGGATCACCAGCGCGTCGGCGCCGCACATGGCCACGGCCCGCCGGCAGCGGGCGGCGGCCCCCCGGTCCCGGAGCTGGGCGGCGCCCAGGTTGGCGAGCACGGGCACGTCGGGCGCAAGGTCGCGCACCCGGAAGGTCTCCGCGAGCGCCGGGTCGTCCAGCGCGGCCCGCTGGGACCCGACGCCGAGGGCCACCCCCGCCCGCTGCGCGGCGCGGGCCAGCCGCCGGTTCAGGACGCCCCCCTCGGCCACGCCGCCGGTCATGCACGAGATGAGCACCGGCATCCGGAGCGGCCGGCCGAGCAGGGTGGTCGCCGGCTCGACCTCGTCCAGGTCGAGCTCGGGCAGCGCCTGGTGCTCGAGCCGCCACGCCGCAAGGCCCGTCCCCGGTCCCGGGGGCTCCACGTCCTCGTGCAGGACGATCCGGATGTGGTCGGCCTTGCGGGCCTCGTGCGAGGGGTTCGGTGGGGACGTCATCGCGCGCACGGTAACCCACGAAGAACCGGGTGGACAACCGGCCCCACGGCCCACCAGAACCGCTCGTGAGTGGCCCGTCGGCGGGGTCCCGACGGGCAGGTCCCGGGACTGGGGGACGGGCGGATCAGCTCTGGCGCGCGTAGACCACGTCGGCGAGCGCCGCGAGGTCCTCCACCGGGCCGGGGACCCGGGCGAGCAGCGCGACCGCCCGGCCGTGGGCCTCGGCCGCGAGCGCGCGGGCGCGGTCCAGGCCGTGCAGGCTCACGTAGGTCACCTTCCCCATCCGCTCGTCGGCGCCGACGCTCTTGCCGAGCGCCTCCTCGGACCCGGCCACGTCGAGGATGTCGTCGACGATCTGGAAGAGCAGCCCGAGCTCGCGGGCGAAGGCGCGCAGGCGCCGGTCGGTCTCGGGGTCGGGCCGGGCGAGCACGAGCGCGCAGTGCACGGCGCAGGCCATCAGGCGCCCGGTCTTCAGGGTGTGCACCCGCCGCAGCGCCTCGGGCGAGTCGCGGCCGGCGTCGCGCAGATCGAGGTACTGGCCGCCGACCATCCCCGCCACCCCGGTGGAGCGGCTGATCTCGGCCAGGATGCCGACCTGGGCCGCCGCCCCGCCCTCCTGGCGCTCGCACACCAGGCGGACCGCCTCGGCGAACAGCGCGTCGCCGGCGAGGATCGCGGCGTCCTCGCCGAACACGCGATGGCAGGTGGGCCGGCCGCGGCGCAGGTCGTCGTCGTCCATGGCCGGCAGGTCGTCGTGGATCAGCGAGTAGGTGTGGACCAGCTCGAGCGCCGCGGCGGTCGGCAGCAGGCGCTCGGGGTCCTCGCCGAGGGCCTCGGCCGTCGCGAGCGCCAGGACCGGGCGCACGCGCTTGCCGCCGGCGAGCAGCGAGTAGCGCATGGCCTCCACCAGCCCCTCGGTGCCCTCCGCGTCGCCCCGCTCACCCGGGTCGAGGGCGGCGAAGTCGAGCGTCTGCAGGTACTCCTCGACCAGCGCCCGGAGGTGCTCGGGGTAGCGGGCGTGGACGGGCCGGGCGGGGGCGGGACGCATTCGGGGGCGGACTCTACCCGGTGGGCGGGCGCCGCCCGCCGCGGTCCCCGGGCTACGCTGCCCGCCGTGCGCGCGCTGATCCTTCACGGCCCGGGCGACCTGCGGCTGGAGGAGGTCCCCGACCCCGAGCCCGCCCCGGGCGAGGTGGTCATCGCCGTCGAGGCGGCGCTGACCTGTGCCACCGACGCGAAGATGCTGCGCCAGGGCGCCCACCCGGCGCTGCCGCCGGTCCCGGCGCCGTTCGGCCACGAGGCGGCCGGCACGGTCGTCGCGGTGGGCGAGGGGGTCGCGTGGCCGGCGCGCGGCGACCGGGTGGCGGTCGCCAACTCGGCGCCGTGCGGGGAGTGCTTCTTCTGCGCCCGCGCCCGCCCGTCGCTGTGTGAGCACATCGTGTACCTGAGCGGTGCGTTCGCCGAGCGCCTGCGCGTGCCCGCCCGCATCGCCGCGCGGAACCTGCTGCCGCTGCCGCCCGGCCTCGCGCCCGAGCACGCGGCCATGCTCGAGCCCTTCGCGTGCGCGGTGCGCGCGGTCGAGCGCTCCGGCGCGGCCGCGGGCGACGAGGTGGTGGTCATCGGCGGCGGCGTCCAGGGTCAGCTGTTGACCGCGCTCCTGGCCGGCCGGGGCTGCCGGGTGACCCTGTGCGACCCCCACGCGGACCGCCGGGCGCGGGCGCTCAGCTTCGGGGCGGCGCGAGCCCTGGACGCCCCGCGGGACCAGGAGGGCGTGCGCCGCGTGCGTGCGGCCGTCCCCGGCGGGCGGGGGGCCGACGTGGTGTTCGAGGCGGTGGGCCGGCCGGCCACGTGGGAGGCCGCGGTGGCGATCGCCCGCCCCGGCGGCGAGGTCAACCTCTACGGCGGCTGCGCGCCCGGGACCACGGTCACCCTGCCGACCTTCCCGCTCCACTACGGCGAGCTCCGGGTGCAGGGCTCCTACCACCACACGCCCGAGGCGGTCCGGGAGGCCCTCGCGCGCCTCGCCGCCGGGGATGCCCCCTACGGCGAGCTGATCGGCGCGCCGATCGGCCTGGAGGAGGTGGCCGGCGTGCTCGCCGCGAGCGGCCCCAAGCGGCCGGTCATCCCCCGGGGAGCGGCATGACCAGGTCGTGCGCCACCACCAGGGCCCCGATCGAGAACGGGTCCACCTCCAGCCCGTAGCGGGCCATGAGCGCCCCGACGGCGATGAGGTCCGGCGCGCCGGGGCCGGCGAGGAGCGGCTCCACCTCGGCGAAGTAGGCCTCGAAGCCGGCCGGGGTGACGACCTCGAGGAACCGGACCGGGACATCGCCGGGGTTCCAGAAGGCGTGCGCGGTGCCCCGGGGCTTGGCCACCGTCTCGCCGGGACCCAGCTCGAGCACGGCGTCCCCGACCTGGACCCCGAGCCGTCCGGAGACCACGTGGCTCACCTCGTCCTCGTGCCGGTGGGTGTGGAGCGGGCTCCCGAGCGAGCGCGGGGCGAGCTCGTGCTCGAGCAGCGCGAGCGTGCCCCCGGTCGCCGTCCCGGGGACCAGGTGCCGGGTGGTCAGGCCCATGAAGCGGATCTCGGGCCCCGGGGGGATCGCTCTGGTCACGGGTCGTCCTCGTTCGCGGGGCGTCCCGGCCACCGTACCGCCGCAGGCAGGGGCGCGGCGGCGCGCGGCGAACCGGCACCTGATGAGCCGCCCCCGCATCCCGGCCTCCGGACGCGCGTCGGCGGAGGCGCTGTCGCGGCTGCTCGGCCCGCAGGGCGACGGCCCCTCCCCGCGCGCCGTGCTCCGGGTGATCGTGGTGCTGCTGGCGGTGGTCGTGCTCCTGTGGCTCGCCTGGCAGACCCGGCGGCTCTTCCTGTGGGTGGCCGTCGCGGCGTTCCTCGCCACGGCGATCGACCCGGCGGTGCGGCAGGCCCAGCGCCGGCTGCACATCCGCCGCGCGCCGGCGATCGGCCTGGTCTTCGTGGCCTTCCTCGGGCTGCTCACCGCGGCGGCGTTCGTGCTGGTGCCACCGCTCATCCGCGCCGGCCAGGAGCTGGCCCAGGAGGTGCCCGCCTACATCGACCAGCTGCGCGACTCGCAGCTGGTCCAGCGCCTCGATCGCGAGTACGAGCTGGTCGACCGGCTGCGGGAGGGGGCGACCGACCTGCTGTCGGGCGTCGCCGCCCCCGACACCGCGGTGAGCGCCGCCCGCCGGGTGGTCGACGGCCTGTTCGCGACGATCTCGATCCTGGTCATCGCGTTCCTGCTCTCGCTGTACGGCGCCCGCATCCGCGACTGGCTGGTCGGCACCGTCCGTCCCGGGGCGAGCGCGCGGCTGATGCGGGTGAGCGAGGGCATGTACCGGGTCATCTCCGGCTACGTCGCCGGCGCGCTCCTGGTGGCCATCACCGGCGCGGTCGCCGCGGCGATCTTCCTGACCGTCGTCGGCGTGCCCTACGTGCCGGCGCTGGCCTTCTGGGTGGGGCTCATGGCGATGATCCCGCTGGTCGGCTCGGTCCTCGGCGCGGTGCCGTACGTGCTCGTGGCGTTCTTCTCGAGCTCCTGGCAGGTCGGGGTGGCGTCGATCGTCTTCTTCGTCGTCTACCAGCAGATCGAGAACCACCTGGTGCAGCCCCAGATCATGCGCCGCACGGTGCGCCTGAACCCGCTGTGGGTGATCATCGCGGTCATCGCCGGGGCGCAGCTCCTGGGGATCGTCGGCGCGCTGGTCGCGGTCCCGGTCGCGGGCATGCTGCAGGTCGCCCTCCAGGAGTGGACCCGCGCGCCCGGGGAGGCGCCGCCCCCCGAGCCGCCCGAGCCGGAGCCGCCCCCGGGGGCGGCGGCGGTCACCCAGACGCCGTGACGCGCGGGGACGGTGCCGTCCGCGAGCGGCACGGTCCCGGCCGGCCGCGGGCGTTTTCCCGCAGCGCGGTGCGGGGCGCTCCCGGATGCGGGCCCGCGCCCGGGGCGGGAGGATGGACCTGCCGCCGGCACCGGACGCCGGCAGGGACGTCGAAACGGCGCGGCCGTCACCGGATCCGCCCCGCGCCGTGGGGGCGTACGTCCCGCCAGTCCGGGGCCGGCGGCCTTGTCGTCCGGGCCCCGGGGCCCGGACGGGTCAGCGCACGCGCCGGGCGAGGGCGCCGGTGAGGCGCCGGAGCGCCGGCGAGATGTCGTCCGGGGGGATCCGGCCGGCGACCAGGCGCGGACGGGAGCCGTCGGCCAGCGCCTCGTCGAGCGCCCGGCAGAAGGCGTCCTCGGTGTCGCAGGTGACGCCCCACCCGGCGCCGATCGCCGCCACCAGGCCCGGGTGGTCCCAGGCCGGCACGTCGTTGAAGCGGCCGTCGATCATGGGCCGCTCGGTCGCGTAGCCGCCGTTGTCGACCACCACGACCACCGGGGCGACCCCGGCGGCCGGCGCCGAGGAGAGCTCGATGCCGGTCATCTGGAAGGCGCCGTCGCCCACCAGGACCAGTGGGCGGCGCCCGGGGCGCGCGAGGCCCGCGCCGATGGCCGCCGGCACCGCGAAGCCGAGCGACGCGTAGTAGGCCGCACCCAGGAACCCGCCCTCGCCCACGGGGAGGTCGGCGGCGCCGAAGAGCGCGTCCCCGGCCTCGGCGATGACCGTGAGCCGGTCGGTGACCCGCGACCCCACGCACGCGAACAGGCGCTCCGCGCGGAGCGGCGCCCCCGGGCGCGGGTCGAAGGCCGGCGCCGGCCCCGCGGCCGTCCCCGGGCCGGCCGGCCGCGCGGGCAGCCCGCGGCCGAGCAGCCCCTCCACCACCGCGGCCACGCCCACCGCCGGGTAGGCGTGGCGCCGGACGTGCAGGTCCTCGATGCCGGCCGCCACGACCCGGGCGGGGTCGATCCGGGCGGTGAAGAGCCCCGTGTTCAGGTCCGTGAGCTCGGCCCCGAGCATGAGCAGCAGGTCCGCGCCCTCGACGAGGCGCGCCACCTCGGGCCGCCCCATGCCGCCGGCGTAGACCCCGGCCACCCCGGCGACGTCCTCGGGGACGGCCGACTTTCCGAGCAGCGTGGTCGCGATGGGCATGCCGAGGTGCGCGGCGAGCGTGCGGACCTGGTCGGCGAGCCCGAGCCGCGCCACGCCGACCCCGGCCACCATGACCGGGCGCTCCGCCGCCCGGATGAGCCCGGCCACCTCCTCCAGGGCCTCCTCCAGGGCGGCGGCGTCGGGGCCGGGGGCCGGGGGCCCGGGGCCGGGGAGCGCGGGCGCCGGCGCGCGCTCGACGTCGCGGGGGACCTCCAGGTAGACGGGGCGCATGCGCCGCCGGGCCACCGCGAGCGCCTCGGCGATCTGCGCGGGCGCCCGGTCCGGGTCGTCCAGCACGGCGGAGTGGGCGCACACCTCGTCCATGACCCGTCGCTGGGTGTCGAAGCCCTTCACGCGGTGGTGGAGCAGGGGGTTCCCGCGACGCTCGGCGACCCCGGGAGCACCGCTCACGATCACCAGCGGCGATCGCTCGGCCCAGGCCTGGGCGGCGGCGTTCACCAGCTTGAGGCCGCCCACGCCGTAGGTGACCAGCGCACAGCCGAGCCCGGTGAGCCGGGCCGAGGCGTCGGCCGCGAAGCCCGCCCCCTGCTCGTCGCGCATGGTGACCAGCGCCAGGTCGCGCTCGACGCGGGCCGCGAGGCCGAGCACGTAGTCGCCCGGCACCGCGAACACGTGGCGCACGCCCTCCCGGCGGAGTGCCTCGACCAGGCGCCCGCCGACCGTCCCGCTCACGCGAAGGGGTCCGCGACCCCGTCGGGGAGCGGCACCTCGAAGGCGATGAGCCCGGCGGCGAACATGCCGTAGAACGCGACGAGGTAGACGACCTCGATGACCCCCGCCGCCCCGAGCGCCGCGGCCACCGCGTCGTGGTCGCCCTGGTCGACCGCCTCGCGCCGGCCCACCGCGCCGGCGATCCGGAGGGCCGCGGCGGTCACCCGGTCGGCCCCCTCGGGGGCCCGCCCGCCCCGGAGCGCGGCGATGAGCGGGTCGCTCACGCCGGCCGCCCGCGCGATCGGCTCGTGCATGACCCACTCGTACGCCGACCCGGCCTGCCGGGCGGCGGCGAGGATCAGCGTCTCGCGCAGCGCGTCCGGGAGCACCCCCTCGTAGCGCAGGTACCCGCCCAGGGACTGGATCCGCTCGGTCAGGCCGGGATGGGCCATCAGCCGCCCGTAGACCGCCGACCCGGTCCTGGCCCGGCGGTGGAGCATGGCCTCGAGGCGGGCGGCGTCGGCGGGGGCGAGGTCGGCGCTCACGTCGGGCAGGTGCGACACGGGGGCCTCCTACTCGGAGTCGATCCAGCGGGCGGCGGCCCGCTTCCACGGGGCGACCGGGGTGGTGACGGCCCGGTCCACGCGCACGTCGACCACGCACGGGCCCTCGCATGCGAGGGCGGCGGCGAACGCGCCGGCCAGGTCGCCGGGCCGCTCCACCCGGATGCCCTGGGCGCCCAGGGAACGGGCGAACGCGGCCCAGTCGTGGGTCGGCAGCACGGTGAGCGCCTCGGGCCCCGGCCCCATCGCGCTGGCGCGGAACCAGACGTTGCCCAGGGCGGAGTTGTTCAGCACCACCACGACCATCCGCAGGCCGTAACGGGCCGCGGTCTGCACCTCCATGCCGTGCATGAGCATGCAGCCGTCGCCGGTCACGACCACGACCGGCCGGTCGGGGCGGGCGAACGCGGCGCCCACGCCGGCCGGCACGGCCCAGCCCATCGGCCCGATGTTGGTGGCCGAGAGGTAGGTGCGCGGGGCGTAGGCCCGCCAGTTGTGCCCGCACCACGCCCGGTGGGCGCCCGAGTCGACCACCAGCACGGTGTCGCGCGGGGCGACCCGGCGCAGGTCGTCCACCGCCCGGCCGGGATGGATGGGGACCCGGTCGCTCGTGGCGGCCTCCGGGTCGTACTCGGGCGGCCCGGAGGCCCGCACCCGGGCGAGGAAGGCCTCGCGCTCGGGCATCGTGGCCTCGAGCGCCCGGGCGCGGTCGCCCCCGGAGGCCATGAGCATCCGCAGGGTCGCCCCCGCGTCGCCCACCACGGGGACGTCGGCCGGCCAGGTGCGCCCGAGCGCCGCGGGGTCGGAGTCCACCTGGACCAGCGCCCGGCGCGGGAGCATCTCGCGGTCCCAGAACATGGTGTCGCGCTGGTTCAGCCCCGAGCCGAGCACCAGCAGCACGTCCACGTCGCCGGCCAGGATCGCCTCGGTGGCCCAGCGGCCGCCCGAGTAGCCGAAGACCCCGAGCGCGAGCGGGTGGTCCTCGGGGAACACCCCCTTGGCCCGCAGGGTGGTCGCCACCGGCAGGTGGAAGCGCTCGGCGAAGGCCACCAGGTCGGCCGAGGCCTCGGCGTGCTCCACCCCCGCGCCGGCCAGCACCACCACCCGCTCCGCGCCGGCGAGGGCGTCCCAGGCCGCCTCCACCGCGGCGGGGTCCACCACGCGGGAGCCGAGCAGCGCCTCGCGGACCGGGGCGGGATCCCGTGCGACCTCGTGCTCCTGCACATCCAGGGGGATGGACAGGTGCACCGGCAGCCGGCGCGCCGCCATCGTGGTGAGCGCCGAGCGCAGGTGGTGCTCCACCAGGGCGGGGGAGGCGACCGTCTCGGTGCGGGCGACCACCGGGCGCAGGATGCTCGCGTCGTCCAGGCCGGCGCTGCTGGCGTCCTGGAAGCCGCCCCGGCCCTCCCAGGAGGTCGCGACCTCGCCGGTGACCACCAGGATCGGGGTGTGGTCGGTCGCCGCGGCGGCCAGCGAGGTGACCATGTTGGTCGCCCCGGGGCCGCCGATGCCCATCACGAGCCCGAAGCGGCCGGTGGCGCGCGCGTAGCCGTCGGCCATGGCGGCGGCGCCGCCCTCGTGGGCGGCCACCACCGGCATGGGCGCGCCGGGCGCGCAGAGCGCCGGCATGAACGGGTCGATGAGCCCCCCGGGCACCAGGAACGCATGCCCCACACCCTCGCGGGCCACCGTCTGCAGGACGAAGTCGGTCGCGCGCACCGCCCTGCAGCCTACGGGAGCGGCGCCGGGGCGAAGGCCCCGGCGCGACGGCTCACCGGTTCAGGCGTTCTTCAGCATCCACTTGCGGAACTTCTCGAGCTGCTCGCCCTGCTCGCGCAGGCGGGTGAGCTCGGCGTCCTGGCGGCGCACGACCTCGGCGAGCTCCTCCAGGGCGCCCATCGCGCGCTGGATGACCGCGTCGGCGTCCCCGCCCGACCCGGCCCGGCGCCGGCGCCCGCGGGCCGGGCCGCGGCGGTTGCGCGGTTGCAGGCCCTCGCCGCCGCGCTGGCGGGCGATGCGGTAGTAGTTGGCGGCCACCGTGCCCGGCCGGCGGCCGGTGCTGTCGCTGATCCGCTGGAAGGCCTCGGTGCGGCTGATGCCGCCCTCGGCCGTCATGCGCTCGACCTCCTCGTAGATCTCCAGGCCGATGCGCCCGCGCCCGGTGCCCTGGTCCTCGACCTCGTCGGTCATGTCACTCCCGGTGTTCGCAGATGGGGGCCGCGACTGATCTGTAGCGCCGCGTGCGGGTGATCGTTCCATACATGGCGGCGTAAGTGAACACCGACCGATCGTTCCGGAATCGACGTCACACCAGCGGCCCGCGGCGTGCGGGAGTTATGTCAGTCCGCAGGTGGTGTCGTGGCCGGGAAGAACACCATCGTGGCGGTGAATCCGTGCAGGAAGTTGCGTCCGCCGACCGGGCCGATCTCACCGTTGCAGAAGAACCCGGCCGTGGGCACCGGGCCGAGCGCCGACTCGATGGCGCCGGCGTCGTGGTCGGGCGCCGAGAACATGCGGGTGCCCCGGCCGTTGCAGCTGAAGACCAGCCCGCCGCCCGCGGGGCCGAGCCCCGCCCGGGCGCCGGCGAGCGCCTCGCCGAGGTCCTCGCCGGCCGTCGCGGCGTCGCGGACCTGCAGGCGCATGGTCTGGCCCACCCGCACCCGCTCGCCCACCACGATGGCGCCGTTGTCCGGGTCGCCGCCCAGGATGCCCCGGATCAGGAAGTCGCCGCGGACGTAGTCGGGGCGGTTCTCGTCGATGACCAGGCCGGCGAGCAGGCCCTGCTCGGCCAGCGCCCGGTCCTCCTCGGGGAGCTCGACGAGCACCTCCTTCAGCTTCTCCAGGGCGGGCCGGCCGGCGAGCTCGGTGACGACCGATCCGCGCCCGGCGGTGATCACCATCTCGGGGCCGATCGGCCGGCAGCCCTGCGAGACCACCAGGCGGGCGCCGGCGCCGCGCACCCCGACGCCGACCGCCCCCTCCACGTGCACGTCGCGCCCGAGCAGCAGGCGGTGCCCGCCGGGCCCGCGGCCCCCGGACGCCATGCCGCCGACCACCTGCAGGCGGCCCGCCTCGTTCACCCGGTGCAGGAGCTCGTCGGCGGGGAAGGTGAACGGGTCGGCCAGGAGCACCACCGGGCTGTCGACCCCGATCACGGCGGGCGCCGCCGGGTCGAGCTCGAGCGGCCAGCCCATCACGTGCAGGCCGTCGTCGTCGCGCTCGGCGACCAGGTGGAAGGTCTCGATCGCCGCGCCGGGCAGGTGGGCGGCCCAGACGCTCAGCCCGGGGGCCTGCTCGATCTCCCGCCCGGCGCCGATGACCGCCTCGGCCGTGCAGCCGATGAGGTGCGCCGGGGCGAGCGCGGCGTGGAGGGCGTCGACCAGCACGCCGGCCTCGCCCATGAGGTCGGGCGTGGCGAAGACCACGCACAGGTCGCAGGGGGCGCCGGCGAGCTGGTCCCGGGCCGCGCGGGCGGCCTCCCCGGCCGCGGCGGCGGGGGAGGGCAGGGTCGAGACGGCGGAGGCGAAGCGCGGGAGATCGGGCATCGGGTGAGTGTTGCGCACCCGCGCCCGTCAGGCGGCGCGTGCGGGACGGCCCCCCTCGCGGCGGAGCACCGGGGCGACCTCGGCGCCGAGCCTCTCGATGGCCTGCATCACGCGGTCGTGCGGCATGGTCCCGACCGGCAGGTGCAGCAGCACCCGCCGGTGGCCGAGCACCTCCATCTGGGCCAGGAGCTTCTCGGCGACCTGCTCGGCGCTCCCGACGGCCAGGTGCCCGCCCGGCCCGAGCGCGGCCTCGTACGCCGCCCGGGTGAAGGGCGGCCAGCCCCGCTCGCGGCCGATCATCGACATCACGTATGCGTAGGGCCCGTAGAACTCCTCGCTCGCCCGCTGGGAGGTCTCCGCGATCCAGCCGTGCACGTGGACCCCGGTCGGGAGCGCCTCGGGATCGTGGCCGCCCTGGCGCGCGGCGTCCCGGTACAGGGCGACCAGCGGGGCGAAGCGCTCGGGCTGGCCGCCGATGATCGCGAGCGCGAGGGGGAGCCCGAGCAGGCCGGCGCGCACCACGCTCCGCGGGGTGCCGCCCACCGCCACCCAGACCGGGAGCGGGTCCTGCGCGGGGCGCGGGTACACGCCCCGGTCCTCGATCGGCGCCCGGTGGCGGCCCGACCAGGTCACCCGCTCCCGCTCGCGGATCGCCAGCAGCAGCTCGAGCTTCTCGGCGAACAGCTCCTCGTAGTCCTCCAGCGCGTAGCCGAAGAGCGGGAACGACTCGATGAAGGACCCGCGGCCGGCCATGATCTCGGCCCGCCCCCCGGAGATGAGGTCGAGGGTGGCGAACTGCTGGAAGACCCGCACCGGGTCGTCGGAGGACAGCACGCTGACCGCGCTCGAGAGCCGGATGCGCGACGTGCGGGTGGCCGCGCCGGCCAGCACCACCGCGGGCGCCGAGGCCGCGAAGTCGGGCCGGTGGTGCTCGCCCAGGCCGTAGACGTCCAGGCCGGTCTGGTCGGCCAGGACGATCTCCTCGATCACCTCGCGCAGGCGCACCCCGTGCCCGGTGACCGCGCCGGTGGCCGGGTCGGGGGTGGTCTCGGCGAAGCTGGTGATGCCGACCTCCACGGGGATCTCGGTCACTCGGGGGTCTCCTCCTCGTCGGGGGGCAGGGGGTCCAGCAGGGCGTGCGCCTCCAGGGCGCGGTCGGCGGGCACCATGAGCTCGCGCGGCCCCCCGGCCAGCATGTCGGGGACGTCCACCCCCATGTTGCGCCGCACGTAGGAGGGGATGCCGTGGTCGGCGAGGATGCCGGCGAGCATCTCGGCCTCGGGCTGGTGGCGGGCGATGACCACCCGCACCCAGGGCACCGGCCGGGGGCGGTCGCGGTCCCGGCGCCACCAGGGGCTCATCCCCAGCCGCCGGCGGGCACGGTGGGGGGCGGCGGCCGGCGGGGCGGGGGCTCGGGCCGGCCGACCAGGAACGGCTTGATGAGCAGCATGCCGGCGACGAACCCGCCCAGGTGGGCCACCCAGGCCACGCCCCCGCCGCCCTCGGCCTGCCCGCCGGCGTACAGGAACTGGAACACGAACCACAGGCCGAGCACCATCCACGCCGGGATGCGCAGCGGGATGAACATCACGAGCGTCCACACCCGTGCGTGCGGATAGAGCACGATGTAGGCCCCGAGGACGCCCGCGATGGCGCCCGACGCGCCGATCAGCGGCACGTCGCTCCCGGTGTCGATGACCGACTGCACGACGCCCGCGATGGCGCCGCACACCAGGTAGAAGGGCAGGAACCGCACGCGGCCGAGGCGATCCTCGATGTTGTTCCCGAACACCCACAGGAACAGCATGTTGCCCGCCAGGTGCAGCCATGACCCGTGCAGGAACTGACTCGTGAACACGGTCAGGAACCGGTCCTGATCGGTGTTCAGTTGCGTGCACAGGTCCTGCAGGCCGGTGTCCCGGCCGTGGAACAGCGCATCGGGGATGAGGCCCCAGCGGCACGCGAAGGCCTGCTCGGAATCCTCGACGTTGCCGTCCTCCGGACGCACCCACTGCGTCACGTAGACCACCGTGTTCACGACGATCAGCGCGATGGTCAGCACCGGCAGGCGCCGGGTGGGGTTGTCGTCCTTCAGCGGCAGCACGGGCGGACCCCCCGACCCGCGCGGCTACCCGAGCAGGTGCGTGAGCAGCGCCGCCTGGGCGTGCATGCGGTTCTCCGCCTCGTCCCAGGCCGCCGAGCGGGGCCCGTGCAGCACGCTGCGGGTGATCTCGAGCCCGTCGTGGGCGGGCAGGGGGTGGAGCGCCACGGCGTCCGGAGCGGCCTTCCCCATGAGGGCGTCGTCCACCCGGTAGGGGGAGAAGACGCCGATCCGCTCGGCCTCCTGCTCCTCGTCGCCCATCGACACCCACACGTCGGTGTAGACGCCCCGGGCGCCGGCGACGGCCTCGACGGGGTCCTGCACCACCCGCACCGACCCGCCGTTGGCCTCGGCGGTCGCGGCGCACCAGGCGGTGATGTCCGGGTCGGGCAGGTAGCCCTCGGGGCAGCCGCAGGTCACGTGCATGCCGGTGTGGGCACCCACGATCATCAGCGACGCGCAGCAGTTGTTGCCGTCGCCGACGTAGGCCACCGGCAGGCCCTCCAGCGACCCGAAGCGCTCGCGCAGGGTCTGGGCGTCGGCCAGGGCCTGGCAGGGGTGGTGGGCGTGGGTGAGGGCGTTCACCACCGGCACGTCGGCGTGGCGGCTGAGCTCCTCGATGGACGCATGTGCCCCGGTGCGGATCACGATGGCGTCCACGAACCGCGAGAGCACCTTGGCGGTGTCCTCGATCGTCTCGCCCCGCCCGAGCTGCATGTCGCGACCCGAGAGGGCGATGGGATGACCGCCCAGCCGGGCGATCGCCGCCTCGAACGACACGCGCGTGCGCGTGGAGGGCTTCTCGAAGATCATCGCCACCGTGCGCCCGGCGAGCCACGCCGGCCAGACCGGCTCCCGCTTGAGCGCGTCGGCCAGGTCGAGCACCGCGCCGATCGTGTCGGAGGGGTGGTGCATCAGGGTGAGCACCGAGCGGCCGCGCAGGCCGGGGTGGGGTTCGGGGCGGACCATGGGGCCGGGAGACTAGGGGCCTGTCCAGGAAGTCGCCCGACACTCCCGGCCGCCGAGCCTCGTTCCCGGACCCGCCCGTCGCCCGGGCGCTCCCACGGGCCCGCCCGTGCGCCCGCCGCGCCCTGCGCCACCGGTGGGACGTTCGTGGGACGGGCGAGGGGGATGGTCGCGGCACCACACCCTCCCCGGAGCACGAGATGCCGATCCCCCGACTCCCCCTCGCCGGCCCGCCGGCCCGCCGCACGACCCGGGCCAGGCCCGCGGGCCCCACCACCCTCACGGTCCCCTGCGGTCGGGGCCGCGTCGAGCCCGGTGGCCGGATGGTCCGCCCCCGATCCGTCGTCGGCGTGCTCCTCGCCGGCGTGCTCCTCGCGCTGCCGGCCGCCGCCTGGGGGGCGGCCGACGTCGACATCCGGGGCGCCTGGCGCTTCCAGCCCGCCGGGGCCGGCACCGCGCTGGCCGACCAGGTGCACGTGCTGACCACGGGCACCACCACCGGCGGCGTGTTCTCCGGCGACACCACCTACCCGGATGGAGGCAGGTTCGGCACGGTCACCTACACGGTCGACGGCCTCGGCTTCACCGCGGTCAACCCCTACACCATCACCGCCTACACGGCGACCTGGACCGGCACGATCTCCGCCGACGGACAGACCATGTCCGGGACCTGGAGCGACACCCTGGGTCAGCGCGGGGGGTTCACCGCGACGCGCACGTGCGCCTCGGCCAAGACCGCCGAGGCCAAGCAGTCCAGCCAGGCCTGCCCTCCGCGGTACACCCCGGAGCAGAAGCGCTACGCCGAGGAGCGCCGGCGCGCGTACGCCAACTCGAACCTCTACTTCCAGGGCATGGCCGTGGCGTGGGGCGGGGCCGCCGTCTACTTCGGTGCGACCGGGGCGGGTGCCGTGCCCG
>JALOLS010000120.1 GCA_025455865.1 Thermoleophilia bacterium
GGGGTCGTCGGCGAGGGAGACGACCTCGAGCGCGTCGGGGACCGGCACCGGCATCGCCCGGGAGGCTACCGGCGCGCGGGCGCCCCGATGATCCGGGCCGGGAAGCGCAGGGCGCGGACCTTCGCGCGGTCGGTCCGCGCGCTCTGGAGGAACACGTACTGACCGGTGACCACGTAGAACATCGTGCGGCGCAGGCGCGGCGACCAGCGTGAGCGGATGACCGCCTCCACGCGCCTGCGGGTGAGCGCGGCCACCCGGGCCCGGGCCTGCCCGCGGCTCTTGAACATGCCCGCGGTCACCCAGTAGCGGATGACCAGCGGCGCCGGCCGGGGCGGCGGGCCGTAGCCGGTGGGCGGAGTGCGAATCCCCTGCTGGTGGCGCACGATGCCGGCGCCCACCCCCTCGGCGATCCGCTGGCGCACGTCGGGCCGGGCGAGCAGCGCGGCCTCGGCGGGGTTCGAGAGGAAGGCCCCCTCCAGCAGGATGGCCGGCATCACGGTGTTCTTGAGCACGTAGAAGCCGGCCTGCTTGACGCCGCGGTCCGGCAGGCCCAGGCGGACGACCACCTCCTGGTGCACGGCCACCGCCAGCGACCGCGCGGCCGCCCCGGCGTAGTAGAAGTGATACGTCTCAGTGCCCGACGACGTGGCCGAGAGCGCGTTCTCGTGGATGGACACGAACAGGTCGGCGCCGGCGCGGTTGGCCACGTCCACCCGGGCCCTGAGGTCGGCGATCTGGGAGGTGTAGGGCCGGTCGCCGCCCGCGAGGTCCTGGGTGCGGGTCATGACCGTCGGGAAGGCCCGGGCCCGCAGCCAGGCGTCGAGGCGCCGGGCGATGTCGAGGGTGACGTCCTTCTCATAGATGAGGGTGCGCCCGCGCGCGTCGGCGCGCGGCGGCAGGCCGCTCGGGGTCCCGGCCGGGAGCACGCCGACCGCGCCGGAGTCGGCCCCGCCGTGGCCGGGGTCGATGGCGACGAGCGGCAGCGCCGCGGCCGCGGCGCCGGCCGACCCGGCGAGCAGCGCGGCGGCGGCCAGGAGCGTGCGGAGCCTCATCCGCGCATCCCCGCCGGCAGGTCCGCCCTCCTGAGGGGGGCGGACAGGTCGAACTGCGCCCCGGGCACGTCCGGGGCGGCGCCGTCGACCAGCACCAGGACCCGCTCGGCGCCGGGGACGGCCGTCGCGGTGACGACCAGCGGCGCGATCTGGGCGAGCTCACCGGCCGCGCCGGCGGCGTAGCCGGCCGCGAACGCGCCGGAGAGGTCCACCGTGGCGGTGCCCTCGCCGAGCGAGGTCGCGAGCACGCGGGTGCCGGGCGGCAGGGCGGGCACCAGGTCCCGCCGGCGCGGCCCGTCGGCCAGGGCGGCCATGGCGGCGGCGAGCGGGGCGGCACCGGCCGGGGCCTCGCGCGTCTCGGCCACCAGGCGCTCCCCGCCGGGGGCGGCGAACCACACCCGCACCTCGGCGGGCCCGGCCGTGCCGCCGCCGCCGGTGGTGGTGACCGGGGCGCCGGCGCCGCCGCAGCCCGCCCCGGCCAGCGCGAGGAGCGCGAGCGCGATGATCGCGAGGGCGGCGGGGGGGCGGGGCACGGGCGCATCCTCCCCCCGGCCGCGCGTGCCGCCGCCGCCCGAGGTTCCCGCGGCACGCCCCGCGGGGATGACCGCGGCGGATACCGCTGGTATAAGGGCCCTGTCGTCGCGTCCCGGGCCCGCGCGGGTCCACGAGGAGGCCTGTGCGCCCGCTCACGGTCATGGTGGTCGGTCCCGACACGCCCGGGCGGGCGGGGCTCGAGCGCGTGGTGCGCCGCCTGGGCCACGACGTGATCGCTTCCGCCGTGCCCGACGGCCGCTGCGACGTCACGATGCTGGACGCCCGCGACCCGTCCCTGGACTGGCCGCGCCTCGGCGACCTGCCCCGCCCCCTGGTGGTGGTGGCCGACACGCCGCGGCGGCTCGTCGGCATCCGCGGCGACGAGGGCGGGGTGGTCGTGATGACCGGCCGCGAGAGCGACGCGGGCTACCGGGTGGCCCTGGGCGTCTGCGCCGCGCTCGCCGACACCGCGCACCCGGCGTCCTGACCCCGCGCGCCCGCCGCCGGCTGGCGGTCGCCGTCGCCGCCGCCGCCGCCGCCGTGCCCGCCGCCCTCGCGGCGCCGGGCGACCTCTCCCTGGTGAGCGTCGGCCCGGCCGGGCTGCCCGGGACGGCGCCGGCCGAGGCGTCCGCGCTCGCGGCCGACGGGCGCCTGGTCGCCTTCACCTCCGCCGCACCGCTCACCGGGGTGCCCACCGGGGGCAACCGGCAGGTCTTCGTGCGCGACCGGGTCGCGGGCACGACCGTCCTGGCCTCGGCCTCGCCCGCCGGCGAGCCCGCGAACGCCGCGGTCGACGGGCAGGACGTGGCCAACCCGCTCTTCGCCATCTCGGGCGACGGGCGCTTCGTGGTGTTCGCCACCGCGGCCACCAACCTCGCCCCCGACGCCAACGGCGCCCAGCGGGACGTCTTCCGCAAGGACCTCGCGACCGGCGCGGTCGCCCTGGTCTCGACCGGTCCGCAGGGGCAGGCGAACGCGGCGGTGGGCGGCGACCCCGACGTGTCGTTCGACGGCACGCGCGTGGCGTTCACCACCGGGCAGGCGACCAACCTGATCGCCGGCGGGGACCAGAACGGCGCGACCGGCGACGTGGTGGTGCGCGACCTGGCCGCCGGCACCACCGTGCTCGCGGCCCGATCCGGCGCCGGGCAGCAGGCGGCGGGGGCCACCGAGCGGCCCGCGATCAGCGCCGACGGCCGCGTGGTCGCCTTCGAGGCGGTGGTCGCCGCGGACGACCTGGTGCCGGGCGACCAGAACGCGGCGAACGACGTGGTCGTGCGCGACCTGGCCGCGGGGACCACCCAGGCGGCGAGCGCGGTGGGCGCCGGCGCCGGCGGGGGCGGGATGCCCGACCTGTCGGGCGACGGGCGCTTCGTGGTCTTCGACACCCCCGACCGGCTGGACCCGGTGGCCGACACCAACGCCGTGGTCGACGTCTACCGGCGCGACCTGGCGACCGGCGCGGCCGTGCTGGTGAGCGCCCGCGCCGGGACGGACGCGGGCGCCGACCAGGGCGGCCAGCGCGGCCGCATCAGCGCCGACGGCACGCGGGTCGCGTTCCGCTCCACCGCGACCACCCTCACCCCGGCCGACCAGAACGCCGGGGCGCAGGACGTCTACGTGCGCACGATCCCCGCCCGGCAGACCATCCGGGCGTCGGAGCGGGCCGACGGCGGGCAGGGCCTGAACGACGCCGACGTCCCGGCCGTCGCCGCGGACGGCGGGGCGGTGGCCTTCACCTACGACGACACCCCGGGCCGCCCGCTCATCCCCGGGGCCGACGTCAACGCGCGCCCGGACGCCTTCCTCAAGGAGATCCCGCCGACCGACGCCGCCGGCCCGGCCATCGCCCTGGCCGGCCCGGCCGAGGGGGCGACCGGCGATGCCCAGGTGACGGTGTCGGGGACGGCGGGCGACCCCGCCGGCGTGGTCGGCGTGCAGGTGAACGGCCGCCCGGTGCGCATCGGGGCGGGCGGCGCGTTCAGCACCGACGTGACCATCCCGGTCGGCGCGAGCCAGGTGCGGGTGAGCGCCCGCGACGGCGCCGGCAACACCGCGGTGCTCACGCGGTCGCTCACCCGGGTGCTCGCGCCGGGCGCCGCCGGCCCGGCCGCCGCCCGGGCCCTGCGCCCGACCGCCCGGCTGTCCGGCCGGCGGGTGGTGGTGCGCTTCGCGCTCACCGCCCCCGCCCGGGTGCGCGCCCAGGTCTTCTCCCGCACCGAGCAGGCGCGGCCGCGCCGGGTGGTGCTCCGCTCCACCGGCCGCGCGGTCACCCGCCCCCTGCAGCCCGGGGTCCGTCAGGTGGTCATCCCGGTGCCGCGCCTGGCCCCGGGCCGGTACCAGGTGCGCCTGGGGCTGACCTCGGCCGGCGGGGTGTCCCTCACCACCGCGGCCCTCCGGGTGCCGGCGGCGGCGGCCAGGCGCCGGTAGGCCGGCGACCGCTGGTATCCTCGGGCCGGTCCCCGGCCGAGGCGAGGGAGGATCCTTGGGCCTGTTCAGCCGCTTCAACACGATCGTGAAGGCCAAGGCGAGCAAGGCGCTCGACAAGGCCGAGGACCCGCGCGAGACCCTCGACTACTCCTACGAGAAGCAGCTCGAGATGCTCCAGAAGGTGCGCCGGGGCGTGGCCGACGTGGCCACCTCCAAGAAGCGCATCGAGCTGCAGGCGGCCAAGCTCGAGCAGAGCGTGACCAAGCTCGACACCCAGGCCCGCCAGGCGCTCGCCGCCGGCCGCGAGGACCTCGCCCGCACCGCCCTGGAGCGCAAGAAGGGCGTGCAGGCGCAGCTGCAGGACCTGGACGCCCAGAAGGCGCAGCTCCAGGGCGAGCAGGACAAGCTGGTGCTCGCCGAGCAGAAGCTGACCGCCAAGGTCGAGGCCTTCCGCACCCAGAAGGAGACGATCAAGGCCCAGTACACCGCGGCCGAGGCGCAGGCCAAGATCGGCGAGGCGGTGTCCGGGATCAGCGAGGACATGGCCGACGTGGGCATGGCCATGGACCGCGCGCAGAACAAGGTCGAGAACATGCGCGCCCGGGCCGGCGCCATCGACGAGCTGCTCGAGTCGGGGGCGCTCAACGACCTCTCCCACACGACGGGCGACGACATCGACCGCGAGCTCGCCCAGATCGCCGCCACCAGCGGCGTGGACTCCGAGCTCGCCGCGCTCAAGGCCGAGCTGGGCCAGGGCACCGCCCCGGCGGCCCAGATCCCGGCCACCGCCTCCCCCGCGGCCGACGCCCCCGCGCCGGCCGATCCGCCGCCGGCCGACGCCGGGGAGGGCCCGCGCCCGTGATCGTGCGGATCGTCGGCGAGGGCCAGTACCGGATGCCCGAGGCGGCCTTCGCCGCCCTGAACGCGATCGACCACCAGCTCGAGACCGCGGCGGCGGCGGGCGACGAGGCGGCCTTCCACGCCGCCCTGGAGCAGCTCGCGGCGGCGGTGCGCGCCCACGGTCAGGAGCTCCCGCCCGAGGAGCTCACCCCCTCCGACGCGGTCCTGCCCGGACCCGACGTGACGCTCGAGGAGGCCCGCGAGCTCCTGGGCGAGGAGGGCCTCATCCCGGGCTGAGCCCGGGGTCGGTCAGGCCGTGAAGCGCCGCCCGAACGCGGCGAGGTTGCCCACGTAGACCGGGTTGTCCATCGGGCACGCGGCCAGCGCGGCGGCCGCCCGGCGGGCCGCCCCGGGCAGGGCCTCGGCCTGGCGCCGGAGCACGACGAGCGGGTCGAGCTCGTCCAGCCCGCCCCGGGAGGGCGGGAGGGCCCCCGCCAGCTCCGCGGCCTGCTCGGCCAGCCGCCCGACCGCCGCGACCACCTCGGTGGCCCAGGCGTGGGATGCGATCACCTCGGCGTGGGTCACCGGGCTGCGGCGGGCGCCCTCGTCGGCGTCCACCCACCCGTCCTCGCTCAGAGCGGCACGCCCCAGATGGCGTACCAGCGCTCGAGCTCGGGCTCGATGGGCAGCTCACGCTGCAGCGACGCCTGCAGCCGGAGCTCGGCCGCGTTGTCGCGCCGCTGGTCCCCCCGCGGGGCGAACGGGTAGTAGGTGCCGCGCTTGTAGGAGTAGACGAAGTAGAGCGGCCCGCCGCCCGACTGCGGGTCCCGGAAGGCGAAGACCGAGCACAGGAGCTGCTCGCTGAACCCGCGCTCCTCGATGGTCTGGTTGACCAGGTGCGTGGTGGTCACCAGGTCCTCGAAGTGCTCGTCGCCCAGCACGACCCAGCGGAAGCCGAAGTCGTCGGTGTGCTGCTCGACCGTCGTCCCGCTGCCCTTGCCGGCCAGCTCAAGGAGCTGGTCCAGGTCGCGCAGGAGCTCCGCGAAGGCCCCGGCCTCGACCGGCTTGAAGCACACCGCGGCCTTGGGCACCGGCGTCATGCCCAGGTTCACGGTGATCGTGTCGTAGGCCGTGGTCATCGCGAACAGGCGGTCGAGGTTCGCCCGCTTGGGCGTCCGCTGGCCGCGCAGGATGTCGAACAGGCCCACCCGGCTAGAGCGACTCGCGGGCGCCGGAGTCGATCTGCGCCTGCATGGCCATGAGCCGGGCGATGCGCTTCTCGGCCGGCGGGTGGGTCGCGAACAGGCTGGACAGCGAGAAGCCCTTGGCGACCGCCGGCATGATGAAGAAGGCGTTCATGCCCTCGGCCGCGCGCAGGTCCTTGGTGGGGATGCGGGACATCGCGCCGCTGATCTTGGTGAGCGCGCTCGCGAGCTGCGCCGGCGCGCCGGTCATGATGGCCGCCCCGCGGTCGGCCGCGTACTCGCGGTAGCGCGAGAGGGCGCGCAGCAGCAGGAAGCTCAGGGCGTAGACCACGATGGAGACCAGCAGCACCAGGAAGAACACCGCGACGGTGTTGTCGCCGTCGCGCCGCCCGCCGCCCACCATCCCGCTGTAGGCGCCGAAGCGGATGACCAGGCCGGCGACGGTGGCCAGGAACGAGGCGACGGTCATCACGATCACGTCGCGGTTGGCCACGTGGGCCAGCTCGTGGGCCAGCACGCCCTCGAGCTCGCGCGGCTCCAGGCGGCTCATGATCCCGGTGGTCACGCAGACGGTCGCGGCCTTCTGCGAGCGGCCGGCGGCGAAGGCGTTGGGCATGTCGGTGTCGGCCACCGCCACCTTGGGCTTGGGCAGGTCCGAGAGCTGGCACAGCCGCTCGACCATCGCGTGCAGCTCCGGGTACTCCTCGGGGGTCGTCACCCGCGCACGCATGGACGCCAGCGCGAGCTTGTCCGAGAAGAACAGCTGCACCAGCATGAAGAGCGCGGCGATGACCAGGATCAGCACCGCCGAGAGCCCGACCGCGATCAGGACCGCGATGAAGGCGACGTAGATCGCCCCGAGCAGGAACATCGTGAGCCCCATGCGGGCGCTCAGCCCGCTGTCCCGCCCGTACCAGCGACGTGCCACCGTGGACCTCCGCCCGAGGACGCCTGTCGCCTCCTGATGATACGCCCGCGGGAGCCGTGCCCCGGCGCGAGGCGTCGCGGCTCTGCCACGCTGCGGTGCCGATGGCCGAGACGTTCCCCCTGCGCACCCGCTGGTGGTCGCGCCCGCTGCTCGTCCTGTTCACCCGGGCCCCGCTCGAGGCGCGGGTGGATCCGGACGTGGTGCGCGTGGACCTCGGCTGGATCGGGCACGCCGAGGTGCCGGTGCCCCTGATCGAGCGCATCAGCGTCATGCACTGGCCCTGGTGGGGCGGCGTGGGCGCGCGGATCGGGCGGGGGCGGCTCGTCGGGTTCATCGGCGCGCCGGGGCCGGCCGTGGTCATCGACCTCGCCGAGCCGCTCGACGTGCGCGCACCCTTCCGCTGGTCCGCCCGCCGGGTGGCGGTGGGGGCCGACGACGTGGCCGGCCTCGCCGCGGCCGTCGCCGCGGCCCGGGAGGCCTCGCCCGGGCCCTGACCCGGCTCAGCCCCGGGGCGGCGGCCAGGGCCGCACGGCGGCCGCGGGCACCCGCACCCGCTCGCCGGCCCGGCCCACCCTCACCAGGGCGTGGCCCCCCTCCATCCCGATCAGGGTCCCGAACCGCCACCCGCCCTCGTCGCGGAAGCGCACCTGCTCGCCGGGCACCAGGTCCGGCCGCTCCAGGATGAGCTGGCCCGGGGTGGGCTCAGGGGAGCGCGTCGTCGTCCTCCCGCTCCCGGAGCAGCAGGGCCGCCTCGGCCACCGGCCGCAGGCCCCGGGGCAGCGCGACCACCCGCACCCGGGTGGGCGCCTGCCGGCCCCGGAGCTGCCGGCCCAGGGTCCGGAACATCCCGACGCAGAAGCCGCGGGAGATGCGGTCGAGGCCGCGGCAGTCGATCTGGATGGCCGGGCCGCCGCAGCGGCGGGCGATCTC
>JALOLS010000121.1 GCA_025455865.1 Thermoleophilia bacterium
GGCGACCCGGCCATGCCGCTGCTCGAGCGCTGCAAGTTCCTGGCGATCACCTCCTCGAACCTGGATGAGTTCTTCATGGTGCGGGTGGCCAGCGTGCTCGACGCGCTGGAGGCCGGGCGCAAGCCCTCCACCCCCGACCAGCTCGCCCGGGAGCGGGTGCTGGAGCTGGTCCGGGAGCGCACCCAGGCGATGGTGGCCGAGCAGGGGCGCATCTGGAGCGAGGTGGTGCGCCCGGCGCTCGCCGCGGAGGGGATCGTCATCCGGCGGGCCGACGACCTGCCCGAGGCGGCCGCGCACGACCTGCGGCGGCGCTTCGAGCGCGAGGTCTTCCCGGTGCTCACGCCGCTCGCGGTCGGGCCCGGCCTGCCCTTCCCGTACATCTCCGGGCTCTCGCTCAACCTGGGGCTCACCGTGCGCGATCCGGCGAGCGGCGAGGCGCGCTTCGCCCGGGTCAAGGTCCCGCGGATGCTGCCGCGGCTCCTGCGCGCGGGCGACGTGCTGGTGCCGCTCGAGCAGGTCATCGCGGCCAACCTCGACCGGGTGTTCCCGGGCATGGAGATCACCCGCACCGCGCTCTTCCGGGTGACCCGCGACGCGGACTTCGAGATCTCCGACGAGGCGGACGACCTGCTCGGCGCGGTCGAGGCGCAGGTGCGCCGGCGCCGGTTCGGCGAGCCGGTGCGCCTGGAGGTGGAGGCCCGGGCCCCCGGGGCGATGGTGCGCGAGCTGCGGGAGTCGCTCGGGGTGCCGGAGCGCGAGGTCTACGCGATCGACGAGGTGCTCGACTTCACCGACCTGTGGCAGCTCTATGCGCTGGACCGCCCCGACCTCAAGGAGCGGCCCTGGGAGCCGCGCACGCACCCGCGGCTGCGCGGGGAGGCCGACATCTTCGCGGCCATCCGCGGCGGCGACATCCTGGTCCACCACCCCTACGACGACTTCGACACCAGCGTCGCCCGGTTCGTGGAGCAGGCGACGGCCGACCCCGACGTCCTGGCCATCAAGCAGACGCTCTACCGCACGAGCGGCGACACCCCGATCGTGCCCGCCCTCATCAGCGCCGCGGAGCAGGGCAAGACCACGGTGTGCCTGGTCGAGCTCAAGGCCCGGTTCGACGAGGAGCGCAACATCCAGTGGGCCAAGGCGCTCGAGCGCGCCGGGGTGCACGTGGTCTATGGCCTCCCGGGCCTGAAGACGCACGCCAAGCTGTGCCTGGTGGTCCGCCGCGAGGGCGAGACCGCGCGCCGGTACGTCCACATCGGGACCGGGAACTACCACCCCACCACCGCCCGGCTCTACACCGACCTCGGGCTGTTCACCACCGGCGCCGACCTGACCGAGGACGTCGCCGACCTGTTCAACTACCTCACCGGCTTCGCCCGGACCCCGGACTACCGCCGGGCGCTGGTCGCGCCCGAGGGCCTGCGGCGCGGGGTGGTGGGCGAGATCGACCGGGTCGTCGAGGGCCACCGGGCCGGGGTCCCCGGCCGCATCGTGATGAAGCTGAACGCGGTCATCGACGGCGCGGTCATCCGGGCGCTCTACCGCGCCTCGCAGGCCGGCGTGCCGGTGGACCTGGTGGTGCGCGGGGTCTGCGGCCTGCGGGCCGGGGTGCCCGGGGTGAGCGAGAACATCCGGGTCGTGTCCATCGTCGGCCGGTTCCTCGAGCACGCGCGCATCCTGCTCTTCCAGCGCGGGGACGAGCGCCGGGTGTTCCTCGGCTCGGCCGACATGATGCCCCGCAACCTGGACAACCGCGTGGAGCTCATCAGCCCGGTGGAGGACCCGGTCGCCGTCGAGGAGCTCGCCGGGATGCTCGAGGTGATGCTGGCCGACACCGCCCTCGCGTGGGAGCTCGCCCCCGACGGGGAGTGGGCCAGGGTCGCGCCCGCGCCCGGGGCCGAGCCCCTGAACAGCCAGGACGAGCTCATGCGCCGTACGGCCGCGCGCGGGGCGCACGCGGAGTAGCGTCCCGGCCCATGAGCTCCGACACCCCCACCTGGACGCCGCCGCCCAAGCCGGTCTTCAACTCGCCGGCGGCGGACCTCAACCAGCTGCGCAACGAGGCCAAGCGGATCGCCGACACGGCTCCCGGGCAGCCGGTCCACAAGTCCGTGCTCGACCGTGCCCGCCAGCTCTCCGAGGCCATCAAGCACGACCTCGGGCTGCCCGAGAGCGCCGACGGCCTGAGCTACGCCGACCTGGCGGTCCTCCTCTCGCAGTCCAAGTAGGGCGCCCGGCGGGGACGTGCGCCCGGCCCGCCCGCAGCGCCCCATCAGCGCCGCGCGCGCCGCGGCGGGCGCCAGGCAGGTGGCCCGGGGGGGCTTCAGCCTGGGTCGTGCGGTGTTCGACCGGGCGTGGCAGCACGGCGCGACCGGGCGTGCGGGGCAGTTCGCCTACAACGCCTTCCTGGCCACCATCCCGTTCCTGTTCGTGCTGGTCTCGGTCGCGGGCCTGGCCGGGTCGCCGTCGCAGTACGACGAGCTGGTCGACGGGATCGGCGACGCCATCCCGGCCGACGTGGCGAGCCTCCTGCGCTCCGGGCTGCGCGAGGCCTCGGCCAACACCCAGCAGGCCACCCTGTTCCTGGTCGTCGGCGTGCTCGGCGGCCTGTACCTGACCGGCAACGTCATGGGCACCATCGCGCAGGGCCTCGACGAGGCCTACGGCGTCGACGGGCGGCCCTGGCTCAAGGGCAAGGTCGCCAACATCGCCTTCGCCGGCATCTCCAGCCTGCTCGCGGTGGTCGCCACCGTCGCCCTCGTCGGCGGCCCGCCGCTGGTGGACACCCTCATCGAGGACGCGGGCCTCGGCGCGACCGCCCAGGAGCTGGTGCGCCAGGGGGTGAGCCTGGTGGGCCTGGTGGTCTTCTTCGCGTTCCTGGTGATGATGTACCGGGTGCTTCCGAACCTGCCGCGGCTGCGGGCCCGCCACGTGGTGTGGGGGGCCGCGGTCGCCGCCGGGGGGTGGCTCGTCGCCACGAGGCTGTTCCGGCTCTACGTCGACGGCTTCGACTCCTATAACAAGGTGTACGGGAGCCTCGGCGCGGTGGTCGTCTACCTGGTGTTCCTCTACATCACCGGGCTGGTCCTGATCATCGGCGGCGAGGTGAACGCCGAGCTCAGGACCCGCCGGCGCCCGAAGCCGCGCCCGGCCGCGCCCGCCGCGGCCGGCGCGCCGGCGACCCCGAAGGCCTGAGCCCGGGTCGCCGGGGCCCGGCCGGCGTCACCTCTGGCAGGTGGGGCACCAGTAGGTCGTGCGGTTGGCGTCCCCCTGGCCGCGGGAGCGCACGGGGGTCCCGCACCGCCGGCACGGGCGCCCGCGCCGGCCGTAGACCCAGGTCCGCTCCCGCGGGGGGGCGCCGAGCGGCGGGCGGTAGGTGCGGATGGGCCCGCCGTCCCGCACCCCCTCGCCGAGCAGGCGCGCCGCGGTCGCCCCCAGGGCGGCGGCCTCCTCGGGGCTGAGGCTCCCCACCGCCCGCCAGGGGTCGATGCCGCACAGGAAGCAGGTCTCGCTCTTGTAGACGTTGCCGATCCCCGCCACCACGCGCTGGTCCATCAGCGCGTCGCCCACCTGCCGGCCCGGGTCGACCCGTCGCAGGCGGTCGGCCGCCGCCGCCGCCGGGTCGACGCCCTCGCCGAGCAGGTCCGGCCCGAGCGCCCCCACCCCCGCCGGCCGCTCCCCGGGCTCCAGCAGCCGCATGAGCGGCCCGCGGTACTGGGCCGCGGTCCACTCCGGGGTCGAGAGCGCGAGCCACAGGCCGCCCGGGGGGATGGGCCGCGTGGCCGGGACCAGGCGCCAGACGCCGCTCATCACCAGGTGCGAGTGCAGGGTGCGTCCGCTCGCGAAGCGGAACAGGTGGTGCTTGCCCGCGGCCTCGACCACCTCGATGCGGTCGCCGGCCAGCCGCTCGGGGATGCGCTGGGGGCCCAGGCGCGGCTCGGGCGCGAGAACCCGCACCAGGGGGCGCCCGGCCATCGCCCGGGTGAAGCGGATGGCGTTGCGGTGGCTGACCTGACCTTCGGGCATCCGTTTTCGGGTCCTCCGCACCACTCGCTGCGGCGAAACCCCTGTATACAGCCCCCGTGAGCGCCGCCACCGTCCTTGCCGCGCTCCCGCTCGAGACCACGCAGGGCGCGCTCGGCGCCGTCGAGCAGGCCTACCTGGACCAGGCCCGCCAGCTCCAGGCGATCTCGCTCGGGTTCCACATCATCCTGGTCTGCTTCGGGGTCGCCTTCCCGGCCATGGTGCTGTTCACCGAGTGGATGGGCCTGCGGACCGGCGATCCCATCTACCGCGCGATCGCCATGCGCTGGTCGAAGGTGATGATCGTGCTGTTCGCCGTCGGGGTGGTGAGCGGGACGGTGCTCTCGTTCGAGCTCGGGATGCTCTGGCCCAACTTCATGGCGACCTTCGGCGAGGTCTTCGGCTTCGCGTTCGCCCTGGAGGGCTTCGCGTTCTTCCTCGAGGCCATCTTCATCACGATCTACGTGTACGGGTGGAAGCGCCTCTCGCCGCGGGCCCACCTGCTCTCGGGGCTGCCGATCCCCATCGCGGGCGTCTTCGGGGCGCTGTTCGTGATCTCGGTGAACGGCTGGATGAACCAGCCCACCGGCTTCACCCTCGGGGCCGACGGCCGCGTGGTCGACGTCGACCCCGTCGACGCGCTGCTGAACGACGCGCTCTGGCACACGCTGGTGCACATGCTGCTGGCCGCCATCATGGTCTCGGGCTTCCTGGTCGCCGGGCTGTACGCCTACCGCCGGCTGCGCGGCAACCGCGACCGCTACGGGCGCATCGCGATGCTCATCCCGCTCACCATCGCCTGCCTGGCCTCCCCGGTGCAGCTCATCGTGGGCGACTGGGCCGCCCGGCACGTGGCGGTGGCCCAGCCGGTCAAGCTCGCGGCGTTCGAGGGCCTGGGCGAGACCCAGGCGCAGGCCCCCTTCCACCTGTTCGGGTGGTACTCCGACGGCGAGGTCACCGGCGGCATCGAGATCCCCTACCTGCTCTCGATCCTGGCCTTCCATGACCCAAACGCGGTGGTCACCGGCCTGGACTCGGTGCCGGTGGACGACCAGCCCCCGGTGAACGTGGTCCGCTACGCCTTCGAGGCGATGATCATGATCGGGACCGGCCTGGTGATGCTGGCCGCCTGGTACCTGCTCACCTGGTGGTTCCGCCGGAGGGTGCCCCGCTCGCGGTGGTTCCTGCGGGCCGTGGTGCTGGCCGGGCCGCTCGCGGTGGTCGCGCTCATCTCGGGCTGGATCACCACCGAGGTCGGCCGCCAGCCGTGGATCGTCTACGAGGTCATGCGCACCGCCGACGCGGTGACCGGGGCGAGCGGCGTGCCCGTGGGCCTCGGGGTGATGATCGCGGTCTACCTGGCCCTGGGCGCCGGGGCGATCTGGGCGCTTCGCCTGCTCGCCCGCCGGCCGCTGCCGCCCGAGGCGGCGGGCTGATGGCCGACGCGGTCCTGGTGCTCCTGCTGGTCGGCCTCACCGCGTACGCGGTGCTGGGCGGCGCGGACTTCGGCGCGGGCCTGTGGGACCTCACCGCCGGGGGCGCCCGGCGTGGCGCCGGCGTGCGCGACGCCATCGCCCGGGGCATGGGGCCGGTGTGGGAGGCCAACCACGTGTGGCTCATCTTCGTGCTGGTCATCCTCTGGACCGGGTTCTCGGTGGCCTTCGGGTCGATCATGTCCACGCTCGCCGTCGCGCTCTTCGCCGCGGCGGTGGGGATCATCCTGCGCGGGGCGGCCTTCGCGTTCCGCGGGGAGGCCGGCACCGTGGCCCAGCAGCGCCTGCTCGGCGGCACCTTCGCGCTCTCATCGCTCATCGTCCCGTTCTTCCTGGGCGCGGTGGTGGGCGGGGTGGCGAGCGGCCGGGTGCCGGTGGGCAACGCGACCGGTGACCTGGTGACCTCGTGGGCCAACCCGACCTCGCTCATGATCGGGCTCATCGCGATCGCGACCGGCGCCCACCTGGCCGCGGTGTACCTGGCCGCCGACACCCACCGCCGCGGGGAGCGGGACCTGGCCGACGCCTTCCGGTGGCGCGGTGCCCTCTCGGGGGTGGTCGCCGGAAGCGTCGCCCTGATCGGCCTGGTGGTCGTGCGCTCCGACGCCCGGCCGCTCTTCGACGGCCTGACCGGCGACGGCCTGCCCCTGGTGATCCTCTCGGGGGTCGCGGGCATCGCCACCATCGCGCTGGTCTGGGCGCGCCGGCCGGCGTGGGCCCGGCTCACCGCGGCCCTGGCCGTCGGGTCGGTCATCGGCGCCTGGGCCCTCGCGCAGGCCCCGGAGTTCCTGCCCGGCGCGCTCACGGTGGACCAGGCCGCGTCCGACGACGCCACCCTGGCGGCGGTGCTCATCGCCGCCGGCGTCGGCCTGTGCGTCCTCATCCCGTCGCTGGTCCTGCTCTACCGCCTGGCCCTGGGCGGGCGCCTGGACCCGAGCTACCGCCCGCTCGGCGCCGACCGGGCCGACGACGACCTGGAGCCCGTCGCATGAGGCGCCGCCTGCACTGGGTCGCGCTCGCCTGCTTCGTGGCCGGGTTCTTCGCGATGGTCCCGTTCGACGGCCCGGCCTCGCGCATCATCGGGATGAGCCTCCTGGCCGCGTTCATGGTGCTCGGCCTGCTCGCGATCGCCACCCCCGAGTACCTGCAGCGGGCCGATGACGAGCCCGATCAGGACACGAGCGCCGCGCCGTAGCGAAGGGCGACGGCCAGCACGACCACGCCGAGCACCCGCCGGAGCGCCCGTTCCGGGACCCGCCGGCCGTACCGGGCGCCGAGGTAGCCGCCCACCAGGCCGCCGGCGCCCATCGCAAGGCCCAGGGCCCAGTCGGGGCCCACGGTGTCCGGGTCGGCGGTGGCGAGCGCGACCGCCTCGAACACCGCGATCCCGGCCACCGAGGTCACCAGGGTCACCGTGAGCGCCGCGGGCGCCGCCCGGCGGATCGCGTGCCCGCCCATCACCAGCGCCGGCGCGAGCAGCGCCCCCCCGCCGATGCCGTACAGGCCGCCCACCACCCCGACCCCCGCGGCGACGGCCACGAGCGCCGGGCCTCCCAGGCGCGGGGTCACCGGGGGCGCCGGCCGGCCCGAGACGAGCAGCACCCCGAGCGGCAGCAGCACCAGGGCGATGATGCCGGCCACCGCGCGCGGTGAGTCGAGCACCGTGGCCCGCAGCAGCGCCCCGGCGACCACCCCCGGCAGGGTGCCGGCCAGCATGAGCAGCGTGAGCGCCCGGGGGATCTCGCCCTGCCGGGCGTGGCGGGCCACCGGCCCGGGTGTCGCGATGAGGTTGTAGAGCAGGTTGGTGGGGGTGGCGGCGGGGCTGGGGACCCCGAGGATGCCCACCTGGACGGGAAGGAGGAGCACCGCCCCCGACACCCCGGCCGGCGTGGTGACCGCGGCCACCACCAGGGCGATCAGCGCGCCGGCGAGCAGGGTGAGCACGCGGGCACGGTACGCGCCGAACGATGCGCGGCGTCTGGCGGCGACGCACCCGGGGGATCGGTCCGTGGCCGGGCGCGGCATCCGCATCGTGAGGGCCATCCGGGTCCCGCCCGGCCCGGACGGCGCCGCCGACCCGGGGCGCTGGCACGACCTCGCGCTCCGCTTCGCGGCCGCCGGGGCGGATGAGATCCTTCCTCTTCGACTCGGCCAGCGCCCGGCGCCCGGGCGGAAGTGGCGAGCGCTTCGACTGGGGGGCCGTCCGTCAGGCGGTGGCCGCCCGCCCGCGCCCCGTGGTGCTGGCCGGCGGGCTCACCCCGGTCAACGTCGCCGAGGCCATCCGCGCCGTGCGTCCCGACGGGGTGGACGTCATCAGCGGCGTCGAGGACGCCCGCCACCGCAAGGACCCGGCCCTGGTGCGGGCTTTCGTGCGGGCGGTGAGGCTCAGCGGCGGAGCGTGAGCGACAGGGTGGTCGGCGAGGGGGCGCCGGTCAGCCGCACCACGGCCTGGACCGCCGCGCGGGGCGTGCGGGCGGTGAGGCGCCGGCCCTGGGCGTTCAGCGGGACGCTCACCCGGAGCGTCCTCCCGGCCGGCCCGGCCAGGCGGGCCGACCCCAGGCACACCGCACCGCGGCGCAGCGTCACCGAGCCGGCGCAGGCCGCGCCCCGGCACGCCAGCGCGATCACCGCCCGGCCCCGGCTGACCCTCGCGGTGGCCCCGGACAGGGCGACCGCCGGGACCGGGGTGCCGCCGGTCTCCAGATCGGCGTTCATGGCCACCACGTAGCCGAGCTGCCCGAAGTTGGGCAGGGCGTTCGGGCTCGGCGCGGGGACGTTGCCCGCGGTCGGCCCCGGGAACGCGGCGAAGAAGGTGCCGTTGGGGTAGGGCACCAGCGGCACCGGCACGTCGGGCGCGAGGATCTCCAGGGCCAGCCAGTCGGTGCCCGCGACCGTGGTGGTGTCGCTGGGGTCGGGGGTCGCCTGCGACCGGACGGCCAGGTTGAGCGGGACGGTGGTGACCGCGTTCGCCCGTGGGGTGAAGGTCGGCCCGTAGGCCTGCAGGAACGGCGTGGTCACGGCCGGGTTGGCCACGCTGCCGGTCTGCTGGAACAGGGTGCGGACCACGTTGACGCGCATCGGCCCGGTGATGGCGCCCACCTTGACGCGCGCGGCGGTGACGGTCCCCGAGGCCGGGGCGGCCAGCCCGAAGACCTGCCCGTTGAAGAAGCCCGACGCCGTGAACTGGCACGAGCCGCGGGCGGCGGTGGGCACCGGGTTGAGGAACACCCCCTGCTCGGCGTACCACCACGCGCCCGCCGAGCAGGTCTTGGCCGGGTCGCTGTTGGGCTGCTGGATCGCGTCCAGGTTGGCCCCGAAGGTCACGGTCGCCGCGTGGGACGCGGGCGCGGCCACGAGCAGGCACGCGGCGGAGAGCAGGACGCGGGTCGCGAGCGGAGGGCGGGGCACGGCACTCCTTCGGCGGTGGGGGCGACGGACTCTACCGAATCCGCCCGTTCGCACCCGGCGCCGACGGGCCGGCCCGCGCTACCCGCCGGCCTCCAGCGCCCGCAGGCCCTCGCGGAAGCCCGCCTCGCGCATGAGCGGGGCGAGGGGGTGCTCGAAGACCGCCGCCCCGTCCGCCCGCTCGATCCGCAGGCGCCGCGCGCGGTCGGTCCCGGCCCACTCCACCAGGGCCCGCAGCGCCGGCGCGGCCCACGCCGGGTCGATCTCGCGCAGGGCCACCAGGCGCCGGCCCCCGCGCTCGGCGTACAGGACCGGGGCACCGTCCAGCAGCACCACCTGGGCGCCGAACGTGCGGGAGGGCGAGCGGGCGGCGCCCTCGCGGCGGGGCCAGGGGAGCGCCGCGCCGTAGGGCTGGGCCGGGTCGGCGGCGCCGATCACCACCACCTCGGGCCCATCGCCCTCCCCGGGTGCGCCGGGGCCGCCCACCCACCCCCGGTGGCGGGCGTCGCGCACCCGCTCCACTGCGCCCGGCAGGGCGAACTGCGCACCGCCCAGGCCGGCCACGAAGTAGCCGCGCCGGCAGAGGCCCAGGGTCTCCATCTGGGCGAGCTCCGGGTAGATCCCCCCGAAGCCGCCGGGCACCCCCTCCCCGAGCACGGCGCCGCGGGTGAGCACGCCGTGGCGCTCCAGGAGGATCTCGGCCAGCGCGCGCCGGCGCTCCGCGGCGTCGGGGGCGCCGGCGAACAGGCGTGCGGTGGCCGACCACCGCCCGCCGGCCGGCGCCCGGCGCGACCGGGAGGCCCGCGCGCCCCAGCGGCGCGGCCCGCGGGCCGACACCGGCCGCGGCGCCGGCGGGCGGGGGCCCTGGCGGAGCGGCAGCCAGAGGTCGTTGGTCGCCTCCCCGGCCCAGACCAGCGCCCAGAGCGCGCTCGTGACCTCCTCGCGCGGGTGGTCCAGCGCGTCGGCCAGGTCGTCGAAGAACGCGGCGCCCCGGGCGAGCACCGCGCGCAGCGCGTCGGCCAGGTCGCCCTCGGGGGCCGGGTCGGCGGGCGGCGGGCCGAAGAGGGCGGCGTCCTCGCGCAGGTACAGCGCGACCCGTCCGCCGCCATGGCCCATCGCCCCGGCGCCCACCCACACCACGTCGCCGGCCGCCGCGAGCTGATCGAGCCACGCGGGCGACCAGGCCCCGAGGCGGCGCGGGAGCGTCTCGCGCTCCCACTGCGCGGCGGGCAGGGTCACCCCCTGCAGCCCGCTGATGACGTCGCGAAGCGCCTCCGGGCCGGGCCGGCCGGCCGGCCGGTCCACGCGCTGCCAGGCGGGCAGGAACCGGGCGAGCGCCTCGGGGTCGGCCGGCTCGACCTCCCGGCGCAGGCGTGCGAGGCTCGCCCGGCGAAGGCGCCGGAGGACCTCGGGGTCGCACCACTCACGGCCGCTCCCGCCGGGCCGGAGCTCGCCCCGCACCATGCGCCCCTCGGACTCGAGCACCCCGAGCACCGACTCGGCCATGCCCGGCGTGGTCCCCAGCCGCCGGGCGGCCTCGTCGCCCCGGAACGGCCCGTGGGTGCGCGCGTAGCGGGCCACCAGGCCCTCCAGCGCCCGGGGCACCGCCTCCAGGAACGCGTCGGGCAGGCCGGCCGGCGGCATGACCCCGAGGCCGTCGCGGTAGCGGGCGGCGTCCTCGGCGGCGATCCAGCGCTCCTCGCCCGCCACCCGCACCCGCGCCGCGCGCCGCTCGCGCTCCAGGCGATCGAGCAGCGCGGGCACCTCGGCCGGGGCGTCGGCCCGCGCGCGGGCCTCGGCCTCGGTCAGGTCGCCCAGGCGTCTGAGCATGTCGTGCAGGCCGTCGGCGCCGCGGGCGCGCCGGCCGGGGGCGAGCATGGCGAGCTCGGCCTCCAGGTCGTCCAGCGCGTCGGGGTCGATCAGCTCGCGCAGCTCCTCCTGGCCCAGCAGCTCGCGCAGCAGGTCGCGGTCGAGCGCGAGGGCCTGGGCGCGGCGCTCCGCCATCGGGGTGTCGTCGTCGTACATGTACGAGGCGACGTACTCGAACAGCAACGACCCGGCGAAGGGCGACGCGGTGGGCGTCTCGACCTCGACCACGCCGAGCGCCTGCGTGGTCACCCGCCGGAGCAGCTCGCGCAGGGCCGGCAGGTCGAACCAGTCGTTCAGGCACTCCCGGTAGGTCTCCAGGATGATCGGGAAGCTGCCGTAGCGCTGGGCCACCTGCAGGAGCGACGAGGCCTTGAGGCGCTGCTGCCACAGCGGCGTGCGCTGTCCCGGCCGGCGGCGCGGGATGAGCAGCGCCCGCCCGGCGTTCTCGCGGAAGCGCGCGCCGAAGAGCGCGGTCGAGCCGAGCTCGCCGACCAGCAGGTCCTCGAGGTCGGCGGGGTCGATCAGCACCGCCTCGGCCCCGGGGGCCTCGTCGGCGTCGGGGAAGTGGCAGGCGATGCCGTCATCACTCCAGAGCACGTGCGGCTGCATGCCGGTCTGCTCGCGCAGGCGGGCCTGCAGGGCCAGGGCCCACGGCGCGTGCACGCGGGCCCCGAACGGCGAGAGCACGCACACCCGCCAGTCGCCGATCTCGTCGCGGAAGCGCTCGACCACGATGGCCCGGTCGCTCGGCACCACCCCGGTCGCCTCGGCCTGGTCGCGCAGGTACTGCAGGAGGTTCCGGGCGGCCAGGTCGTCGAACCGCGACTCGTCCTTCAGGCGCCGGGTGGCCCGGGCATCGGACGCGGCCACCAGCTCGCGGGCCAGGCGCCCGACCGCCTCGCCGAGGACGAAGGGCCGGCCGAGGCCCTCCCCCTTCCAGAACGGCACCGCCCCGGGCGCCCCGGGGGCGGGCGAGACCAGCACCCGGTCGCGGGTGATCTCCTCGATGCGCCAGGTGGAGGCGCCGAGCAGGAAGGTCTGGCCCGAGCGGGCCTCATAGACCATCTCCTCGTCCAGCTCCCCCACCCGGGTCCGCCCGTCGGCCAGGAACACCCCGAACATGCCCCGGTCGGGGATGGTCCCCGCGTTCTGGACCGCCAGCGCCCGCGCGCCGTCGCGGCCGCGCACGGTGCCCGCGGTGCGGTCCCAGACCACCCGGGGGGCCAGCTCGGCGAACTCATCCGACGGGTAGCGGCCGGCGAGCATGTCCAGCACGCCCTCGAGCTGCTCCCGGGTGAGCTCGGCGAAGGGGTGGGCGCCGCGGGCCAGGGCCAGGAGCTCATCGACGGTCCAGGCCCGCACCGCGCTCGCGGCCACGATCTGCTGGGCCAGCACGTCCAGCGGCAGCCGCGGGACGTGGGTCTCCTCGATGTCGCCGGTGCGCATCCGGGCGACCACCGCCGCGCACTCCAGCAGGTCGCCGCGGTACTTGGGGAAGATCCGCCCGCGGCTGGCCGCGCCCACCTGGTGCCCCGCCCGCCCCACGCGCTGGATGCCCCGGGCGACGCTCCGCGGGCTCTCGACCTGCACCACCAGGTCGACCGCGCCCATGTCGATGCCGAGCTCCAGGCTGGAGGTCGCGACCAGGGCGGGGATCCGCCCGGCCTTGAGGTCCTCCTCGATGATCGTGCGCTGCTCCCGGGCGAGCGACCCGTGGTGGGCCCGGGCCACCTCCTCCTCGGCCAGCTCGTTCAGGCGCAGGGCCAGCCGCTCGGCCAGGCGCCGGTTGTTCACGAAGATCAACGTGGAGCGGTGGGCGCGCACCAGCTCCAGCAGGGCGGGGTACATCGCCGGCCAGATGGAGCGCCGGTGGCTCTCGGCCCCGGGGATGAGCACCGGCTCGGTGGGCGACTCGCCGGGGGCGACCGGGTCGCGCATGTCCTCGACCGGGACGACGACCTCCAGGTCGAGGTCCTTGGCCGTGCCGGCGTCCACGATCTGCACGTCCCGCGGGCGGCCGTCGGGGTCCTGCCCGCCCAGGAACCGGGCGACCTCCGCGAGCGGGCGCTGGGTGGCCGAGAGGCCGATGCGCTGCACCGGTCCGCTCGCCACCCCCGCGAGCCGCTCCAGGGAGAGGGCCAGGTGCGCGCCCCGCTTGGTGGCGGCCACGGCGTGGATCTCGTCCACGATGACCGCGCCGACCCCCTCCAGCATCTCCTGGCCCCGGGAGGTCAGGAGCAGGTAGAGGCTCTCCGGGGTGGTGATGAGCACGTCGGGCGGCTCGCGCAGCATGCGCTGGCGCTCGCGCTGGGGGGTGTCCCCGGTGCGGACCGCGACGGTGATCTCGGGGAGCTCGATCCCCTGCCGGCGGGCCGACTCGGCCAGGCCGGCGAGCGGCCCCCGCACCGCTCGCCGCGCAGGCGCTCCTCCACCAGGGTGTTCAGGCCCCACAGGAAGGCCGCCAGGGTCTTGCCCGACCCGGTCGGGGCGACGATGAGGGCGTGCGATCCGCTCGCGATGGCCGGCCAGCCGAGCGCCTGGGCCGGGGTGGGCTCGGCGAACGCCCGGGTGAACCAGTCCGCGACCAGCGGGGCGAAGGGCGTGAGCGGGGGCGGGACCGCGGTGGAGGTCACCCGGCCGAGGGTAGCGCCGGCCCCGGCGGCCCCGCTGCCGCGCGGCTCATCCGGCGGGAACCGCGGACGATGCGACATCCATGAGCCCCGTCGAGGCAGCCGGGATCGCGGGCGTCTGGTCGCGCGTGCAGGAGATCCACGCCCAGGTGCAGGCCGCATCGGGCGCGCCGCCGGCCGCCGCCCCGGTGCAGGGCGCGGCGTTCGCGCAGTCGCTCTCCGACGCCCGCGGCGCGCTGCTCGGCCAGATCGGCGCGGTGGCCCCGCAGACCCCGGCCGCCGCGCCGCCGGGGACCCAGGCGCCGATGCAGGCCTACGTGCCCCCGCCGGTCGCCACCGCGACCACGGGCGTCACCTGGCCGGGGCAGGCCCCCGTGCTGCCCGGCTCGAGCGGGCCGATCGGCCAGCGCATCGCCGCCATCGCCCGGGCCGAGGTGGGGGTGGCCGAGGCGCCCGCCGGATCGAACGAGGGCAGCCGGATCGCCCAGTACCGGACCGCCACCGAGGGCGCGATGGGCGGCCAGCCCTGGTGCAGCTACTTCACCTCGTGGGTGGCCCAGCAGGCGGGGGTGCCGGTGGGCGACCGGGGGCAGGGCCTCGGCTGGGTGCCGGACGTGGAGAAGTGGGCCGAGCAGAACGGCCGCTGGGTGCCCGCATCCTCGGGCACGCCGGCCGTGGGCGACCTGGTCGTCTTCGACCGCAACGGCGACGGCCTGACCGACCACATCGGCGTGGTCACCGGGGTGCGCCCGGACGGCGGCTTCGAGACGGTGGAGGGCAACTCCTCCGACGCGGTCAGCACCCGCAGCTACGGCCGCGGTGAGGCGACCGGCTTCGTGCGCCTGGTCCCGCCGGGGGTGTAGCGAGCCGCAGGCGCGTGTGCCGGGCCGGGACGGCGACGTCGGCGTCGGCGTGGAGGCGTCCCCGTCGATGTCGATGTCGGTGCGAGCCATACACCGGCCCTCCGCGCTCAGTGATCGGCGGGCACACACCTACAATCCCCGCCCATGGGCACCGAGATCGTCCGGCCGCCGGTCAGGAAGCCACGCCCGCTCGGGCCCGAGGACGGCGGGGGCCTGGGCCGGCCCACCTCGGTGATCGTCCTGAACGACGACCACAACACCTTCGAGGGCGTCGCGATGACCCTGGCCCGGTACGTGCCCGGGGTCGACTTCGCCCGGGGGATGGCGTTCGCCAACCGCATCCACAACGCCGGGCAGGCGACGGTGTGGCGGGGCGACTACGAGCGGGCCGAGCTCATCTGGGAGCAGCTCAAGGACGCCGGCCTGACCATGGCCCCGCTCGCGGACGGCTGACCGTGACCGCGGCCGCCCGCCTGCTCGACGCGCTCGCGTCGGCGGGGGTGCGGCACCTGTTCGGCAACCCCGGGTCCACCGAGCTCCCGCTGGTCGAGGCGCTCGGGGCGCAGGACGCGGTGCGCTTCGTGCTCGGCCCCACCGAGGCGGCGGTCATGGGGATGGCCGACGGCTACGCCCAGGCCGGCCGGCGCCTCGGGGTCGTGAACGTGCACGTGCAGCCCGGCATGGCGAACGCGCTCTCGGGGGTCCTGAACGCCGCCCGGGCCCGCGTGCCGCTCCTGGTGACCGTGGGCCAGCAGGTGCAGGCCATGCTCCCCGGCGCCCCGTTCCTGGGCGGCGACGTGCTCACGATGACCGGGGGGCTGGTGAAGGGCGCGTGGGAGGTCGCCCGGGCCCGGGACCTCGACGGCGTGCTGGCCGACGCCGTGCGCCTGGCGCTGACCCCGCCCTGGGGGCCGGTGGTCGTGAGCCTGCCCCTGGACGTGCAGGCCGCGCCCGCCCCGGCCGGCCCGCTCCCCGTCCTTCCCGTCGCCCCCCTCGCCGCCCCGCCGCCGGACCCCGTCACGCTCGCCCGGGCCGCGGCGGTGCTCGCCGGCGCCGCGCGGCCGGTCGTGATCGCCGGCGACGGGGTCGACCACGCCCGGGCCGGCGACGCGGTGATGGCCCTCGCCGAGCGCCTGGGCGCCCCGGTCTGGAGCGAGCCGCAGCCCGCCCGGGTGCCGGTCGACACCGCCCACCCGCACTGGCGGGGGTCGCTCCCGCCGTTCGCCGAGGCGATGCGGGGCGCCCTGGCCGCGCACGACGTGGTGCTGGCGCTCGGGATGCCGGTCTTCCGCCTGTTCGGCTGGAGCCCGGGTCCGCCGCTCCCCGACGGGGCGCGCCTCGTGCACCTGGATCCCGACCCGGATGAGGTCGGGCGCATGATCACGCCCGAGATCGGCCTGGTGGGCGACGTGGGCGAGGGCGTCCGGGCGCTCGCCGCGGCGCTCGGACCCGGGCGCGGCCCGGTGCTCGACCCCCTCGCCGGGCGCCCCCCGCCGGCCCCCGCCGAGGTGGTCTCGCCGGCCCACTTCAGCCACGCGGTCCAGGCCGCCCTGCGCCCGGACGACCTGCTGGTGGACGAGTGCCTGACCACCACCCGGCCCATGCGCGCCCCGCTGCGGGGCCGGGCGCCCGGATCCTGGCTCGCCCACCGCGGGAGCGCGCTCGGCTGGGGGCTCCCCGCGGCGGTCGGCGCCGGCCTGGCCGCGCCCGGCCGGCGGGTCATGTGCCTGCACGGCGACGGCAGCGTGCTCTTCGGCCTGCCCGCGCTCTGGACCGCGGCGCACGAGGGTGTGCCGGTGGCGCTGGTCGTGGCCGACAACGGCGGGTACGAGATCCTGCGCGCCGGCATGGAGGGCCTGACCGGACGGGCCGAGGGCCCCTGGCCCGGCCTCGCGCTCACCGCCCCGCGCATCGACCTGGAGGCCCTGGCCCGCGGCTTCGGGGCGAGCGCGGCGCGGGTGGGCCGGCCGGCCGACCTCCCCCTCGCCCTCGACGACCTCTGGCGGCGCACGGCCGACGGCCCGGCGGTGCTGGTGGTGGACGTCGCCGGACGGACCGCGCCGGTCGGCGGGGCGTTTCCCTTCACCCCGTGAGCGCGCTGGTGTGCGACTTCGGGAGTGGCAAGCGTGCTCTCTCGGGAGGAGGAGGTGGGCGATTCCGGGAGCAGAAGGGGGGACGAGCCGGGAGTGCACCCGGCCGAGGCGAGGTGAGGCGGCGTGCCAGGGACCTCGGCCCCTGACGGCCGGCGGCCCGCCCCCGCGAGGGCCGGTCAGCGCACGCGCAGGGTCCGCACGGAGATCCGCCGGTGGCCGCTCCCGGGGATCGGCTCGACGGAGCGCACCCGTACGCTCGCCGCCAGCCGGCCGAGTGCGGGGATGGTCACCGTCGTCCGCCCGCCGCGGCTCACCCGGTAGGCGGCGCCCAGGCGCCCCCCGGCGTCGAGGCGGCCCGCGCAGGCCCGCGGGCTCGTGGCCGGGCAGGTCAGGTCCACCTGCAGGCCCGTCGCGGCCCGCCGCGCGGCGACCAGGCGAGCCAGGGGGTACTCGGCCACCGGCGCCCGGTAGGCCGTCTCGCAGGCGGTGAGCGTGAAGGGGTCTGCGTCGAACGGGTCGAGCAGGGCGGTGTCGGTCCCGGTCCCGCAGGCGACCTCCTCCACCTCGCCCCGGGGCCTCGACTCGTCGCGGGCGTCGATCAGGTCATCGCCGGCGAGGCCGCGCAGCCGGTCCCGCCCCTCGCCGCCGATCAGCGTGTCGGCGCTCGTGGCGCCGGCGAGCAGGTCGTCCCCGTCGCGGCCCTCCAGCCGCCGCGTCGCGGGCGACTCGAACAGGCTGAGGGCGATGTCGTTCCCCGCGCCCAGGATCGCCGCCTCGACCCCCGTGACCCGGTCGAGCCCGTCGGGGATGCTCCCGCCCTGCGTCGCGCCGGAGGAGAAGAACACGGGCCGCTCGCGCTGCGAGTAGTCGATCGTGTCCACGCCGTCGCCGCCGTCATAGGCGTTCGCGTCGCGCTCGAACAGGCCCCCGGTCACCGTCGCCTGGAACCGGTCGTCCCCTGAGTCGCCCTGCACCACGTCGACGCCCGCGCCCGGG
>JALOLS010000034.1 GCA_025455865.1 Thermoleophilia bacterium
GGGTCGTCGTCGATCAGGCCGATCGGGGTGGAGCCGACCGCGGCGTTGCGCTTCATCTCGCGCAGGATCGTGTTCCCGGCGTCGCCGGCGCCGCAGATCAGCACCTCCTTGCCCCGCGCCACCAGCTCGCCGCGGGCGGGCCGCTCGACCACGCTGCGCACCAGGAACCGCGCCCCGCCCACCAACGTCAGGGTGAGCAGGAAGTCCAGGATCAGGACGCCGCGGGGCACCGACTCCAGGTCCGGGAGCTGCCAGAGCGAGAAGACCGCGGTCACGACCAGGCTGGAGACCGCACAGGCCACCACGATGGCCTGCAGGTCGCGCACCGAGGTGAAGCGCCACCACTTCGAGTAGAAGCGGAACGCGACGAAGATGACCAGCTTGAGGCCGACCACGATGAGGACGGTGGCCAGGAACAGGCGCTCGTAGCGGCCGGGCGGGTCCCCGTCGAACCGCACGAGGAAGGCCAGCCACCAGGCGGCCGCCACGAGGACGGCATCGACGCCGACCTGGCCGAGGTGGTGGAGGGTGCTCCGCCAGGCGCGACGTGGCTTCGCCGGGGTCACGACCGCGCCATGCTAGCCGACGGGGTGCGGGGCGCGAGCGCCGGGGCCAGGATCAGGTCCACCAGCACCTCCGGGTCGCGCAGGCGCGGCCGGCCCCCGTGGGCGCGCGGGACCAGGGCCACGTCCTCGGCCCGCTCCAGCCGGCGCAGGCGGCCCTGGGCGATCAGCCGGCGGTCCACCGCCCCCAGGCGGCCGGCGAACGGCGTGTAGGCGGGCACCCCGAGCGCGGCGGCCTCGCGGTTCATGGTGCCGCCGGCGCTCACCACCAGATCGGCGGCGAGCACCAGGCTGGGCCCGTCCACCGGCCGCTCGGGCACGATGACCGGCCGCCCGCGCAGGGCCTCGCGCTGCTCCGGGGTGCGCGGGAGCACCACCGTCTGCACGCGCCCGGCCTCGGCCTCCCGGGCCAGGCGGTCGAGCACCGACGCGAAGAGCTCGGTGGAGGCGCCGCGGTGGTAGAGGGTGACCTCCGGCGGCGGGCGCAGCACGCAGGTCACCCGGCCGGCGACCAGCCCGAGCTCGGCGGACACCCCCTCGTCGGGGACCATGTCCGCGAGGTAGTACTCCTCCTTGAGGCCCGGGTAGCGGACCAGGCGCGGCGAGCGGATGCCGTAGCGCCGGAGCGCCGGCTCGGGGATCGCGTCGGGCACCAGCACCCGGGTGGCCAGGCGCCCGTTCCAGTGGTGCATCCCGGCGGCGTGCTCGTAGTCGAACATGCTGACCTGGGGCGTCCCGGCGAGGCGCGCGGCGAGGGGCTGGTCGGTGCTCCCGTGGGCGACGGCCAGGTCGAAGCGCTCCCGGCGGGCCAGGCGCGCGAGCACCGCCGAGCGGCCGGTCATCGCCCTGGCCTTGCCCGGGATGCCGGCGCCGCCATGGGCGCCCACCACCGTGTGGTCGATCCCGAAGCGCTCGAGCAGACCGAGGGTCTGCGCGAAGTCGCGCGCGGTGACCGTGACCTCGTGCCCGCGCGCGCGCATGCGCGCGATGAGCGGCCGGAAGATCAGGACGTGGGGGGAGTTCGTGCAGTCCACCCACACCCTGAGCGGGCGCTCAGACGCGAGTCACCGCCCTGCCGATGGCCGCGACGACCTCGTCCACCTGCTCGCGGGTCAGGTGGGGGTGCATGGGGATGGCCAGGCCGGTGCGGGCGTACTCCTCCGCCACCGGCAGGTCCCCGGCCGCGTACCCGAGCGAGCGGAACACCGGCTGCAGGTGCATGGGGATGCCGTAGTAGACGGCCGACCCGATGCCCTCGTCCTTGAGCGCGGCGTTCAGCGCGTCGCGGTGCGGGTGGCGCACCACGTAGAGGTGGTAGACGCACTTCGCGCCCGGCCGCTCCTCGGGGAGCACCACGTGCGCGCCCAGGCCCGCCTCGCGGTACCAGTCGGCGACCTGGCGGCGATGGTCGTTCCAGCGGTCGACCTCGGGCAGGAACAGCCGGATGACCGCGGCCTGGAGCTCGTCGAGGCGGGAGTTGAAGCCCACCTCCTCGAACACGACCTTGTCCTTGGATCCGTGGAACCGCAGCCGGCGCACGCGCTCGGCGAGCGTCTCGTCGCGCGCGGTCACCATCCCGCCGTCGCCGATGCCGGGGAAGTTCTTGGTCGGGAAGAAGCTGAACGTGGCGGCGTCGCCCATGGTGCCGACGGCCCACTCCCCGTCCCAGGCCCCGAACGCCTGCGCGGCGTCCTCGACGACCGCCAGGCCGTTCTCGGCGGCCAGCGTGAGCAGGGGGGTCATGTCGGCCGGGTGGCCGAAGATGTGGACCGGGAGGATGGCCTTGGTCCGGTCGGTGACCTTCTCGGCCGCCCAGTCGGCGCTCAGGCAGGCGCCGACCGGGTCGATGTCGGCGAACACCGGGACCGCGCCCAGGCGCGCGATGGCCTCCGCGGTCGCGTAGAAGGTATACGGGGTGGTGATGACCTCGTCGCCCGGCCCCACGTCGAGGGCCTGGAGCGCGATGACCAGCGCGTCGGTGCCGTTGGCGACCCCCACGCAGGGGCGGCTCTGGAGGCGGGCGGACACCTCCTCCTCGAGCGCCCGGACCTCGGGGCCGAGGATGAAGCGCCCGCCGTCGAGCACGTCGGCGATGACCGCGTCGATCCGCGGGCGCAGGGGCCCGTACTGGGCCTGGATGTCCATGAGGGAAACCCGCATCAGGCGAGGCGCGCCACGATCGGGGGGCGCACGGGTGGGGCGCGCTCGGCGCCGCCGGGCGGGGACTCTATCAGCGCGTCGCGGACGACGCGGCCCGAGGGCCGGGCAGCTCGTCCGCGGCGGCCGGCGCGGACTCCTCCGGGAGCGCCACGCGCACCGTGGCCCCGAAGCCGGCGCGCGAGTCGGCCCACGCCCGGCCGCCGAAGCGCTCGGCGATGTGCTTGACGATCGACAGCCCGAGGCCGGTGCCCCCGAGCAGCCGCGACCGCGAGGGGTCCACCCGGTAGAAGCGCTCGAACACGTGGGGCAGGTGCTCCTCGGGGATCCCCACCCCGTCGTCGGCCACCGCGAGCACCACCTGGCCGTCCTGCCGGCGCACCGACACGACCACCTCCGACCCGAGGCCGGCGTAGCGGATGGCGTTCTCGACCAGGTTGCGCACGACCATGGCCGCCATGCGGTCGGTCAGGCCGATCCAGAGGTCCGGCGGGGCCGGCTCGGCCACCACCCGGACGCCGTGGACGACGGCCTCGGGCGCCAGCGCCTCGACCTCCTCGGCGGCCACGCGCCCCAGGTCGCTGCGCTCCGCCGACGGCACGCCGGCCGTCGCCTCGAGCTCGGACAGGAACAGGATGTCGCTGATCAGCGCCTCCAGGCGCTCGGCCTCGTTGGCGCAGCGCGCGACGAACCGCGCGCGGGTCACCGGGTCCATCTCGGGGTCCTGGAGCGCCTCCAGCAGCCCCCGCAGCCCGGTGAGCGGCGTCTTGAGCTCGTGGGAGACGTTGGCGACGAACTGCGAGCGCAGCGCCTGATAGGCCACCGCCTCGCTGGTGTCGGACAGGACCACCAGCGCCTCGCGAGCGCCGGCCACCTCATAGGGGGCGACGAGCACGCGGAAGGTGCGCCGGCCCTCGACGAACAGGCGCAGCGAGAACTCGGCCGGGCTGAGCACGCCGGCCGCCGCCCGCACCCGCTCGGCCAGCTCGTGGTCGCCGAACGCCTCGAGCAGGGTCATGCCGGGGAGCAGGAACGGGAACCGCTCCCCCGCGACCCGGTTGGACTCGATGACCCGGCCGCCGCCGTCCAGCACCACCGTGGGCATGGGGAGGGCCTCCATGACCGCCCGGCGGCGGAGCTCCTCGACCCGGGGCGAGGAGGGGGCCTGCGCGGGGGCCGCGGGGGCCGCGCCGCGACGGCGCCGGCGCAGCGCGGCGGCGAGGCCGAGCGCGGCGAGCAGGGCGAGCGCGGCGACGATCCAGGCGGTCATGACCATGTGCCCGGGATTCTGGACCTCGCGCGTCCGCCCTGCCGGGCCGGCGTGAGCTGTGTCGCCCCCGTGAACGCCGGCGCCGGTCCCGTGGACGCGGGCTCAGAGGGCGCCAGCGCCCTTGACCCCCTCGCAACGGACTCGGGGGGGCGCCAGAGCCCTTGACCCCCTCGCAACGGACTCGGGGGTCGGGCGGGGCTACTCCTCGTCCAACGCGTCGATCTCCGCCTTCAGGGCGCGCATCTCCCCCACCAGCCGGTCGATCTCGGCATCCAGGCCGGCCTCGCCCTCACGCTGACGGAAGACGATCTGCCCGAGCTCCTCGGCCAGCGCGTTCTGCCGGCGCTTGAGCGTGTACTCCTGGCCCTTGTCCTTGGCCTCGGAGATGCCCTTGGAGGCCGTCTCCTGCGCCTTCTTCGCAGCGTCCTTGGCCTTGTCGAGAAGTCCCACGGCATCCCTCCTCGCGGATCATCAGCCTGAGCCTCGAGTGTACCGCCGGGCCGCGGCCGGAGGGACCGCCCGCTACCGGGCGGGCGGGGGGCCGCTCACCCGGCGGTCGCCCAGCCACACCGACACGGCCAGGATGGTCGCCAGGATGACCACGATCAGCGCGACCACGATGCCCCAGGCCTGGTCCTGGCGGTCGATGAGCGAGGCCAGGGTCCAGAAGAGGGTGAGCGAGGTCAGGAACGCCGCGACGCCGGCCACCGGGAAGCGCGGCAGCTCATAGTCGAAGGCCTCGGCGAGCAGGATCAGCGCCGAGACCACCGCGGCCACCAGCGCGAGCCACGCCGAGTCCTGGTCCCAGCCGCGCCCGTTCGGCCCGTCGGACCACTCGAAGAACAGCGTGATGACGAACGCCAGGTTGAGGATCGCGGTGGCGATCATCCGCTCCCGGCGGTTCATCGATCGGAGCGTGTTCAGCGGGGGCCTCCCATCCGGGCCGGGGTTGTCATCCGCGCCGGTCCAGCGCCCAGGACGCGGCGGCGAGCAGGAGAGCGCCCGCCGAGAGGCCGAGGGCGACCCACACACCCCACCTGCGGCCGTCGACGGCGATGATGAAGAGCGCGACGTAGAAGAGGGGCATCCCGGCCAGGAACGTCGCCAGGCCGGGGACCTGGATGCGGGCGAAGGCGTCGCCCCCGAAGGCGTCGAGCAACAGCAGCAGGGCCGCGACGCCGGCGATCACGATGACCAGCCAGGACGAGTCGATCACGTCCCAGCCGCTCACGTCCCCGGCGAACCAGGGGAAGAACAGGCTGCCGATGAACGCGCCCAGCGCGACGGCGGCGACGGCCTCGAGACTCTCTTCGGCGGCGAGCGAAGCCAGGGGTCAGTCCTCCGGCCGACGGCCGCGGGGTCCCGGGGCGCGGGTGGCGAACATGGGGGGGCGGTCTCGGTCCGGCACCGGCGGCGAGTCTACCGATCGGCCCGGCGGCGGGAAGGGCTCCGGCGTGTTACCGACGGTCCTCCCGCCACGCCGAGAGCGCGAGACCGGTCCCGATCAGGGTGAAGATCAGCGCCAGGAAGATCCCGTAGCTCAGGCCGGAGCCGGAGACGATGAAGATGACGACGTAGAACAGGGTCAGGGAGATGAGGTAGGTGCCCACCGCCGTCGCCTTGAGGCCGCCGGGGATCTCGACGTTCAGGGCGTCCGCGGCCAGCACGCCGCCGCCGACGATCGCGATGATCAGGGCGAGCCACCACGAGTCGATGTCGGTGCCGGACACGTCGAAGGGCCCTTCCCCGTACCACTTGAGAAAGAGCGTGATGATGAACAGGACCATGGCGCCCGCGGCGCCGAGCATCTTGTTCTCGCGGGTGAGCTGACGCAGGTCCACCGAGGCTCCTCCGGGCCGAGGTTCGTTCGGCGTCCTGTTCGACGCCGCCCGGCCCCGCCCTCTCGGGAGCTACGAAAGGCGGATCGGCGGCGTGTGGCCGGGCACGACCACCGCCGGGTCGAGCGCGCGGATGGCCCGGAAGGCCGCCAGGTGGGCGTCGCGCTCCGGAAAGCCCGAGGGCAGGTCCATCGCCGCGAACCAGGCCGGGTCGGGCCCGAGGGTGTCACCGGCGATGACCACCCGCCCCTCCGCGGCCTCCACCACCACCGCCACGTGGCCGGGGGCGTGCCCCGGGGTCGGGATCCAGGACACTCCGGGCAGGATCTCGCCGCCGTCGCCGTCGAACGGGTGCACCCGCACCCCGTCCAGCAGCCCCCGCTGGCGGCGGCCGTGGGGCGAGTCGAGCTCGGCCTGGTGGACGTACAGGTCGACCTGCCCGAGCTGCGGGAGGGCCGAGAGGTGGTCTGAGTGCAGGTGGGTCATCACCACCGTGCGGACCTCGTCCGGGTCGACGCCGCGCGCCCTGAGCGCCCCGGCGAGCATGTCGCCCTGGGTCTGGTAGCCGGGGTCGACCACCACCGGCTGCGGGCCGGTCAGCAGCACGGTGTTGGGCCAGGCGATCATGCCGTGCACCGCGTCCGGCAGCCCGCGGTAGGCCCGGAAGGTGCCGTGGGAGGAGGACCCGCGCACCTCGACCACCTCGTCCCCGAGGAGGGCGAGCACCAGGCGGTGGGCGGGGATCAGCACCTCCCAGCGCCACGGGCCCGCGCCGGCTACCGCACCACCTCCGCGCCCCGGGCCCGCTCGCGGGCCGCGTCGCGGTCCTGGGCGTAGCAGGGCGCCATGCGGAAGGCGGTCACCGGGTCCGGCCCGCGTCCCCGCCAGCGCACCGCGCGCGCCGCGATGGCGGCCCGGACGGGGGCGGCGGCCGGCGAGAGGGCCAGCCCGAGCAGGCCCCCGGCCAGGAGGAGCCCGCCCCTGCGCCCGCGGTCGCCGGCGCTCACGGCGCTACTTGAGCAGCGACAGGAACTCGTCGACCGGGATCGCGGTCAGGGTCTGGAAGTGCGCGGTCCCCCGCGCGGCCAGCTCCACCGAGACCCGCGCGATCACCCGCTCGTCGGGCGCCTCGACGATGTTCACGAAGTCATACGGGCCCAGGACCGCCCACTGCTCGACGACCTTGGCGCCCATCTGCTCGATCTCCTGGTTGACCTCCTTCAGGCGCCTGGGGTTCGCCTTCAGGGTCCCGGCGCCGTGCGGGCTGAGCGTGCTGAGCAGGATGTACGTGGGCACCCGATCCCCCCTTGGTCACAGGGCGCTGGCCGTCGGTCGCGGGCAGGCTAGCACCGCCCCTCCGCCCGGCGGTCGTGGTTCACTAACGCCCGTGGGCACGACCGCCCCTCCGCCCCCGCTCCCGCCGCCGCCCGCGCCCATCGCCGCGCGCGGGTCGAGCGGCCGCGCGGTGGCCGCCCTGGTGTGCGGGATCTCGGCCCTCGCGACCGGGTTCCTCTTCCTCACGCTGCTCGTCGCCGTGGTGGGCAACGTGCTCGCGTCGTTCGCGCTGCAGGACATCGGTGCCTCCGGCGGGCGGCTCGGCGGCCGCTCGCTCGCCCTCTGGGGCATCGCCTGCGGGGTCGCGGCCATCGTGATCTGGGGCACGGTCGGGATCGTGGTGGCGGTGCGCGAGGCGTGAGCGTCCGCGGCGCGCCCCCGGCCACCGCGGCGCCCGGACGCCGCCCCCGCCCCGCGTGGCTGCGGGGCCTGGCCCCCACCCTCGCCGCGCTCGCCGGCGTGGCGCTCGCCCTGACCCCGTTCCTGCCCTGGTACGCCACCGACATCGGACCCCCGTTCAGCCCGTCGACCATCAGCGGCTGGGAGGCGACCACCCTGGCCCGCGCGGTGCTGGTGCTCGGGGTGGTCATCGCGCTGGCCGGGCTCACCCTCGCGCTGGACGCCCACGGCCTGCTCGCCCTGGACGCCGAGCTCGCCCGGGCGGCGGAGTGGCTCACCCTGGCCGCGGCGGCCGGCGCGGCCGGGCTGGTGGCCTGGCGGATGGTGCGCCTGCCCGAGCCCGCGGAGTTCCTGGCCCGCGACATCGGGATCTACGCGGCGGCCGGCGCGGCCGGCGTGGCGCTGCTCGCGGCGCTCGCCCAGTTGCGCAGGTAGGGGACCGTCCGGGCGCTCCTGCGCGGCCGCTGGACCTCGCGGGCCGGCATGCCGATGGAACGGCATGGCGGACCTGTGGAAGCTCCCCCCGCCCGAGCCGGCGCGCGCGCGCCGGGAGCTTCCCGGTGCCCGCCGGCTGGATCCGGTCGCCGGCCCGCTCGGAGCCTGGGTGGAGCGCGACGAGGCCGCCCGGGACCCCGCCGCCGGGCGGCTGGTGCGCCGCGCGCGGATGGGTGCGGCCGACGCCGAGGCGCACATCCGACAGTGGCGGGCCGGGACGCCGCCGGCGGCACCCGTGCGCGTCCGCGCGGGCGCGCGGGCCTGGGAGCGGCGCCGGCCTGACGCCACCCTGACCACCGCGTGGCGGCGCCAGCGGCTCGCGGCCGGGCCGCATGGCGACGTGGTGGACCTGGTCCACTGGTCGGTCCTCGATCCCCCGACGCCCCAGGACGAGGCGGCCTGGGACCGGGCGGTGGCCGCCCTCGTCGCGGTGCCCGAGCGCGGCTGGACCGCGTGACGAGCCGGGGTTGACGGCGGCGGCAGGACGGGAGAGGGTGGCGCTTCCCCACCGATCGAGAGCGCCGAACCGTGACCGTCAGGATCCCCCGCCGGGCGGCGGCCCTGCTCGCCGCCGCGGCCGCCGCCATCGCCGCCCCCTCCGCCGGGGCCTTCGACACCGGCCCGCACTTCGACATCACCCGTGACGCCCTCGCCGCCGAGGGCTTCAGCGAGCAGGCGATCCGCTACGTGCAGGTGTCCAACTGGTTCGTGGACCTGTACGAGAACGCCGAGTCGATCCCGTTCTCGGGCCATGCCGGCTTCGGCACCCAGCTCGTGGGCGGGGGGCTGCTGGACTTCGCCAGGTGGCCGGACGCGGTGGTCCGGGCCGCCGACCAGTCGCACTTCGACGCCACCAGCGGGGGGTTCGCGAACACCGCGGCCCTGAGCGCCGAGTGGGACCGCCTGCGCCGGGCGGTGGGCACGCAGGCCCGGGAGACCCGCGACCGGCGCAGCCCCGAGAGCCTGCTGACCGTGCTCGGGATCAGCCTGCACCAGGTGCAGGACTTCTACTCCCACACCAACTGGCTGGAGTCCTCGGGCCCCCTCGGCCGGGGCCCGGCGTGGGCCGGCACGGGCTGGGGGGCGACGCCCACCTGGTTCGACATCCCCGGTCCGGTCCGGGACGCCGAGGACCTGTACTCCGGGGGCAGCCGCGGCATCGACCGCGACCACGGAAGCTGGCGGGCCGACGAGAACCTGAGCCTGACCGGGTCCAACGCCAAGGACTGGCCCGGGCGGCCGCTCTACACCGAGGCCCACCTGGCCGCGTACTTCGCCACCCGCCAGTGGGTGCGGGCGGTCCGCGCGCACCTGGGTGACGAGGCGTTCTGGGCCCGGGCGGCGGGCATGAGCGCCGTGCCGGCCGGGCTGGAGAAGGACCAGCGGGGGGCGCTCAACATCTCGGCCGCCTCGGGGCACTGGCAGGGGCAGGGCGAGGCCTGCAACCCCAGCCTGTCCACCCTGTCCTGCGGGCCGCGCAACGGCCCGGGCGGCAACCTGCTCGACCTGCGCGGGGCCGTGCGCGACTACTTCGACCCCAACATCCCCTCCCGCGCCCGGTACCTGTTCGAGCGCTACGTGCCGCGGCTGAACGACCCGAACGCGGCGGGCGAGCTGTTCCCCGTCGCCTCCAGCCGCCCGCTGCAGCAGGGGATGCGGTTCGTGCGCCTGCAGGTGACGCGGATGGCCGAGATCGACAGCCTCGACACGCCGGGGGACGCGGACATGTTCCTGCGCGCCCGCATCGGCACCCAGCGATACGTGTCCGGGGTCATCAACGACCGGGACTCGTTCGACTTCCGCCTCCCCCACGCCCCCTACGCGTTCCTCCGTTCGGTGCCGCGGGGCGCAGCCTTCGACGAGCCGGTGCAGAGCATCCGGGTGCGGGTGCGCACGGGCGACGTGCGGTTCGCGGGCACCGACGACGATGTGTACCTGCGGGTGAGCGACACCCTGCGCCTCCCGCTCGACAAGCGCCTCTACGACGACTTCGAGCGGGGTGACGACGACACCTACAGCGCGCCGATCGACGACGCCGCCGGCGACGGCCTGCGGGTGGGTGACCTGCGCTTCATGCAGATCGAGAAGTCGCCCGACGGCGCCGCCGGCGGCTGGCGGCTCGGCGGCGTGCAGGTGTGGGTGAACGACCGCCTGGTGGTCTCCGAGCGCCGGGTGGACCGCTGGCTGGAGGATGACCGGCGCACCTGGCGCGCCCCCGGCTTCCGCCCGGGCACCCGCTTCTCCCCGGCCATCGGGGCCTCGCTGCAACTGTGGGAGCAGGACGCGCCGCTGCGTGGCGGCAACGATCACGTCGACATCAACCCCTTCGCCTCCCGCCGCGATCTGGCCCTGGCCTACACGCCGGCCCCGGGCCGCGTGCCGGGTGAGAGCGCGGGCGGGAGCACGCTCGGCGGACGCCTGGGCGACGGCGACCGCGGACGGGTCTCCTGGCGGTTCACCACGATCGACCCGGTTCCGGGCGTCATCGTCCCGGCGCCGACCCCGGCCCCGGGCACGCCGCTCGCCGACCTGCGGGTGACGGCGTTCGCCCCGGACTTCGCCGCGGGCGTGCTCCGGGTCACGGTGACCAACGCGGGCACCGCGGCGGCCGGGCCCTTCCTGGTCTCGGTGTCGGCCGGGGGCACCGTTCCCGTGGCGGGCCTCGCGCCGGGTGCCTCCACCGCGCTCACCGTGCCCGGCCGCTGCCGCGAGGGGCTCACCCAGACCGCGGTCGCCGACAGCGCCGGCCAGGTGCCGGAGGCTCAGGAGGCCGACAACGCGGCCACGATCGGGCCGTTCATCTGCTGAGCAGGGCGAGCCCGATGACGAGGGCGGCGGCCCCGGCCAGCGCGACCGGGACCGCCGCCCCGCCGATCAGCAGGCGCCGCCAGCGGGCGTCCTCGGCGAGCGCCCCCTCCTCGCGCACCGAGACCACGAAGGCGCCCTCGCGCGGCGGGCCGATCCCGGGCTCGCCGCCGAGCCGGCCGGGCACCGCACCGCCGATCACGCACAGCGGGGCGCCCGGGCGGATGACCCACTCGCGCTCCAGGTGGCCCACCACCACGTCCTCGTCACCGTGGCGGCCCCGGCGCACGGTGACCGCGTCCCCCGGGAGCGGCCGGGAGCGCTCGCCGGCCTGCGGGCCGGGGTCGACCTCGGCCCCCGACGCGTCCAGGGGGACGACGCCGGTGGCATCGCGCACCCGCAACGCGCCCGGGGAGGTCTCCCCCGCCACGGTCCGCCAGACCTCCTCCCGCCGGCCGCCCGCGGTCACCACCCGCCGCTCCAGGTGCTCGCGGCGCCACCACACGCAGGGCTCGCCCCGCACCGGCGAGGTGAGCGGGGCGCCGGCGGGCTCCGCGCGGCCCACCACCTCGATCCGCATGCCCGGGGCGTCGCCGGGGATCACCGCGCTCGGGCCCGAGCATCCCACGCGGGGGACGCGGCCCGGCGGCTCACCCCGGGCGGCGGGCCACCGCGAACACCTTGTTGAAGGTGTAGCGGAAACCCTCCGGCCCGCTCACCCCATGCACCGCGGCGGCCAGGCGGTCCTGCAGGGCCGCCTGCTCGTGCTCGGGGAGGTCGGCGATCAGGTGCGACGCCACGGTGCGCATGCGCTCCAGGAACACCTCGGGCGGGCTCACCCGCCGGCGGACCTCCAGCCAGATGTCGATGGGCTCGAGCCCTGCCGCGGCGATCCAGTCCTCCAGGTCCTCCGCCCCCGCGAGGGCGGCGTAGGAGGTGACCAGCCGGCGCGGCACCGGCGGGTCCAGCGACTCCAGCAGGCCGAGGTACTCGGGCTCGGTGCCGGCCGCGGGCCCGAGCACGCCGAGGACGCCGCCGGGGCGGAGCGCATGGGCCATCGCGTCGATGCCCCGGGCCTGGTCGGGCTTGTCGCCGAACCAGTGGATGGCCATGGTGCAGACCACCGCATCGAACGCGCCGCCGGGCACCGGCATCTCGTGCACCCCGGCCCGGTGCAGGTCGATCGCGACCTCCGGCCGGGCGGCGAGCTTCGCGCGGAAGCGCCCGAGCATGGCGTCGGACACGTCGATCCCGGTGATGTGGGTGGTCCCGTGCCGCTCGGCCATCGCCAGCGACGCGAAGCCGGTGCCGCACCCCACGTCGAGGATGCGCGGGTAGGGGCCGGGCGGGAGCGCCGCGACCAGGCGCGCCGCCCCCATCTCGTTGTGGCCCAGCCGGGCGTCGTAGCCGCCGGCCTGACGGTCGTAGCCCTCCGCGACCCCCTCGGCGTTGCCCGCGACCGGCGTGTGCCCGCTCACGCCCCGGCCCCGACCGCCTCGGCCACGCGGAAGGTGATCCGCCCGCCCTCGGCGTCGGCCACCAGGTCGGTGCCGTCACGGACCTCGCCCTCCAGCATCCGCAGCGCGAGCGGGTCCTGGATGCGCTTCTGGATCACCCGCTTGAGGGGCCGCGCGCCGTAGGCGGGGTCGTACCCCTCGTCGGCGACGAGCAGCCGGGCGGCGTCGGTGAGGGTGATCGTGATGTCGCGCTCGGCCAGCCGGTCCTGCAGGCGCCGGAGCTGCAGGTCGACGATGCGGTCGATCTCGGCCCGGCCGAGGCGGTGGAAGACCACGGTCTCGTCCACGCGGTTCAGGAACTCCGGGCGGAACTGCTCCCGCAGGGCCCCCAGCACCCGCTCCCGGGCGATCTCCTCGGCGATCCCGTCGGTCAGGAACTGGCTCCCGACGTTGGAGGTCATGATCACCACGGTGTTCTTGAAGTCCACCACCCGGCCGTGGCCGTCGGTCAGGCGCCCGTCGTCCAGGAGCTGGAGCAGCACGTTGAAGACGTCCGGGTGCGCCTTCTCGATCTCGTCCAGCAGGATCACCGCGTAGGGCCGGCGGCGGATGGCCTCGGTGAGCTGGCCGCCCTCCTCGAAGCCGACGTAGCCGGGGGGCGCGCCGATGAGCCGCGCCACCGTGTGCTTCTCCATGTACTCGCTCATGTCCAGGCGGACCATGGCGCGCTCGTCGTCGAACATGAACTCGGCCAGCGCCCGGGCGAGCTCGGTCTTGCCCACCCCGGTCGGGCCGAGGAAGAGGAACGAGCCGATGGGCCGGTTGGGGTCCGAGAGCCCGGCGCGGGCGCGGCGCAGGGCGTTCGCGACGGCCTCGACGGCCTCCTGCTGGCCGACCACGCGGTCGTGCAGGCGCTCCTCCATGTGGACGAGCTTCTGCACCTCGCCCTCCATGAGCCGCGAGACCGGCACGCCGGTCCAGGTCGAGACCACCTCGGCCACGTCCTCCTCGTCGACCTCCTCCTTGAGCATGCGCCGGGTCTGCTGCTCGCGGTCGAGGTCGTCCTGGGCCTGGGCGAGCGCCCGCTCCAGCTCGGGGATCGTCCCGAACTTGAGCCGCGCCGCCCCCTCCAGGTCCGCCTCGCGCTCGGCCCGCTCGAGCTCCAGGCGCGCCTGCTCGATCTGCTCCTTGGCGTCGCGGATGCGGGTGATGGAGGCCTTCTCCTGCTCCCAGTGGGCGCGCATGGCGTCGGCCTCCTCGCGCAGGTCCGCGAGCTCGGCGGCGATGGCGTCGCGCCGGTCCACCGAGGTGGGGTCGGTCTCGGGCTTGAGCGCCTGCTCCTCGATCTCGAGCTGGATGACCCGCCGCTGCACCTGGTCCAGCTCGCTCGGGACCGAGTCGATCTCGATGCGCAGGCGGCTGGCGGCCTCGTCGACCAGGTCGATGGCCTTGTCGGGCAGGAAGCGGCCGGTGATGTAGCGGTCCGACAGGCGCGCGGCGGCGACCAGGGCGGCGTCCTGGATCCGGACGCCGTGGTGGACCTCGTAGCGCTCCTTGAGCCCGCGCAGGATGGCGATGGCCGCCTCGACCGAGGGCTCGCCGACCATGACCGGCTGGAAGCGCCGCTCCAGGGCCGCGTCCTTCTCGATGTGCAGGCGGTACTCGTCCAGCGTGGTGGCCCCGACCGCCCGGAGCTCGCCCCGGGCGAGCATGGGCTTGAGCAGGTTGGCCGCGTCGACCGCCCCCTCCGCCTTGCCCGCGCCCACGATCGTGTGGAGCTCGTCGATGAACAGGACGATCTGGCCCTCGGCGTCGGCGACCTCCTTGAGCACCGCCTTCAGCCGGTCCTCGAACTCGCCCCGGTACTTGGACCCGGCGATGAGCGCCCCGATGTCCAGGGCGATCACCCGCTTGTCCTTGAGCCCCTCGGGCACGTCGCCGGCCACGATGCGCTGGGCCAGGCCCTCGACGATCGCGGTCTTGCCCACGCCCGGCTCGCCGATGAGCACGGGGTTGTTCTTGGTGCGGCGCGAGAGCACCTGGATGACCCGGCGCACCTCCTCGTCGCGGCCGATGACCGGATCCAGGCGGCCGCGCGCCGCGAGGTCGGTGAGGTCGCGCCCGTAGCGCTCCAGGGCCTGGTACTTCTCCTCGGGGTTGGGGTCGGTGACCCGGGCCGAGCCCCGCACGGCCCGGAGCGCGGCGAGCAGCCCGTCGCGGGTGACCCCGGCGGCCGCCATCGCGTCGCGGGCCGGCGAGGGCTCCTCCAGCAGGCCGAGCAGCAGGTGCTCGGTCGAGATGTACTCATCCTGCAGGCGCTCGGCCTCCTGGCCGGCGCGGCGCACCACACCGCGGAACGCCGGGGCTGGCGTCACGCTCATCTGCGCGCCGCTCACCTGCGGCCGGCGCCCGACCGCGGCCTGGGCGGCCGTCCGCAGGCCGCCGACGTCGGCCCCGGCGCGCTCCAGCACCGGGCCGACCACGCCCTCGCGCTGGTCGAGCAGCGCGAGCAGCAGGTGCTCAGGCTCGATCAGCTGGTTGCCGCGCTCCTCCGCCTGGCCCTGCGCGGCGGCGAACGCCTCCTGTGCCTTGACGGTGGGCTTGTCGACGGCCATGTGGCTCCTGTGCTCCTCTCCGGTCGGGTTCGTCGCGCGCTCAGGCGCCGGGCGGCCGCAGGCCGATCGGGATGACCGGCGGCACGTGGGGCACCAGGGACGCCCCCACCCGGCGCACGTGCACGATCTCGCGGCGCACCGAGCGCAGGGCCTCGTCGACCTCGCGCTCGCGGCGCCCGCGCTCCTCCTCCAGGGCCGCCTCCAGGCGGGCGACCCGGCGCACGGCCTGCCCCAGCCGCCGCTCGAGGTCCATCACCCGCTCGATGCCGGCCAGGTTCAGCCCCTGCTCCGAGAGGTCCTGGATCCGCCCGAGCAGGGCGATGTCGGCCTCGGAGTACAGGCGGGTGCCGCCGGCCGTGCGCCGGGGGGCGACCAGCCCGCGCCGCTCGTACATCCGCAGGGTCTGGGGGTGCATGCCGGCCAGCTCGGCGGCCACGCCGATGGCGAACAGCGCGCGGGTGTCGGGGCGGCGCGTGCTCACGTGAACAGGGCCTCCCGCACGTCGCCCCCGTCGAGCTTCGCGAACTCCTCCAGCGCCTTGCGCTGGCGGTCGGTCAGCCCCTGGGGCACCTGCACCCGCAGGCGCGCCAGCAGGTCGCCACGCCCCTCGGCGCTCAGGCGCGGCGCGCCCTTCTCGCGCACCCGCAGCGTGCGCCCGTCCTGGCTGCCCGCCGGGACGGTCAGGGCGACGCGCCCGTCCAGGGTCGGGATCTCGACCTTGGCCCCCAGGGCGGCCTCCGCGAAGGTGACCGGGACCTCCAGCACCAGGTCGTCGCCGCGGCGCTCGTACAGGCGGCTCGGCGCCACCCGGGTGACCACGTGCAGGTCGCCGGCCGCGCCGCCGCGCACGCCGGCCTGCCCGCGGCCCTTGAGCCTGATGCGGGTGCCGTCGCGCACCCCGGGCGGGATGCGCACCCTGAGCTTGCGCTCCTTCGCCCGGGTGCCGGTCCCGTGGCACGCCGCGCAGGGGTCCTCGATGACCGTGCCCGCCCCGCCGCAGGTCTCGCACGGGCCGGACATGGCGAAGCCGCCGAGGTTGCGCCCCTTGACCCCGCGCCCGCTGCACTCCGGGCACAGCTTGGGCGCCGACCCGGCCTTGGAGCCGGAGCCCGAGCAGGTGACGCAGGTCTCCTGGCGCTCCAGCACCACCGGCACCTGGGCGCCGGCCATGGCCTGCTCGAACGAGAGGTTGACCGACACCTCGACGTCGTCCCCGCGGGCCGCCTCCGGCCCGGCCGGGCGGCCCTTGCCGCCGCGGAAGATGGAGCTGAAGATGTCGGCGAAGTCGCCGAACTGCCCCGAGAAGCCGCCGGCGCCCGCGCCCGCGGCGGTCCCGCCGGCGCCGGGCCGGAACCGGCCGGCGCCGCCGGCCCCGAACATGGCCCGCTCCTGGTCGTAGCGGCGCCGCTTGTCCTCATCCGACAGCACGTCGTAGGCGTGGGAGATCTCCTTGAAGCGCTCCTCGGCCGCGGGGTCGCCGGCGTTGGCGTCCGGGTGGTGGCGGCGCGCCAGGGCCCGGTAGGCCTTCTTGATCTCGTCGGCGGTCGCCGTCGGCGAGACCCCGAGGGTCTCGTACAGGTCGGCCATCGCGGGCGTCAGGGCCCCTCGGGGGCGCCGCCCGACACGACCACCTTGGCCGGGCGGAGCACGCTCTCGTTCAGGCGGTAGCCGCGCTCCACCACCGCGACCACGGTGCCCTCGGGGTGATCGGCCGAGGGGGTGCGGTAGACCGCCTCGTGCACCTGCGGGTCGAACGCCTCCTCGTGGGCGGCGATCTCCTCCACGCCGCGCCCGGTGAGCAGGCCCGCGAGCTGCTGGCGCACCATCTCGACCCCGGCCACGATGCCCTGGGCCTCCGGGCCCCCCTGGTGGGCGGCGATGGCCTCGACCGCCCGCTCCAGGTTGTCCATGACCGGGAGCAGGTCGGCGACCACCTCGCGCACGCCGGCCTGGGCGACGACCACGCGCTCGCGCTCGACGCGCCGGCGGTAGTTGTCGAACTCGGCCTTCATGCGCCGGAGCGCCTCCAGGTACTCGTCACGCTCGGCGCTCACCCGGTGGAGCTCCTCCTCCGGGTCGGTGGCCGGCAGCGCCCCGGCCGCGGGCTCCGCCTCGGGCGGGGCGCCCGCCCCGGCCGGGCCGGCCGGGGACGGGACCTCCGTCGTGTCGTGGGGGCCGGTCACTCCGCCGCGCTCGCCTGGGCACTCACCGCGATGCGCCGCGGCCGCACCTCGTCGGCCTTCGGCACCCGCACCTCCAGCACGCCCTTGTCGAAGGTCGCGGCGATGTCGTCGGCCCGGATCCCCTGCGGGAGCTGCAGCGAGCGGCTGAACGATCCGTAGGCGCGCTCGAGCCGGTAGTAGCGGCCGTCCTCGACCTTCTCCTCGAACCTCCGCTCGCCCCTGATGGTGAGCACGTTGTCGTCGACCTCGATGTCGATGTCCTCGGCCGCCAGCCCGGGCAGCTCGGCCTTGAGCGTGATCGCCTCCTTGCCGTCGAACACGTCGACCGCCGGCGTCCATGCCGACGCACCGCCGGTCTCCCCGATCGAGCGGGAGAAGAGCCGGTTCATCTCGTCCCGCAGCGAGCTCATCTCGCGGAACGGGTCCCACCGAACGATTGCCGCCATGTCTGGTTCGCCTCCTCGTCCCGGCCCCCGCCGCCGGGGCGGGGGCCACGTCCATCGCCGGCCGCGCGCGCTACTGGCGGCGGCTGGCCTCATCCTCGTCGATGACCTCGTAGTCGGCGTCCTCCACCGTCTCGCCGCCGCCGTCCTGCGGGGCGCCGGACTGGGTGGACTGCGACTGCGCGGCCCGCTGGTAGACCTGCTCGCTCAGCCGGTGCAGCACCTCGGTGAGCGACTGGGTCCTGCGCTCGATGTCCTCGGCGTCGTCGCCGCCCTGGGCCGACCTCGCCGCGGCGATCGCCCCCTCCAGGTCCCGGCGCAGGGCCTCGTCGACCTTGTCGCCGTTGTCCTTCAGCTGGCGCTCGGCCTCGTGCACGCGCGCCTCGGACTGGTTGCGGGCGTCGGCGACGCGGCGCAGCCGCTTGTCCTCGTCGGCGTGGCTCTCGGCCTCGCGGACCATCGTGCGGATCTCGTCGTCGGAGAGGCCGCTGGAGGAGGTGATCTGGATCTGCTGCTGGTTGCCGGTCCCCAGGTCCTTGGCCGTCACGTGGACGATGCCGTTGGCGTCGATGTCGAAGATGACCTCGACCTGGGGCACGCCGCGCGGGGCCGGCGGGATGCCGACCAGGTTGAACTTGCCGAGCGTCCGGTTGAAGGCGGCCATCTCGCGCTCGCCCTGCAGGACGTGGATCTCGACCTGGTTCTGGTTGTCCTCGGCCGTCGAGAAGATCTCGCTCTTCTTCGTGGGGATCGTGGTGTTGCGCTCGATGAGCTTGGTGAACACGCCGCCCTTGGTCTCGATCCCGAGCGAGAGCGGGGTCACGTCGAGCAGCAGCACGTCCTTGACCTCGCCGGCCAGCACCCCGGCCTGGATGGCCGCGCCGACGGCGACGACCTCGTCGGGGTTGACGCCCTTGTGGGGCTCCTTGCCGGTCAGCTGGCGCACGCGCTCCTGCACGGCGGGCATGCGGGTCATGCCGCCCACCAGCACGACGTGCTCGATGTCGGCGCCGCTCACGCCCGAGTCCTTGAGCGCCTGGCGGGTCGGACCGTCGAGCCGCTCGAGCAGCGGCCGGGCGAGGTCCTCGAGCTTCGCCCGCGACAGGCTGAGGTCGAGGTGCTTCGGGCCGGTCTGGTCGGCGGTGATGAACGGCAGGTTGATCTGCGCGGTCGTCGTGGTCGACAGCTCGATCTTGGCCTTCTCGGACGCCTCATACAGGCGCTGGAGGGCCATCGGGTCGACCGAGAGGTCGATGCCCTGGTCGCGCTTGAACTCCGCGACCATCCAGTCGACGATCGACTTGTCGAAGTTGTCGCCGCCCAGGTGGTTGTCGCCGTTGGTGGCCTTGACCTGGAAGACGCCGTCGCCGATCTCGAGGATCGACACGTCGAACGTGCCGCCACCGAGGTCGAAGACCAGGATGGTGCGCTCGGTCTCCTTGTCCAGGCCGTAGGCGAGCGCGGCCGCGGTGGGCTCGTTGATGATGCGCTTGACCTCGAGCCCGGCGATCTTGCCGGCGTCCTTGGTGGCCTGGCGCTGGGCGTCGTTGAAGTAGGCCGGCACCGTGATGACCGCGCTGTCGACCGTCTCGCCCAGGAACGCCTCGGCGTCGGCCTTGAGCTTCTGCAGGATCATCGCGCTGATCTCGGGGGGCGAGTACTCCTTGCCGCCGGCCTGGATGCGGGCGTCGCCGTTGGGGCCGCGAACGACCTCGTAGGGGACGATCTTCATCTCCTCGTCCACCTCGGCGTACATGCGCCCCATGAAGCGCTTCACGCTGAAGACGGTGTTCTGGGGGTTGGTCACCGCCTGGCGCTTGGCGACCGCGCCCACCAGGCGCTCGCCGCCCTTCGAGAAGGCGACGACCGAGGGGGTCGTCCGGCCGCCCTCGGCGTTGGGGATGACCTCGGGCTCACCACCCGTGAGCACGGCCATGGCCGAGTTCGTGGTGCCGAGATCGATGCCGATCGTCTTTCCCATGCGGGTATCGCCTCCGAGTCGGGCGCGTCGCAGGGCGCCCCGGTTGGTGGTTCGTCTTGAGCCAACCGGGATGATGAGACTTGAGTCGATCCATGTCAAGTGAATGGACGCGAACCGCCTCAAGTGGGCGAACGGCCGCCCCGCCGGGACGGGACGGCCGGGTGGCATCCTCACGGCGAGCAACTCCCCCGGCCGGCGGAGCCCGGCCGGGGGAGGCCGCGGGTCAGCCGGTGCACCCCCGGCCGGGGAGTGGCCGGATGGGGCACGACCCGTCGGAGAGCACCCGCTGGAGGCCCCACATGCCTGCCGTCGCGAACGGGCGCCGAAGATCGCCGTAGGCCAGGTCGCCGACCATCCGGCGCACCCCGCCGGCGCCCCCGATCACCTCGGCATCCATCGTCTCCCACGGGGCGAGGCCACGCGCGGTCACCTCCTGGGCGGCCGGGAGCGCGGGGTCGGATCGCCACGTCAGGCCGCCCAGGCTCACCACGTGGGCCTGCTCGGATCCGGGGGCGACCAGCGCGTGCACCCGCACCGGATCGCCCGGGTAGGCCCGCAGGAGGGGGGTGGCCGGGTCGCCCGTGACGGCGGAGGAGAACTGGTCCGGTCCCTCGGGGCGGGGGGCGGTGCGGTAGTTGACCAGCGCGGCGTTCCGCACCGCGGTCGGGTAGGGCATCGTGTTCTGGCCGAGGATGGGGTCATCGTCGGACAGCGCGAGGGTGAAGTCCCGGTAGCCGGGGGCCCCGGGCAGGTGGACGTCGACCGCCGCGCCGGCGCTTCGGGGCAGCCCGCTCACCGGGTCGGTGAACGTGGCCCCGGGGGGCGCCACGACGACAGCACCGTGGAGCCCGGCGCGCCCGGCGTCGTCATCGCCCAGATCGGCGACGACCGAGGCGCCCTGGCGGTCGGGGCCGGCGAAGAGGCGGTAGGTGCGGGACCCGCCGGGAGCCACGGTGTTCTCGGGCCCCAGGCCGACGTCCGCGCCGCTCGAGTCGGGCGTGGCGTCGAGGCCGCCGGCGTGGAACGAGGAGCGCGCGCCGGTACGCCGGTTGGAGAACCGGACGGTCAGGCACTCGCCCTGGGCCACGTGCAGCACCAGGGGCTCCACCGGCGCTCCGCGCTCCACCGCGGGGGCGTTGGCGGTGAGGACGAACGCCGCGCGCACCCGGTCGCCGCCGGACCCCGACGCGGTGCCGGTGGCGCCGGCGCTCGTCAGGTCGACCGCGCTCACCGCCACCGTCCGGTCGGGGGCCCCCGATGGGCACACCTCGCCGGGACCTGGGGCGGCGGGCGGGCGGGCGCCGGTCGGCTCGGGGAGCGCCGGGCCGGTCGGCGGATCGGTCCCCGGGAGCGGACGCAGGTCGGGCGCCCGCCCGGGCAGCACGCGCAGGATGCCCCACGCCCCCTGGCGGAAGCGCCGCTGCACGGTGTTGGTGTAGAGGTAGTCGCCGGGGCGCCCGTGGCGGCCGCCCGCCCCGCCGTCGAGGACCAGGGTGAACCGCTCCGACACCCCGTAGTGGATCGTGTCGAGGGTCGCGGCCGCGGGCCGTCCGTCGGCCCCCCGGTAGCGGTTCTCGAGCCGGAAGCGGTGGCCGTCCACATGCAGGCCGTCCACGGCGGGGCCCACGTTGATGGTGCGGATGACGAACGGGTCGCCGGGATACGCCCGCGGCAGCGGGGTGAAGGGGTCGCCGTGCGTATGGGAGCTCAGCAGCAGCGACGGATCGGGGTCGGCCAGGAGCCGGTCCGACCACGGCTCCGCCCGCAGGTTCAGGGTGGAGTCGGTCACCGGGTTGTCGTCGAGGGTCCAGAGGGCCAGCTCGCGGAAGCTCCCGTCGACCTGGCCGGGCACCAGCGGGTCCGCCGTGTGGATGTCGACCAGGGTGCCCGAGTCCACCTGGTCGCCGGTGACCGGATCGTGGTAGGTCGAGCCGCGCGGCTCCACGATGAGCTGGCCGACCAGGCCGTGGCCCCAGGTGTGGATGCCGTCCACGTGGTCGTGCCAGAAGACGTTGTCGAGGGCGACGTCCGGGTACCAGCGGTACTGGGTGAACTCGGTGCCGGCGGACTCGCCGGCCGGGTGCGCCGCGGCCAGGGGCCGGTCGAGGCGCACCTCGGCCCGCCGCCGGTCCACCTGGCTCACCTGCCGGACCTCGATCCCCTCGGTCCCCAGGCCCACGCCGATCCAGACGCCGGGACGCAGCCTGGCGACCGAGCTCAGCCGCAGGGTCGTCGCCCCGGCGGCCGCCGCGGCACGCAGGGACGGGTCCTCGAGCCGGTACGGCCGGACCGACTGCTCGTAGCTCATTCCGGTGATGACGCCGTCGGAGGCCTGCGGGTCGAACTGGACGTGGTGGATGTGCATGTTGACCTTGGCGAAGCCGTTGGACGCGGCCCCGTCGGTCTGCTCGCTGGTGAGCGTCACCGCGACGCAGTCGCCGATGTTCGCGCGCAGCGCAAGCGGCTGGGCGGGGCGCCGGCCGGCCAGGACGTCGGCCTTGTCGCGCGCGAGCACGTAGATCATCCCGGTGGGGTCCGTCCCCCCGGCGCGCGTCACCTGGATGGGCCGCTCCACGGCCACCACGTTGAACCGGCGCACGGGCGAGCCGGACGGGCAGATGCCGTCGGGGCGCCGGGCGAACGGGTCCACCCCGGAGCGCGGGGCGGCGTCGCCCTGCTCGCCGAGGGAGGGAGCGCCGGAGTGGCCGTTGGGCGAGAAGGGGGGCCGGCGGCCGACGTGGGTGTGCATGAACGGGTGGGCCAGACGGCCGTTGACCGGGTTGAACAGCAGCTTGGGACGGGTCCCGACCAGCTGGTCGCCGGGCCTCAGGGCAGGGTGACCGGGCACGACGTCGGGGAGGTTGGGCCACGGGCCCGGATCCTCGGGCTCATCGAGGTACACCGGCCGCGACCGGTTCGCCGTGCTCACGGCCCAGTTCATGACCGACGCGTCCTGGTCGGAGGCCGGCACGCCCTGCGGCGGCAGCTGCGGGCGCACCCAGGCGTCCAGGTTGCGCGCGGTCAGGGTGACGCCGGCGTAGGTGCGGCCGATCAGGCCGGCGGAGTCGACCGGATCCGGCGGCGGGGCCCGGTCCGGAAGGCGGGCCAGGCCGGGCTGGGCGGTGTCGAACACCCGCCAGAATGCCCACATGCCCGACACGTAGTGCTCGCCGATGTGGCAGTGGTAGAGGAAGTCGCCGGGGGCCTGCTGGACGCCGCCCGCGCCGCCCTCGATCTGGAGGTCGTACGCCTCCCCGGGGCCGAACGACTGGGAGTCCAGGCGCGTGGACGGGGAGAGGGAGGTGACCGGGTGCTTGCGCAGCCCGGTGTCGGCGTAGTCGAAGGTGTGGTCCTCGTGGGGGTTCAGCCGCCACCGGATGCCGCCCCCGTGCAGGTGGAAGACGTGGAACATCTCGCTGCCGCCGTGGAGGATGCGGATCTTGGTCGGGTCACCCAGATAGCCCTGCATGGTCGGGGTGGCCGGGTCGCCGAACGCGTACGAGCCGTAGCCCTGCGACTCCTGCCGCGGATTGCGGTCGAGGCGGTTCATGAACGGCTCGGACCGGTAGTTGATGGCCCGCGAGCCGGGCCGGTAGGAGTCGGTGTGCGGGTCGACCTGCGGAAGCCCGTCGCCGGCGCGGTCGAGGATGCGGAAGTCCTCGTCGCCGACCTCGTGGTAGACCTGAACGGCCTCGCGGAACGCGGCGCTGCCGGCCGGGACGACCATCGCCTCCCAGCCCGACTCGATGGGCTGCCCGGTCTCGGGGCTCAGGTACTCCGAGCCCGGCGGCTCGACCACGAGCGCGCCGAGCAGACCGTGCGCGACGGCCTGGCGCGAGCCGGGCCCGGGGCGGATGGCGTGCGCGCCCTCCAGCGAGGGATCGACCGGGACGAAGTAGCGGTAGGTGCGGGCCTCGCCCCGGGCGGGATCCGACGCGGGATTGGCCCCCACGGCGTCGCCCGAGGAGTCGGCGGTGAAGGCGACCCCGTCGACGTGGACCCCGAAGCGGCCCCCGGAGGCGTCGTTCGTGAACGTCACCTGGACGCACTCGCCCATGTTCGCCCGCAGCACCAGCGGCTGGATCGCGTCCTCGCGCAGCCCGGTCGACACGGTGCGGCCGGCCTCCTGCGCCCGCACGTCGGCCAGCCGGCCCTCGAGCACGTACATCTTCCCCGTCGGGTCGTGGTCCCCGAACCGGTTGAGCGTGATGTCCACGTCGATCGCCCGCACGGCGTACGTGCGGAGGGGTGCCGACGCGGGGCACGCCCCGCCGGGGCCGGCGTCGGCCGCCGCCCCCTGGGTCGCGAGCCGGGCGCCCGCCGCCAGGGGCAGGAGCGCGACCGCCACGAGTCCCGCGCGCGCGAGCGCCCGCCGGGCGCCGGGCGGTGCGGTGAGCCACACCCCGCCGGGACTGGACCAGCGCCGGCGCAGAAGCGCGGTCAGCGCGAGGGCGAGGACGAGCAGGACCGGGAGCGCGCGCAGGGCGTCGCCCTCGATCCCGGCGGCGGGTCCGTCGGCGGCGGGGCCGCCGAGCAGTCGGTGCAGCCCTCGGGCGAGGCCCAGCCCGAGCCCCGCGCCGAGGGCGACCGACGCGGCCACCAGCAGCCGGCCGGGGGCCCGGCCGGCGGTGCCGAGGGCGGCGAGCCGCTGAGCCGCGCGCATCCCGGCCAGGGTGCCGGCCAGGACGAGGGGGAACGCCATCGCCGCGCGGCCGCCGATGCCGGCCGCACCCTCCACACCGTCGGCCGCGTCGAGCCAGCCGAGCCACAGGGTGCCCGCAAGGCCGAGGACCGCGGCGAACGCGACGAGCACCCACGGCCGGACGAGCCCCAGGCGCAGCCGGTCACTCGCGGTCCGCAGGATGCGATCGGTCATGGCGTCGAGCCTCCGTGGACGTGGCCGGCCGGTGGCGCACTGCGAAGGCGCGTGACCCGTCCGAGCCGGATCGCGACCGGCGGGCCGCCGGGGTCGTGGAACGTGAGCACCAGCCGGCGGCCCGAGCGGGGCACGACGAAGGCGACGCGACCCTGGATCGAGGCGCCGGGCTGGAGCGTGCCGGGCCGGACCGTCGCCCCGGCGGGGGCGAGCGGCCGGCCCCGGCCGGCCCGCAGGGTGAACAGCGCGGGCGAGTAGGGCTGGACCCGCCGCCGCCGCAGGTTGGTGAGCGTGACGGTGACCAGGATCTGGGCGCGGCCGGGGGGGACCAG
>JALOLS010000035.1 GCA_025455865.1 Thermoleophilia bacterium
GGTGACCGCGCGCGCGGTCGGGCCGCTGCCGGTGGTGCTGGAGCTCGCCGCCCCGCTCCTCGGCGACGGGGGGCACGTGGTGGCCTGGCGGGGGCCGCGGGCGTTTCACGTGAAACCCCCCGGGCCGGCCACGCTGCTGGTCGAGCGGGCCGGGGCGATGGGGGTCGCGGTCGCGCCGGGCTTGGCCGGCACGCTGGTGGCCCTGCTCGACCGGATGGCGCTCGAGCCGCAGAACCTCACCGCGATCGAGGGGATCACCGACGGGGTCGAGCGGCACCTGGCCGACTCGCTCTCGGCCCTGACCCTGGCCCAGGTGGCCGCCGCCCGGACCATCCTCGATCTCGGGAGCGGCGGGGGGTTCCCCGGCCTGCCGCTCGCCCTGGCCCTCCCGGGCGCCGTGGTGACCCTGGTCGAGAGCGAGCGCCGCAAGGCGGCGTGGCTCGTCCGGGCGTCCGGCGGCGTCCCTAACGTTCGCGTGGTGGCCGATCGCGCGGAGACCCTGGCCCGGCGCGAGCCCGGCCGGTGGGAGGTGGTGACCGCGCGCGCGGTCGGGCCGCTGCCGGTGGTGCTGGAGCTCGCCGCCCCGCTCCTCGGCGACGGGGGGCACGTGGTGGCCTGGCGGGGGCCGCGTGACCCGGGCGAGGAGGCACGGGGCGCCGCCGCCGCCGCCGAGCTGGGCCTCACGGCCGGGCCGGTGCAGCCGGTCGAGCCGTTCCCCGGCGCCCGGCGCCACCTGCACACCTACCGCAAGGACCGCCCGACGCCGTCGCGGTACCCGCGCCGGCCCGGCCGGGCGGCCCGGCGTCCGCTGGGAGGGTGAGCGTGATCTACGCGGTGGCCAACCAGAAGGGCGGGGTGGGGAAGACCACCACCGCGGTCAACCTGGCCGCCTGCCTGGCCGAGGCCGGGGCGCGGGTGCTCCTGGTCGACGTCGACCCGCAGGCCAACGCCACGAGCGGCGTGCAGGGCCGGGGCGGCCAGGGCCGGCCACGCCCGGGCGAGCCCGGGCCGCCGACCACCGCGGACGTCCTGCTGGACGACCTGCCGCTGCGTCATGCGGTGCAGCCCACCGGGATCCCCAACCTGGACCTCGTGCCGTCCACCCCGGACCTGGCCGGCGCGGCGGTTGAGCTGCCCCAGCGCGCGGACCGGGAGCACCTCCTGGCCCGGGCCCTCGCCCCGGTCGCGGCCGGCTACGGCTTCGTCTTCCTCGACTGCCCGCCGTCCCTCGACCTGCTCACCGTGAACGCCCTGGTCGCCGCGGACCGCCTGATCGTCCCGGTCCAGTGTGAGTACTACGCCCTCGAGGGCCTCTCCCGGCTCATGGAGACCGTGGCCACCGTGCGGGAGCGGCTGAACCCGCGGCTGCGGGTGGCGGGGATGCTGATGACCATGCACGACGCCCGCACCAACATCAGCGGGGAGGTCATCGGGGAGGTGCGCCGCCACTTCCCCGACCTGGCCTTCCGCACGGTCATCCCGCGCAACGTGCGGGTGTCCGAGTCGCCCTCCCACGGCGAGCCGGTCATCCGCTACGACCCGCACTGCGCCGGGGCCGACGCGTACTTCGAGGCGGCGAAGGAGGTGGCGCGCCGTGGCTGATCCCGACGCGACGGAGGCCCCGGCCCGCGGCCGGCTCGGCCGGGGGCTCTCCGCCCTGCTCGGCGACCGTCCGGCCGGCCCGGCCGGGGAGCCGGGGCCGGTGCTGCTTGACCTGCCGCTCGCGGCCATCCGCCCCAACCCGGACCAGCCGCGCCGGCGGATCGACCCCGACGCCCTGGAGTCCCTGGCCGCGTCGCTGCGGGCGAGCGGGGTGGTCCAGCCGGTGGTCGTCCGGCCGGTGGCCGGCGAGCCCGGGGCCTGGGAGCTCATCGCCGGCGAGCGGCGCTGGCGCGCGGCGGGGCTGGCGGGGCTGGACCGGGTGCCGGCGGTGGTGCGGGCGGCCGACGACCGCGACCGCCTGGAGGTCGCACTGGTCGAGAACCTCGTCCGCGAGGACCTGAACCCGGTCGAGGTGGCCCAGGCCTGCGCCACGCTGCTCGAGGACTTCGGGCAGACCCAGGCCGCGCTGGCGCAGCGGCTCGGCCGCAGCCGCCCGGCCATCTCGAACCTGCTCCGCCTGCTGGAGCTGCCCGAGGACGTCCAGGACCTGCTGGCCCACGGCGCGTTGAGCGAGGGCCACGGGCGGGCCATCCTGATGGCCGACGGTGCGCGCCGTCGCCGCGAGCTCGCCGCGCGGGCGGTGGACGAGGGCCTCTCGGTGCGCCAGACCGAGGCGCTCGCCCGCGCGGCCGCCGCCCGCCCCGCCCAGGACCCCCGCCCGGACCCCCCGGAGCCCCCGGAGGAGGCCGACCGCGTCATGGACGCGTTCCACGGGGCGTTCGGCGCCGCGGTCCGCGTCCGGGGCACGGCGCGCGGGGCCGTGGTGGTGGAGCTGCGGTTCGCCGACGCCGACGCCCTGGCGGCGGCGCTCGCCCGCCTGCCCTCGGGCTGATCGGTGTCCGGGCCCGCAACGACCGACGCCCGGCGGGGCCGGGCGTCCGGGGTGAGTCGATGGGCGATCCTGGACTCGAACCAGGGACCTCATCCTTATCAGGGATGCGCTCTAACCACCTGAGCTAATCGCCCCCATCGGGCGCGGCGGCGCCGCTTCGCTGCCTGCCGCGGCGCAGGATCGTACCAGCACCGCCGGGGCCGTGCGGGCCCGACCGCTCGGCGGGGCCGGCGCGGGGCCGGGTATATCATCGGCGCCGAGGCCGTGGCTGCCAGGCCACCCCGTCCCGGCGCGAACCCGCGACGAAGGGCAGGTCGGTCGTGCAAGAGATGGTCATCTACGGGGTGAGCTTCGACATGGTCGGCAAGCAGCCGATCGTGCTGCTCAAGACGACCTCGGGCAACAAGTTCCTGCCCATCTGGATCGGCCACGCCGAGGCGGCGGCCATCCTCATGAAGCTGCAGGGCGCCGAGACGCCGCGGCCGATGACCCACGACCTCCTCACCGGCATCCTCGGCGAGCTCAAGTCCGAGGTCAGCCGCATCACGGTCACCGAGCTGCGCGACAACACCTTCTACGCGCTCATCACGCTCCAGACCGGGGGCGGGGAGATCGAGATCGACTCCCGGCCGAGCGACGCGCTGGCCGTCGCGGTCCGGGCCAACGCGCCCATCTTCGCCGCCGACAAGGTCATCGAGGAGAGCGCCATCGAGTTCGAGCACGAGCTCGACGACAACGAGCAGGTGGTCGAGAAGTTCAAGGAGTTCCTCGACGAGGTGTCGCCCGAGGACTTCGCGACCGGCGCCCAGTAGCGGGCGGGCCGGGCGCCAGGGCTCAGCCCGAGCGGCCGGTCTCGCGCTTGGTCAGCTCGAGCACGTGGCCGTAGAGCTCGCTGAGCCCCTCGGCCGAGAGCGGGCCCCGGTTGGCGCCCTGCAGGTAGCGGTGCATCCACTCCTCGCGCGAGGGGTCCACGAACGGGATGTCGCGCGACTCCTTGTAGGCGCGCAGGCGCGCCACGAGCTCCAGGCGCTTGTTGAACGCCTGCACGAGCTTGATGTCGTTGTCGACGATCTGGTCCCGCATCTGGCGGATGACCGCGTCGGCGGTGGGATCTGGGGCGGGTCCGGGCACGGCCGGGGACATTAGCGCCCTCCCCGGCGCCCGGGCCGCGGTGCGCGGATCGCTATCGTTGGCGGTCGACCCCCCGTTTGAGGCAAGGGGCACCGCTGTTCGACATCTCCCCCATCCAGATCATCATGGTCCTGGCCATCGCGCTGCTGGTCTTCGGGCCGACCCGCCTGCCGGAGCTGGCGCGGACGGTCGGGCGGAGCGTCCGGGAGGTCAAGGACGCCCTGAACGGCCACGCGTCGGCCGACGAGCGCCCGGCGCCGGGGGCCCCGGCGACGCCCGCCGCCTCCGGGCCGGCGTCCACCGCGACCGCGCTGGTGGTCGCCGAGCCGGACGAGGCCGATGACGACGAGGTCCTCGAGGGGATCGTCGTGAGCGGCGACACGCCGCCGCCCGGGCCGGGCGCCGGCCCGCAGCCCTGAGCGGCGCGCCCGCCTGATGCGGTTCCGGCTCCCCCTCGGCGTGCGGCGGGTCGAGCCCGACGAGCGGCTCTCGGTGGTGGAGCACCTCACCGAGCTGCGCCGCCGCCTGGTCGTCTCGCTCCTCGCGCTGGCCGTGGCCTTCGCGGCGATGTACGCGGTCCACGGGCAGCTCCTGGACCTGCTGCTCGACCCGCTGCCCGAGCGGTACCGCAGCCTGCTCGCCCTCTCGCCCTCCGAGCCCTTCTTCACGATCCTGAAGGTGGTGTTCGGGGCGGCGGTGCTGGTCTCGCTCCCGGTCTGGCTCTATCAGCTCTATGCGTTCGTCATCCCCGCGGTGGCCGTCCAGACCCGGCGGAAGATGCTCGCGGTGGTCGCGGGGGTGTCCCTGCTCTTCGCGGGCGGGGTGGTGTTCGGCTACTTCCTGGTGCTGCCGACCGCGCTGGAGTGGCTGCTCGGGTTCGGCGACGGCTCGTTCAACGTGCAGCTCAGGGCCGCGGAGTACTTCGGGTTCGCGCTGACGATGCTGCTGGCCGCCGGGCTGGTGTTCGAGGTGCCGGTGGCCATGCTCGCCCTGGCGCGCATGGGCCTGGTGCCGGCCGCGGCCTTCCGCAAGAACCGCCGGTTCGCGGTCGTCATCATCGCCGCGGTCGCCGCGATCCTGCCGGGCGGCGACCCGATCAGCATGTTGCTGCTCATGCTGCCGATGCTCGTGCTCTACGAGGTCGGGATCCTGCTCGCCGGCGCGCTCGGCTCGACGACCCTGTGGGATCGCGAGACCTGGCAGCCGCCGGGCGACGAGGCGAACCCCACCCCGTAGCCGGGGTCACCCGCCGGGCTCGTCCTCCCGCAGGGAGTGCCCGGTGAGCACCAGGAACACGTCCTCCAGGCCGGCCCGGCGGACCGTCTGGAGCTCGGCGGGGATGCCGGTGGCCCGCGCCCGGGCGTGGATGGCCTCGCCGTCCTCCCCGAAGAGCAGCAGCAGGTCCCCCACCGCCCGGTGCCGGACCACGACCCCGCCCAGCGCGGCGACCAGGGCGTCCATGCGCGCCGGGTCCATGCGCAGCTCCAGCGCCTCGCGGCCGACCTCCTCGGCCACCAGGCGGGCGGGCGGGCCCTCGCGGACGATCCGCCCGTGATCCATCACCACCAGCCGGTCGCAGAGCCGGGCGGCCTCCTCCATGTAGTGGGTGGTGAGGACGAGGGCGGTGCCGCGCCGGCGCAGCTCGCGCAGCCGCTCCCACACCAGGTGACGGGCCTGGGGGTCCAGGCCGGTGGTGGGCTCGTCGAGCAGGATCAGCTCGGGCTCGTTGACCAGCGCGCGGGCGATCTGCAGGCGCCGCTGCATGCCCCCGGAGAGGGCCGAGACCGGCTCGTCGCGCCGCTCGGCGAGCTGCACGAACGCGAGGAGCCCATCCGCGCGCCGGGCCGCGACCGGGCGGGGGATGTCGAAGTAGCGGGCGTAGACCAGGAGGTTCTCGCGCACCGTGAGCTCGAGGTCCAGGTTGACCTCCTGGGGCACCACCCCGAGCCGCCGCTTGAGCTCGCGCGGCGCGCGGTCGGGGTCCCGTCCGAGCACCTCCAGCGTGCCGCCGTCCCGCGAGGACAGGCACGAGAGCATCTTCATCGTCGTGGTCTTGCCCGCGCCGTTCGGGCCGAGGAAGCCGAAGCACTCCGTCGGGCCGATCCGGAAGTCGATGCCGTCGACCGCGGTCCGGGCGCCGTAGGCCTTCCGCAGGCCCACGGCGCGGGCGGCCGCGTCCTTCAGTGGGCCTGCGCCTCCAGCGTGCGCCGCAGGCCCTCCTCCAGGCCCACGGTCGGCTCCCAGCCCAGGAGCTCCCGGGCCAGGGTGATGTCCGGCCGGCGCACGGCCGCGAGCACGGCTTGCGCGAGCTGGAGGATCGTGTACTCACCCGGGTTGCCGATGTTCACCGGCTCGTGGTAGTCGCTGCGGATCAGCCGGATGAGGCCCTCGATCTCATCGGTGACGAAGCAGAACGAGCGGGTCTGGGACCCGTCGCCGAACACCGTGAGCGGCTGGCCGGCCCGGGCCTGGCGGATGAAGGTGGGGATGGCCCGCCCGTCGTTGGGGCGCATCCGGGGCCCGTAGGTGTTGAAGATCCGCACGATGTGGGTGTCCACCCCCTGCTGGCGGTGGTAGGCCATGGTCAGCGCCTCGGCGTAGCGCTTGGCCTCGTCATAGACCCCCCGGGGCCCGATCGGGTTCACATGCCCCCAGTAGTCCTCCCGCTGGGGGTGGACCTTGGGGTCGCCGTAGACCTCGCTGGTCGAGGCGAGCAGGAACCGCGCCCGGTGGCGCTTGGCCAGCCCCAGGGCGTTGTGGGTGCCGTAGGAGCCCACCTTCAGGGTGTGCAGGGGCAGACGCAGGTAGTCGATCGGGCTGGCCGGCGAGGCCAGGTGGAAGACCTCATCCACCGCCTCCCCGAGCTCCAGGTGACCGGTCATGTCGTGCTGCAGGAACCGGAACCGGTCCGAGCGGATGTGCTCGATGTTCTCAAGCGTCCCGGTGTCCAGGTTGTCCACGCAGACCACCCGCCGGCCCTCGGCCAGCAGGCGGTCGCACAGGTGCGACCCGAGGAAGCCGGCGCCGCCGGTGACCAGGGAGGTGGGCATGGGGCGGGAGCCTAGTCCGGGGCGGGCGCCACGGCGCGCACCGCCCGGGCCACCTGGGCCGGGGTCGGGACCCCCTCGAGCGTCCGGGTGCCGCGCGGCCCCCGGACGACCCACGTCGGGGTCGCCCGCACCCCGGCGGCCTGGGCCTCGCGCTGGGCCGCCCGCAGCGCGGCGAGGGCGGCCGGGCTCCGCCGGTCGCGGTCGAAGCGCGCGAGGTCCAGCCCCGCCGCGCGGGCGGCGGAGCGCAGGCGCGCCTCGGAGAGCCATCCGGAGTTCTCCGCGCCCTGCGCCCGGTACAGGCGCTCCACCAGGGGCCAGAGGCGGTCCTGGCGGCCGGCCGCGACGGCGGCCCGGGCGCCCCGCAGCGAGTCGGGGCCGATGAAGGCGAGGGGGCGGAAGACCAGCCGGACGCGCCCGGCCGCGACCAGGTCGCGCACCACCCCCGGGACGGTCCGCAGGGCCGCGTCGCGGCAGAACGGGCACTGCAGGTCGGCGTACTCGCGGATCTCCACCGGCGCCGTGGCCCGGCCGAGCCGCGGGCCGTCCTCGGGGATCCGCGCCGGCGCGGCGCCGGCCGGGCCGCCCCCGGCGAGGAGCGCGAGGGCGAGCACCGCCAGCGCGGCGCCGATCGCCGCCCAGGCGCAGCGCGGGATGCGGCTCACCGCGGCTCCCCGTCGCCCTCGGTGAACATCGCGTCCTTGTGCTGGCCCTGCGAGGCGAGCGCCAGCACCGCCCAGGAGATCCGCAGGAAGTGCGCGCCGCCGGCCAGGCCCCGGTGCATCGAGCGGCCGCTCGGCGGCAGCATCCGCACCGGCACCTCGGTCAGGCGCACGCCGGCCCGGTGCAGGTGGATGAGCAGGCTGGTCTCGGTGAGCCCGCCGGGGAACCCCTCGCGGGCCAGGCGCTCGGCCACCGGGCGGCGCAGGGCGCGGAAGCCGGAGGTGGGGTCGCTGAGGGCCAGGTCGCCGACCCGGGCGGCCATCCAGCGGCAGGCGGCCATGCCCATCCGCCGGCCGACCGGCACGCGGTACCCCGGGCGCCCGGCCAGGAACCGCGACCCGAGCACCAGGTCGTGGTCCTCGAGCGCGGCGAGGAGCGCGCCCAGGTCCTCCGGGCGATGCTGGCCGTCGCCGTCCATCTGCGCCACGGCCCGGGCCCCGCCGGCGAGCGCGGCGCCGTACCCGGCCCGCAGCGCCCCCGCGTACCCGGCGTGGCGGCGCAGGCGCACGACCTCCGCGCCGGCGCCGCGGGCGGCGGTCGCGGTCGGGTCGCGCGAGGCGTCGTCCACCACCAGCACCCGCGCCCCGGGGAGCACCGCGCGGGCGCCCGCCACCACCGCGCCGATCGTGGGCGCCTCGTCGCGGGCGGGGATGACCACGGCCACGCCCCTCACCGCGGGCACCATCCGAGCGGCAGGCGGTGCCGGCGGACCAGCGCGGCGGCCTCGCGGCGGTCCCCGGGCAGCGCCCGCCGGCGGCGCAGGGCGCGCGGCAGCCCGCGCAGGCCGTCGCGCCATGCTGAGAGCGTGGCGCCGGCCAGGCCCCCGGCGTCCATGCGGCCCAGGCGGCCCCGGCCGGTGAGCGCGGCGCCCGCGGCCACGCCCGTGCGGACCGCGCCGTCGGCCAGCCCGCGGGCGAGCGGCAGGTGGCTGGCCATGACCCAGATGCGGTTGCGCTCGACGAGGTAGGCCTTGCCGGCCCGGTCGGCCGAGCCGCGGTGGCGGGCCCGGGCGGCGGGCACGGCGAGGGTGCGCCAGCCCAGGCGCGCGGCCCGCAGGGCCAGGTCGGCCTCGTCCCCGTAGGCGAACCAGCCGGCCTCGAACGGCCCGGCCTCGCGGATGACCCGGCGCCGCACCGCCATGGCCGCCCCGCTCGGCGCCCCCACCTCGCGCTCGGCGTCGTGCCCGCCGGAGTCGGCCTCGCCGCCGCCCCGGGCGCCGTTCAGGCCGCTCGGGGCGAGCAGGTGGCCCACCGTCTCGATCCGCCCGTCCGGGCGGTGCACCTTGGGGGCCAGCAGGCCGGCGGCGGGACGGCGGGCGGCCGCGTCGCAGAGCGCCGCGATGGCGCCGGCCTCGAGCGCGGCGTCGGGGTTCAGGAGCACCACCAGGTCGCCCCGGGCCGCGGCGAGCCCCCGGTTGGCCGCCGCGGCGAAGCCGGCGTTCGGGCCGAGGGCGATCAGGCGCGCGCCCGGGTCCGCGTCGCGCGCGGCGACCAGCGAGCCGTCCCGGGAGCCTGAGTCCACCACGATCACCTCCACATCCTCGCCCTGGCGGCGGACGGACGCGAGGCATCCGGCCAGGTCGGCGGCGCTCTCGTGGCTGACCACCAGCACGCTCACCCGGCTCACCGCCCTGCCCCCGGCCCCGGGGCGGGGACCGGCGGCACCGCGGCCGGCCATGAGTACACCCGCACATCGCCCACCCGGAGGACCGGGACCAGGCGCGACCAGGGCACCTCGGCCCGCATGGCCCGGCGGAACCGCGACCAGTTGCGCGGCCAGGCGGCGCGCTCGCCGGCCGGCCCCACGACCACGTAGCCGCCCCGGGAGCGGCCGACGGGCGGGAGCGGCCGCAGGCGCCGCGCGAGCACGCGGTCGACCCCGGTCAGGAACTGCGGGTCCGTGGCGGCCCGCACCCGCTGGCGGCGGACCGGCAGGTAGGCGTTCAGCTTGGCCCACCAGGTGTGGCTCTCGGCCAGCACCGGGGCGCGGGGGAGGTCGCGCATGGCCCGCACCACCTGGGTCAGCAGGACCACATCATCGGCGCGACGCTCCCGGCCCGGCCAGGGGGCGAGCACGACCAGGCACAGGGCCACGAGCGCCGGGACCGCGACCAGCGCGGGCCAGCCGTCCACGGCCAGGGCCACCAGGAGCGCGGCGGGCACCGTGAGCAGCGTCAGGAAGCGCTGGGGCTTGTCGAGGTTGACCAGGGTCCCGACCTCCAGGTAGAGCGCGCCCCACGCGAGCCACGCCCCGGGCAGCAGGGCGCGGCGGTCGCGCCGCCACACCAGGGCGCCGGCGGCGAGCACCACGGCCGGGAGCGCGAGGGCCAGCACGGCGCGCGGGTCGAGGGCCGCCCGGGCGAGCTGCTCGGCGTAGGAGGTGGTCGCCCGCCACCCCTCCAGCGGCCCGCGCAGGTCGCCGGCCCCCTGCGTCGCGGTGAGCGGCCAGAGCGGGCGGCCGGCGAGCACGCCGAAGGCGGCCACGGTCAGGGCGGGGACGACCGCGATGCCGGCGAGGCCGGCGAGCGCCGACCGCGGCCGCTCCCGGAGCGCCGGCCACGCGGCCAGCACGAGCACCGGGAGCATCACGATCGCGCTCTCGCGCGCCGACCACCCGGCCCCGAGCAGCACCCCGGCGGCCGCGATCCACCACGCGGGACGGCCGCCCCGCCGGGCGCGCAGGGCGCACCACATCGCGAGGGCGACGAAGGCGGGCATGACCGCGTCGGGCCGCAGGCGGGTGGCGAGCAGGACCTCGAGCGGGGCCACCGCGACCAGCGCCGCGGCGATGAGGCCCACCCGGGCGGAGGCGAGCTCCCGGCCGATCAGGAACGCCGCGAGCACCGCCAGCAGCGAGCAGGCGAGCGGCCAGAGCACCGCGGTCACGTCGTCGGCCCCGAACGTGCGGAAGAGCACCGCGACCGGCCACAGGAACGCCGCCCGCGCCCCGAACCACTCGGTGGGGCCGTCGGGCAGATGGCCCAGGGCGAGGTTCTGGGCCACCTGGACGTAGCGGCCGTCGTCGCCCCCGTGGGCGAACGTGACGCCGCCGAAGGCCCACAGGCGCAGGGCGAGCCCCCCGGCCAGCACGCCGGCCAGCGTGACGGCCACCGCGACCGGCCGGGACAGGCCGGCGACGCGGGCCGGCATGCGGCCGGCCACGGTCATGCCGGCCGGCTCCGCCGCCGGCGCACCAGGGCCCCGGCCGCGCGGCGCCCCTCGGCCAGCTCGCGGGGGGCGACCAGCCGGGTCGCGACCAGGTAGACGACGCCGCCGGCCAGGCCCACGGCGATGAGCCACCCGGTGACCGGGAGCGGCCGGGTGCCCGGGTCGGGCAGGGTCAGGCTGAGCGCGAGGGCCGCCGCGCCCCCCGCGACCCCGGCCAGGGCGAGCCGGCCCTGCTGGGCGGCGACGCCGCGCAGCGAGAGCGAGGGGAACCGCCGGCGCAGGAACCACAGGGTCATGAGCGTGTTCACGGTCACCGCGATCGCGCTGGCCAGGGCCAGGCCGGCCTGCTCCATCGGGCCGAGCAGGATGATGTCCAGCACGATCGTGAGCACGACGGTCACGACCGTGGCGATCATGATGTCACGCGCCCGGTTGGCCGCCGAGAGCGAGCGATTGAGCAGGTAGCCCAGGAAGTTCGCCCACACCGCGAGGCCGTAGAAGACGAGCGGCGCGGCCGTCTGCGACACGCACTCCGCGTCGCACTTCCCCCGCCCGAAGGCGAGCTGGGTGATCTCCGTCGCGGCGACCGCCAGGTACAGCGAGATCGGGATCGACACCAGCGCGAGCAGGCCGGCGGCGCGCCGGAAGGCGTCCAGCATGTCGCCCTCCCGCCCCTCGGCCATGAACCGGGCGATGAGCGGGAAGAGCGGGGTGAGCAGGGGGAACAGCAGGGCGCTGCGCGGCGCCGATCCCAGCGCCTGGGCGAACGAGAGCGCCGCGACGCGGCCGGGCTCGAGCGTCGAGGCGAAGAGCTTGTCGGTGAAGGCGTTGACCTGCTGGAGCACCGACGCGCCCACCACCGGCAGCGCGAGGGCCAGGGTGACCGTGAGCCGGGGGTGGCGGAACCGCGGCCGGAACCCGCCGCCGGCGCGGGCCTCGCGCACGAACTGGGGAAGCTGCAGGAGCACCTGGAGCACCGCGCCCAGGGTCACGCCCCACGCGGCCGCCTCGATGCCGAGGCTCCCGCTGCCGACGGCGACGCCGATCAGGATGCCCGCGTTGAAGGCCACCCCGACCGCCGCGGGGCCGGCGAAGCGGCCGTGCACCTGCAGCATCGCGGTGAAGAGGGCCGAGAACCCCTGGAGCATCAGCGCCGGGGCCATGATCCGCAGCAGGTCGGCGGTGAGGGCGGCCCGCTCGGGATCGAGGTTGTAGAGGGCGGCGGGGATCTCGGGCCAGATGGCCACGAACGCCCCGAGGGCGATGAGCACGACCCCGACCCACCCGGCGATGGCCCACAGCAGCCGCCAGGCCGACGGGGGGCCGGCCCGCTCGCGCTCCTGCTGGAACACCGGGATCACCAGGGTGACCAGCGTGTAGAGCAGGACCGCCGCCACCGTGTTCACCAGGAGCAGGGCGCTGACGTAGGCGTCGGTCTCGGCCGTGGCGCCGTAGACGCCGGCCAGCACGATCTCGCGGACGAATCCGAGCAGGCGCGAGATCAGCCCGAAGAGCGCGACCACCGCGGCCGCGCGGGCCAGGCGGCGGACGGTCACCGGGCCCGGCGCGGGGCCAGGCCGTAGAGCGTGCGCACCCCGGTGAGGACCAGCAGGCCGTCGATGCCGACCGCCGGCGTGTAGCGGCCGTCGGGGAAGGTCAGGACCCGGCGGCCGGTGCGGGCGTCCAGGGCGAAGGTCCGGCCCTCACGCGGGTTGCGGGCGATCGTCGAGAACCAGACCAGGTCGCCGATGACCGTCGCCGACCCGGTGATGCGCTCGCCGGCGTCGAAACGCCAGCGCTCCTCGCCGCTGACCGCGTCGAGGGCGTGTAGGTTCTGGTCGTAGGAGCCCACGTACACCAGCCGCCGGTCCAGCGCGGGGCTCGAGTAGACGAAGTCGGGCAGCACGCGCACCCAGGCGATCTCGCCGGTGGCGGCGGAGAGCGCCAGGACGCGCCCGTTGATGTTGCCGATGTAGACGCGCCCGTAGGCGACCCCCGGCCCCCCGTAGAAGCGCCCGGGGCCGCGCAGGGCCGGGCCGGGGGAGGTGGTGCGCCACACGAGGCGCCCGTCGCGCCGCCGGTAGGCGCTCACCCGGCCGCCGTAGTCGCCGACCACCACCACGTCGCCGGCCAGCGCCAGGCTGGACTTGACGTCGCCGGTGGCCCGGGCGGTCCAGACCGGGCGCCCGGTGGCGGCGTCGACCCGGATGACCTCGTCGTCGAGGGTGCCGATGAACACCTGGTCGCCCACCACCAGCGGTGAGGACTCCGACGAGGAGCCCTTGTCGCGGCGCCAGACCTCCCGGCCGGTCCGCTGGTCGAACGCGTACAGGATGCCCCGGGTGGTCGTGATGAGCACCAGGTCGCCGGCGAGGGCCGGGGACGCGGCCACCCGGCCGCGCAGGCGCCGGCTCCACACCGGGGTGCCGGTGTCGACGTCGAGCGCGAGCATCCGGCCGGCGTTGGTGCCCACGAACAGGCGCCCGCCGCCGATGACCGGCGGGAACTCCAGGAGCGCGCCGGCGTCGTGGCGCCACACCTGGCGGAACGGCGGCGCGAGGTCCAGCCTGGGGTTGGCCCGCGTGCGCTCGGCGTCGAAGCCGTACTCGGGCCAGCGACGGGCGTCGGCCTGGCCCCGGGGCGCCTGCCGGGCGTCGAAGCCCTGCGGGGTCCCGACCGTGCTGCCCGAGTCGAACCACCCGCGCCAGAGGCCGAACGCGGCGACCGCGAGGGCCAGGACGACCACCACCCCGGCGCCGGCCAGCACCCGGCCGGCCGTGCTGCGGGGGATCAGGCGCATCTACCGCTCCGGCGCCGGATAGGCAGAGACCAGCTTGGTCCCGACGAGGTAGAGCGTGCGCCCGGCGGCCACCGCCGGCGAGTACCGGCCGTCGGTCCCCCGGTAGCGCACCGCGCCCGTGCGGGCGTCGAGGCCCCAGGTGCGCCGGGGCTCCCCCGGGGCGGCCAGCACGGCGGTGTAGACCACGCCGTCGACCACGGTGGCCGAGCCGGAGATGCGCCCGCCGGCGTCGAACGACCAGCGCACCGCACCGGTGTCCAGGTCGAGGGCCTGGAACTGCCCGTTGTAGCTGCCGATGTAGACCACGCCGTCGGCGATGGCCGGCGAGGAGTAGACGTACGCCCCGCCGGTCGAGTGGCGCCAGCGCTGGGCGCCGGTGCGCGCGTCCAGCGCGACCACCGCCCCGCCGACGTCGCCGATGACCACCGTGTCCCGGCTCACCCCGGGGCCGCCGTAGAACCGGGCGCCGGCCGAGGTGCTCCAGACCTCGGCCCCGTCGGACCGGCGCACGCCGTGCACCGACCCGCCGTAGTCGCCCACGACGACCAGGTCGCCGGCGAGGGCGGCGGAGCCCTTGATGTCGCCGTCGGCCTGGAACGTCCAGCGGACCCGCCCGGTGCGCCGGTCCAGCGAGGTGAGCTCGCCGTTCCAGGCGCCGAAGTAGACCTCGTCGCCGACCACCAGGGGCGAGCTCTCGATGGGGCTGCCGCCGGTCGAGTGCTGCCAGCGGCGCAGGCCGGCGCCGGCGCCGTAGGCGGTGGCCATGCCGTCCATGGAGGTCACGATGACCTGGTCGCCGTCGATCGCCGGGGTGCTCGCGATGTAGCTCCGCTGCCGGCGGGCCCACACCACCTCGCCGGTGTCGTGGTCCAGGGCGAAGACCCGTCCGGAGTTGGTCCCGAACACCACCAGCCCGTTCGCCACCGCGGGCGGGAACTCGACCAGGGTGCGTCCGTCGAAGGTCCAGGCCGGCCGCCGCCGGCCCGGCGGCGGGACCCTCACGGCGGGCACGTACCGGGTGCGGGCCGCGCCGCCGCCGTACTGGGGGCTCTGGAGAGCGGGCTGGAACACCTCGACCTCCACCGGGGCGCCGGTCCGCAGGCGCACCACCGGCTGGGGCTGGCGCCCCGGCGCCTGGACCCGGGCGAAGCGGGTGCCGGGGGGAAGCTCGGCCGCTCCGTCGGCGTCGCTGACCACCACCGGGCCGCCGCCGGCCGGCCGCACCCGGGCGCCCGGCACCGGGTCGTTCGTGTCGCCGTCGACCACCCGCACGACCGGCCCGGCGGCGGCCGGGGGCGCGGTGGTGGCGGTGGTGGGCGCCGCGGTCGTGGCCGGCGGGGCGGTCGTGCCCTCGCCGCCGTCGCCCCCGCCGCAGCCGGCGAGGACGGCCAGCCCGGCCAGGCCGAGCGCCGCCAGGGCGCTACGCGGTGTCGGCCTCACGCTTCCGCCCGGCGCCGCCCTTCCACACCAGCGCGATGATGATCCCGACCAGCAGGCCGATCAGGCCGGCGATGATCGTGGTCCGCAGCCGGTTGGGGGCGCTCGTCGAGGAGGTGGGCTCCTCCGAGAGCGAGATGACCTGCGGCGCCTCGGCCTGCTCGCTCTTGGCCAGGGTGAGCTCCTGGGAGTCGATCTCCCCACGGACCTCCGAGAGCTGCTGCTGGGAGGCGAAGAGCAGGGTCTGGTAGGCGTCGGCCTGCGGTGTGCCGGCGGAGGTGAGCAGCAGGCGGCTGAAGGTGCGCACCTCGCGCTCGTAGCGCGCCTCGTCCTGCTTCAGGCGGGCGAGCCGGGCGCGGTAGACCTCCTGGACCACCCGGTAGCCGCGGTTGGACTCGACCAGCACCACCTCGGCGTAGGCGTTGGCGATCTTCTGGGCGGTCGGCCGGTCGGAGTCCTGCACGGTGATCGTGGCCACCGCGGGCTGCCCCGCGGCGGAGGCGCCCGGAGCGCGCGGCACGGTGATCGACACGGCGCTGCGCACCCGGTCCACCGACACGCCGGCCTCGTCGGCGACCTTCGAGAGCACATCGTCGCTCTTCAGCGCGGTGGGCGCCGTGAACGGGTTGGTGCCCGGCGTGGAGATGGGGGCGCCGCTCGTGGTGGTGGCCTGTCCCAGGAAGACCCGTGCGGTGGCCGTGTAGGTGGTGCTGGTCACGAACGTGAGGAGCAGCCCGGCCAGCGCGGCGATGAGGGTCGTGGCGACGATGATCCAGCGCCCCCGCCAGAGGGAGCGGCCGATGTCGCCGAGGGTGATCTCGCGGTCCACGGCGGGCGATGCTAGTGGCCGGCGCCCAGGGGGGCGAGCCCGCCGGGGCCGCGGGCCAGCATGTGCTGGTCCAGGTAGCGGGTCATGACCACCCCGGGGCGGTGGCGGTTCAGCCGGTCCTCCACGTGCTCGCCGGCGGCCATCCGCAGGATCAGGGCCGGGTAGTCGCCCCCCGCGGCGAGCGGCAGGGGGAACCCGCCGCCGAAGCGGGTGTTGATGTCGGTGATGCCGAGGATCTCCCCGTCGCGCCGGAAGCACTGCACCGTGGAGGGCCCCCGCAGGCCGAGCGCGGCCACCGTGCGGGCGGCCAGGTCGACCAGCTGGGGGTCGTCCAGCGTCTCGCCCTTGATCTGCTCGCCGCCCTTGCTCTGGTACATGGCCCGGGGGATGGCCCCGACCGGGCGCCCGCCGAGGTCGCCCAGGCAGTCGACGCTGAACTCCTCGCCGCCGAGGGCCTGCTGGACCACCGACTCGGCCGGCGAGTAGCGCAGGAAGAAGGCGAGCTCGTCGGGGTCGGCCGCGCGGTGGATGTGCCGGCCGGCGAAGCCCAGGCGCGGCTTCAGGAGCACCGGGTAGGGCAGCGAGGCGTGGTCGACCGCGTCGGGCAGCCAGGTGGGCGGGGACGGCAGCCCCCGCTCGAGGAGCATCTCGTGGCAGGCCCACTTGTCCTGGCAGCCCAGGGCCACGTCGGGGTCGGGCAGGAACACCGCGGCGCCGGCCTCGCGCACGCGCGGGGCGGCCTCGGCCAGGACCACCGGGTCCAGGTCGGTGAGGGGGAGCACCACCCGCACGCCCTCGCGGGCGCACGCATCGGCCACCGCCTCGCCGTAGCCCGGGTCGTCCACGCGGGGGAGCGCCACCACCCGGTCGGCCGAGAACAGCGACGGCGAGAGCGGGTCGAGGTCGCTCACCAGCACCCGGCCGTGGTGCGGCCCGGCGTCCAGGGCGGCCCGGAACGCCCGCACGATGTCCACCCGCTGGCCCGCGCAGGTGAGCAGCACCGACACCTCAGCCATTCGCCCCCCCGGGCAGGTCGAAGCCGCCGGTCGCCCCCTTGTAGGTCCCGCCGGCCCCGAGGACGACCAGGGCGGTGCGCGCGAGGATCGCGAGGTCCCCGCGCATGCTCCAGGTGTCCACGTACTCGATGTCGAGCTCGATGCGCGCCGACCACGGCAGCGCCGCGCGTCCGCGCACCTGCGCGAGGCCGGTCACCCCCGGGCGGGCCTCGAGCCGGCGGCGCTGGCGGGGCGTGTAGCGCTCCACCTGCGCCGGGACGGTGGGGCGGGGGCCCACCAGGCTCATGTCGCCCCGCACGACGTTCCACAGCTGGGGGAGCTCATCCAGCGAGAGCCGCCGCAGCACGCGGCCGGCGCGGGTGATGCGGTCGTCGTCGGCGGTCACGGCGAGGCCGGCGCCGATGCGCTCCGCGCCGTCGACCATCGTCCGGAACTTGAGCACCGTGAACGGACGGCCGAAGAGCCCCACCCGGCGCTGGCGGAAGACGGCCGGACCGGGGGAGCCGTGGCGCACCCACAGGGCGATCAGCCCCATGAGCGGCGCCAGGGCCACGCAGGCGGGCACGGCCACCGCCAGGTCGAACGCCCGCTTGGGGCGTCCGCCGACCGGGGTGGTGCGCGGGGGGGCGGCCGGGAGGGCCGTGGGCGCGCGGGCGGTCACGACCCCCGCACGCTAGTCCGGACGTCCCCGGGCCGCCCGCCGCCCCCCGGTCCGCGACCGGGTCGCCGGCGGCCATCCGGGGCGCCGCGCGGGTCATCCGCGGCCGCCTCGCGGCCGATGGGGATGATGACGGCCGCGGAAGGTGGAACCCTCACCCCATGGGCAGAGGCGAAGCGCGCACGGGGCCGCCCGGCGCCGCCTCCTCGCGGGGCCGCCGGGTCCTCCCGCCCCTGGTCCTGGCCGCGCTGGCCGCGGTCACGGTCGCCGCTGCGCTCCTGGCCTGGCGGGCCGAGGTGCAGGACCAGGCCCAGGCCGACGCCGCGGTGGCCCATGAGGCGGCCGACCGGGCCGGCGCCGTGTTCGACGGGGCGTTCGGCCTCCTGCGCGGCGTGCGCGGGCTCTACCTGGCGTCTGACCGGGTGAGCCCGCAGGAGTTCGCGCGCTTCGTGGCCGGCGCCGGCGAGCGGTCGGCGCTGCGCTCGGTGGCCTTCGCCCCGCTCGTCCCCCCGGCCGCCCGTGCCGCCTGGGAGCGCGCCGCCGGCCGGCCGGTCGTCGCGCCGGGCCCCGACGGCCGTCTCCGCCCGGTGCCCGCCACCGCCACCGCGCTGCCGATCCAGGAGGTCTCCCCGCCGGCGGAGGCGGCCGCCGCGCGGGGTCTCGACCTGCTCTCGGGCCCCTCCCGGGACGCGCTCGCCGCGGTGGTGGCCGGCCGCCGGGCGGAGGTGGTCTCGGCCCCCGTCCGGCTCGGCTCGGCCGGGCGCCCGCCCGCGATGGTCGCCGCGGTCGCGGTGGGGGGCGGCCCCGCCCCGCGGGGGGTGGTCGCCGGCGCGGTCCGCCCCGACGCGCTCGCGGCGGCGATCCGGACGGTCGTGCCCGCCGGGGCCGCGGTGCGGGTGCGCGACGGCGCCACGACCCTGGTCGCCATCGGGCCGGTCCCGTCCGGCGGAGCGGAGCGCACCCAGGTGGTCGCGGGCCGCCGGCTCATGGTCACCGCCACCGCGCCCGGGTCCGCCTCGCCGCTCGTCCCGCTCGGCGTCGCGCTGGTCGGGATGGGCCTGACCGTGGCCGTCGGCCTGCAGCTGCGCTCGGCCGCCCGCGGCCGCCGGTCGCTCGACCTGGCCCGGCGCCGGATGGTCGAGCGCGACCGCGCCGAGGATGCGCTGCGGGCGAGCGAGGCCCGCGCGCGCGCGATCCTCGAGGGCGCCGAGCACGGCGTGGTCGTGAGCGACACCGAGGGGATCGTCGAGTCGGTGAACCCCGCGGCCGAGCGCATCTTCGCGGCGCCGGCCCGGGAGCTGGTCGGCACCCACCTCACGACCCTGCTCGCGCCGGTCCCCCCGGTGGGCCCCGAGCGGGAGGTCGAGGGCATCCGCCCCGACGGGTCGCCGCTGGTCGTCGCGGTCAGCTCGAGCACCGCGGTCGTCGCCGGGCGCGCGCTGGTCACCCGCATCGTGCGGGACGTCACCGACCGGGTGCAGGCCGAGCGGCGCCTGGCCGAGCGCGAGGCGGCGTTCCGGCTGCTGGCCGAGAACGCGAGCGACGTGATCCTGCGCGTCGGTCCCGACGCCCGGGTGCGCTACCGGTCCCCGTCGGGCGAGCGGCTGCTGGGCGACGCCGGCCCCGAGCTGTGGGACGGGGTGCACCCCGAGGACCTCCCGGCGGTGCGCGCGGCGGTGCGGCGGGTGCTCTCCGGGGCCGAGGGCGCCATGGTGACCTACCGTGCGCGCGGCCTGGACGGGCGCTGGCTGTGGTTCGAGGCGGCGGCCGCGGCCGCGCGCGACGGGGACGGCACCCTGCGCGAGGTCCAGTGGATCGCCCGCGACGTGACCGCGCGCCACCAGGCCGACGAGGAGCGGGCGGCGATCTCGCGGGTGTCCACCGCGATCGCCCACGAGGGCGACCCGGCCGCGGTGTTCGCGCTGGTGGCCCGGGAGGTGGCGGCGCTGCTCGGGACCGACGCCGGCCTGGTGGTGCGGTTCGCCGACTGGGCCGCCGTCGTGGCCGGGGCGGCCGGGCCGCCGGACCTGCCGGTGGGCCGGCGCCTGCCCCTCGCCGACGGGGCCATCGGCGCGGTCGCCGCCACCGGCCGGCCGGCCGCCGACCCCCGATCGGGCGGGCCCATGGGCCGGGCCGGCGTGCCCGCCACCGTCGCCGCCCCGGTGCACGTGGCCGGCCGGGCGTGGGGCGCCGTGGTCGCCGCCGCCGCCACGCCTCCCGCCCCGGGGGCCGAGGCGCGGCTGGGCCGCTTCGCCGAGCTGGTCGGGATCGCCATCGCCAACGCCGAGGCCCGGGCGCAGCTCGTGGTGCAGGCGACCACCGACCCCCTGACCGGGCTGGCCAACCACCGCACCTTCCACGAGCGCCTCGGCGACGAGGCGGCCCGGGCGCGGCGGTTCGGGCGGCCCCTGTCCCTCATCCTCATGGACCTCGACCACTTCAAGGAGGTCAACGACGTCCACGGCCACCAGGTCGGCGACGGCGTCCTGACCGGGGTGGCCGACCTGCTGCGCCGTCATGCGCGGGCGGCCGACGTGCTCGGGCGGGTGGGCGGCGAGGAGTTCGCGTGGCTGCTCCCGGAGGCCGCTGCGGAGGTGGCCGAGCGCGCCGCCGAGCGGCTGCGCGAGGCGATGGCCGGCCATCGCTTCCCGGTGGCCGGCGTGGTCACGCTGTCGCTCGGGGTCTGCGAGCTCGGTCCCGGCGAGGAGGTGTCGGAGCTCTACCGGCGGGCCGACGTCGCCCTCTACTGGGCCAAGGCGGCGGGGCGCAACCGGTGCGCGAGCTACCCGCAGGCCGTCGAGCAGGACCTGCCCCGCCGGCCCGTCCGGGCCGCCGGGCCCGGGCGCTGGGGCCTGCGGGCGCTGCGCTGGGCCCTGCGGGCGGCCGACCCGGCCCTGGACGCCCACAGCGGACGGGTGGCCGACCTGGCCTCGGGTCTGGCGACCGCCCTGGGCTGGCCCGCCGCGCAGGTCGCCCGGCTGCACGAGGCGGGACTGGTGCACGAGGCCGGCCGGCTCGCCGCCGCGGAGCTCGGCGAGCGTGACGCGGGGCCCGGCCGGCTGGCCGAGCTCGGCGCCGCCGTGGTGGGCGAGGTCCTCGGGCCGGCCGAGGCGGCCTGGGTGCGCGGCCAGGCCGAGCGGTGGGACGGGCGCGGCGGCCCGGACGGGCTCGCCGGTGAGCACATCCCCGACGGGGCGCGGCTGCTGGCGGTGGCCGACGCCTGGGACCGCGGCCAGGCCGACGGGCCGGTCGCGGCCCTCGCCCTGGTGCGTCAGTCGGCCGGCACGGCGCTCTGGCCCGCCGGCGTCGACGCGCTGGCCCGGCTGGTGGCCGAGGGCGCGACGGCGCCGCGCCGCGGGTAGCGCTCCGCCGGGGCGTCAGCCCCAGGCGAGCACCCAGAAGACCCCGAGCACCACCAGCCCGGCCACCAGGATCAGGGCGAGCACCGTGACGGCCAGGCGGTTCCCGCCTCCGGCCCGCCGCGCGTTCGCCGCCCGGTGCCCGGGGTTCGCGGCGTGGTCGTGCGAGGCGTGGCCGCGCCGGGAGTGCGTGCCCCCGGCGTGCCCCTTGCGCTTGCGCGGTGTCCCCCTGCGGTCGGCCATCCGATCCTCCTCGTCGACCCGAACGCTACGCGGCCGGTGGGACGTCCATTGGACGCCCCCGTGGGACGGTGGCGCCCATGATCGTCACCGTCGTCCTGCGGCTGCACCCCGAGCGCCTGGCCGCCGGCGAGCTGGCCGGGCACGCCGAGGTCGTGGCCCGCGGCATCCAGGGGCTGGTCGACGGCCCCGAGGACCTCATCCGCCTGGCCCGGCAGGCCGTGCGCCCGGCCACCCCCGCCGATCCCCCTCCCGTGAAGGTGATCCCATGACCCGAATGCGCATCCTGGCCGGCGCCGTCGCGGCGCTGGCCGTCCTCGCCCTCCCGGCCGCCGGCCTCGGGGCGGCGTCGGTGGACATCCGCGGCACCTGGAGCTTCCAGCCCGCCGGGGGCGTCTCCCTCGCCGCCCAGCTCCACGTGCTCACCGCCGGCGACGTGGCGAGCGGCGTGTTCACCGGCGACACCACCCTCCCGAACGGCAACCGGTTCGGCACCGTCACCTACACCGTGGACGGCCTCGCCTTCACGGCGGTGAACCCGTACACCGGTGGGGGGTACACGGCCACCTGGACCGGCACGATCGCGCCCGACGGCCAGACCATGTCCGGGTCGTGGACCTCGAACGCGGGGCAGGCCGGGCAGTTCACGGCCACCCGCAAGCGGCCGAGCGCGGTGCGGGTGGTCTGCAACCGCGGCCCGAGCCCCACCGACGACGCGCAGTGCACCGCCGAGGTGGGCGACGCCGGTCCCGCGCCGGGGCGCGTCCCCACCGGGACGGTCACCTGGTCGGCCACGGTGGGGAGCTTCCCCAACGGGACCACGTGCACCCTGGAGCCCTCCCCGGGCTCGCCCAACGTGGCGTTCTGCGCCGCGACCTACCGGGGCGGCCCCGAGGGCATCCCGGCCGGGGTGGCCCTGCCGGTCACCGCCACCTACGGCGGCGACACGCTGAACGCGGGGGCCTCGGGCAGCCATGAGCTGGTCCAGGCCGGCCCGCCCTCGGGCCCGCTCCCGGGGCAGCCCCCGGCGCCGCCGGGCGCCCCCGACCCGTGCGCGACCGCGTCCAAGGCGGCGGGCGCCAAGCAGTCCAGCCAGGCCTGCCCTCCGCGGTACACCCCGGAGCAGAAGCGCGACGCCGAGGAGCGCCGGCGCGCCTACGCCAACTCGAACCTCTACTTCCAGGGCATGGCCGTGGCGTGGGGCGGGGCCGCCGTCTACGTCAGCGCCACCGGCGCGGGTGCCCCGGCCGGCGCGGTCACCGGGGGCGGTGCGGTCCTGTTCCAGGGCGGCGCGCTCTGGGCCGCGTACTACCAGGAGCAGTGGGCGCGCATCGTCGCCGACCCGCCCGACCCGCGCTGGCGCACCCCCACCGCGGCCCCGCGCGTGCGTGCGGCGCGCATCGCCGTTCCGGCCGGCCTGAGCCCCCGGCAGCGCCGGCAGGTGCGGGCCTACCTGGCCGCCCAGCTCGAGCTGGGCGCCCAGGGCCTGTGCGTGTCGCGGGCGATCGACCGCGGCCAGGGGGCGCTGAACGCCGATGACCGCGACGCGGCGTCCCGGCACTACGCGGCGGGCAGCGCCTGCTCGCGCCGGGCGGCCGACATCGCCGTGACCCTCCCGCGCCTCGCCCGCCCGGTGGCCGCGCTCATCCGCCCCGCGGATGCGCGCTTCCGCGGCGCCGACCGGCCCCGCGTGCTTCGCGCCGCGCGCACGCCGGCCGCCCGGCGCCTGACCCTGCGCGGGCTCGCCGGGGTGACGCGGGCCGTGGCGTTGCCCCCGGACCGGCTCCGGGCCCTGCGGGCCGCGGCCGTCCGGGTCCCGGCGCGGCTGCCGGCGGTGGCGCCGTCGGCCCTCGTCCTGCGCTCGGCCGCGCAGGCGGCCGCGGACGCCCCGGCGCTCCGCACCTCGGCCACCGTGCTCGCCGCCGCGGCCGAGGGCCGCTGACCGGAGGCGGCGACCGGGCCGGCCACGTCACCGGCCCCGCGAACCGGGCGGCGCGGACGCGGCGCCCCGCCCGCCCGCCCCCGCACCCGGCGAGGGCGGGCGGCGGGTGCGGCATGATTGGCGTCGGAGCGAAAGGGGCGGGCGGATGGCCTGGGGCTGGTGGGTTCTCATCGGGGTCGTCATCGCCCTCGCCGCGCTCATCGCCTACGACCTGCTGCAGCGCCACCACGCGATCCTGCGCAACTTCCCGGTCATCGGGCACCTGCGCTACACGCTCGAGTCCTTCGGGCCGGAGCTCCGGCAGTACATCGTCACCGGCAACGACGACGAGCGGCCCTTCAGCCGCAACCAGCGCCGCTGGATCTACACCTCGGCCAAGAAGACCAACACCACCTTCGGGTTCGGCACCGACGCCCACTGGGAGCAGTTCCCCGGCTACCTGATCGTGAAGCCCGCGGTCTTCCCCTGGCCGGCCCCCGAGGGCGGGGACCCGGCCGACTGGCCCATCCCCTGCGCCAAGGTCCTGGGCGGGGCGCACGGGCGGCGGCGGGCCTTCCGCCCCGGCTCGGCGGTGAGCGTCTCGGGGATGAGCTTCGGCGCGCTCTCGGCCCGCGCGGTCGAGTCGCTCAACGCAGGGGCCCGCCTGGCCGGCGCCCTCCAGAACACCGGGGAGGGCGGCCTCACCCCCTACCACCAGCAGGGCGGCGACCTGGTCTTCCAGATCGGGACCGGGTACTTCGGCTGCCGCGACGACCGGGGCCGGTTCGACCTGGCCCGCCTGGTCGACCTGGTGGAGCGCCATCCGGTGCGGGCCATCGAGATCAAGCTGAGCCAGGGGGCCAAGCCGGGGGTGGGCGGGATGCTGCCCGCGGCCAAGGTCACCGAGGAGATCGCCCGCATCCGCGGCGTCCCGGTCGGGGTGCCGTGCCTGAGCCCCCCGACCCACTCGGCCTTCACCGGCGTCGCCGGGCTGCTGGACTTCGTCGAGCGGGTGGCCGACGCGACCGGCCTGCCGGTGGGGATCAAGTCGGCGGTCGGGGAGACGCGCGCCTGGGAGGACATGGCCGACCGCATGGCCGCCGCCGGCACCGGCATCGACTTCGTGACCGTCGACGGCGGCGAGGGCGGGACGGGCGCCGGGCCGCTGGTCTTCGTGGACCACGTCGCGCTCCCGTTCCGCCTCGCGCAGGCCCGGGTGCACCGCATCTTCGCCGAGCGGGGCCTGCACGAGCGGGTGGTCTTCTGGGGGTCGGGCAAGCTCGGGATGCCCGAGACCGCGCTGCTCGCGTTCGCGCTCGGCTGCGACATGGTGGCCGTGGGCCGCGAGGCGATGATGGCGATCGGCTGCATCCAGGCCCAGCGCTGCCACACCGGCCGCTGCCCGACCGGCGTCGCCACCCAGTCGGCCTGGCTGCAGCGGGGCCTGGACCCCGCGCTCAAGTCGGTGCGCCTGGCCAACTACCTCACCAACCTGCGGCGCGACCTGGTGCGCCTGGCCCGGGCGTGCGGCGTCCCGCATCCTGCGCTGGTCACCTGTGACCAGTTCGAGGTGCTCGACGGCGACCGGGCCGAGCCCGCCTGCCGTCTCTACGGTCAGCGGCCCGAGTGGAGCCTGCCGACGGGCGCCGAGCGCGACGCCCTGGCCGCGCTCATGGACGGACGGGCCGGGGTCAGGTGAGCGGGCCGGCGCTCCAGCCGGCCCCCAGCATGACCGCGGTCTCGACGTCCGGGGCGGTGGCCACGCCCTCGGCCACGCAGCGGCGCGCCTCGTCGGCCACCGCGGCGTAGAAGGCCGCCGCCGCGGCGCGGGCCGCATCGTCGGGCACGGCCTCCGGCGGGGGCGCGGCGAAGAACCCCCCGCCGGTCTTCCGGCCGAGCCGGCCGGCCGCAAGGAGCGCGCCCAGCCGCCCCGCGTCGTCGTAGCGGTCCCCGTAGGCCGCGCGCAGGTCACGCATGACCATGTCCATCACGTCGATCCCGATGAGGTCGGCCAGGGCGTGGGGCCCCATCGGCGCCGGCCCGCCGGCCACCACCGCGGCGTCGACCCGGGCCGGGTCCGCCCCCGCCGCGACCGCCCGGTAGGCCGCCGCCATCCCCCGGAGCACGACGCGGTTGACCAGGAACCCGGCGCACTCGCGGACCAGGACGGGCGTCTTGCCGAGCGCCACGGCGAGCGCGCGGCCCTCCTCGATCGTCTCCGGGGTCGTCTGGTCGCCGGCGATGACCTCGACCAGGCGCATCACGCTGGCCGGGTTGAAGAAGTGCAGGCCGAGCACCCGGCCCGGCCGCCCGGTCGCCCGGCCGAGGGCGGTGATCGAGAGCCCCGAGGTGTTCGTGGCGATCAGCGCGCCGGCGGGCAGGGCCCGGTCGAGGTCGGCGAGCACCGCCCGCTTGACCTCCATCCGCTCGGTCACCGCCTCGACGGCCGCGTCGCAGCCGGAGAGGTCGCCCGTCCCGGCCGCCGGGCGCACCCGGGCGATCAGCGCGTCCGCGGCATCCTGGGCCAGGCGCCCGCGCTCGACCCGGCGGCGCGCGAGGCCCGCGACGTGGCCCACCCCGGCCTCCAGGCGATCGGGGTCGGCGTCGGCCAGCATGACCTCGAGGCCCGCGGCGGCCGCCACGAACGCGATCTCGCTCCCCATCACCCCGGCGCCGACGACGCCGAGCCGGCCGATCCCCATGCGGGCCTCCTCCCGGGGGCGGAGGGACCGCCCCGGCGGCCGCGAATGCTAGATCGTGCGGCCGTCCTCTCAGACGGCGGTCCGGGCGGGGGCGTCCGGAGCCGCTGGTAGCGTCGATCGCGGCTTCCGCGCCCGCGCCGCCAACCATCCCGCCGTGACCGCCCACGCCCACGAGATCGACCCCAGCCTCACCGGCGTCGCCCGGCGGCGGGCGGCCCTCCTCGGCGCCTCGGTGCTGGTGCTCGCGGCGGTGACCCTCGGCGGCGCCTGGCAGCTGTGGCCGCTCTTCGCCATCCCGCTGCTGGCCGCGGTGCCGCTCGCCGGCATGAGCGGCCTCGGGGCGACCGCCATGGCCGGCGCCCTCGTCTTCGCCCTGCTGAGCGACCAGGGCGCCGGCGGCCCCGAGCTCGCGGCCGGACTGGTCGCGTTCACCGCCGGGGGGGCCCTGGTCGGCGGGGTGCTGGCCCGGCGCGACGCCGAGATCCGGCGGGCGCATGAGGCCTCGTTCGTCGACCGGCTGACCGGCCTGCCCAACTACGCGCTGTTCCGCGACGCGCTCGAGCGGGAGTGCCGCCGGGTGGACCGCTACGGCGGGAGCCTGTCCCTGGCGCTGCTCGATCTGGACGGCTTCAAGTCGTTCAACGACCGGCACGGCCACGAGGCCGGCAACCGCCTGCTGGCCGCGATCGGGTCCGAGCTCGCCGCGACCGCCCGGGCGTCGGACCTCGTCGCGCGCTTCGGCGGCGAGGAGTTCGCGCTGCTGGTGCCCGGCGACGCCGACGACGCCGAGCTCGCCGCCGGGCGCATGCGCCGGGCGGTGGCCGGGGTGCGGGTGCTGGTGGACGAGGATGAGCCGGCCGGCGTCACCGTGTCGGCCGGGGTGGCCCAGTACCTGCCCGGGACCGGCCACGGCGGCGAGGTGACCGAGCAGGCCGACCGGGCCCTCTACCTCTCCAAGGCGCGCGGCCGCGACCGCGTGAGCCGGCTGGACCACCCGGACGCGCCGCGCCGGCGCGACACCGGGCGCATCCGCCGCATCAGCGCGGCCTGACCACCCACACGGCGCCGGCCGCGCCCAGGCCGAGCAGGGCGCCGGCGACGATGTCGGCCGGATCGTGCTGGGCCGCGGCGACGCGGGCCGCGAGCCCCACTGCGGCCGAGCCCCAGAGGGCGGCGCGGGCCGCGGGGCATGTGGGTGCGACGGCCGCGGCGATGGCCACCGCGGCCGCGGCGTGGCGGCTCGGGAAGCCGCCGTCGGGCCGCGGGCCGGGCCGCCGGCGCCCCACGCGGTCGCGAAGGAGGCGCGCCGCGGTCCCCGCGAGCACCCCCGCCGCGAGCGCGCGGACCCCGGCCGGCCGCGTGGCCGGATGGGCCACCAGCGCGGCGACCATGACCCGGTAGCCGGGCGAGAGCGCCGCCGCCGCCGCGCGGGCCGCCCGGCCGAGCGCCGGCCGCCCGTCCACGGCGCGGCGGAGGGCCCGGCCGGCGCGGCGGTCGAGCCTGGCCAGGGGTCGCATCGGGTCAGGCTAGCGGGGCCGGCGTTGCTACCCTCGCCGCCGATGCCCCGGCGCCTCATCGCCCTCGCCGCCGCCTCGGTGGCGGCCCTTGCGCTCGCCGGCTGCGGATCGGCGGGCCTCGGTGACGAGGCGCGCCTGGACGTCGCCCCGGTCGAGGACCGCACGCCGGCCCCGGCGTTCCGCCTGCGCGCCCTCGACGGCGGCGCGCCGGTCACCCTGGCCGCCTACCGCGGCACCCCGGTGGTCGTGAACTACTGGGCGTCCTGGTGTGCCCCCTGCCGTGAGGAGATGCCGGCGCTCGCGGCCTTCGCCCGCGCCAACCCGGGGGTCAAGGTGCTCGGGATCGCGATCAACGACGAGCCGGCCGACTCGCGGCGCTTCGTCAAGAAGGTCCGCGCCGACTACGACCACGCCATCGACCAGCCCGGCGACGTCGCCCAGCGCTACGGCGTGGCGGGCCTGCCGACCACCGTCGTGGTCGATGCCGAGGGCCGCATCGCCACGACCTGGCCGGGGCCCATCGAGCGCGCCGACCTGGAGCGCATCACCGCCCGGCTCAGCGAGTAGCGACCAGCGCGTCCAGGCCGGCCCGGCAGGCGTCCAGGGCGGCCTCCCGCACCCGGCCGGCCCCGGCCCATCCCGGGTCGTGGCCCACCAGCACGTTGGAGACCGCGCACACGCACCCGGCCCGGGCGCCCAGGCGGGGCGCCAGTGCGAACAGCACCGCGGCCTCCATCTCGACGGCGAGCATCCCCGCGGCCGCCCAGCGCGCCGGCCGCCCCGGCTCGGGGTCGTAGAACAGGTCGGTGCTCACGATCGTCCCCCGCGCGAGCGGCCGCCCGGTCGCCGCCGCGGCCTGGGCGAGCGCGTCGGTGAGCGGGGGGTCGGCCGGCGGCGGCTCGGGGCCGGCGAGCGCGAGCGCGGCGCCGTCGGCGGCCCGGGCGCGGTCGGCGACCACCAGGCTGCCGGCCGCCAGCCCCGGCGCGAGCCCGCCGCAGGTCCCGGCCCGCACGAGCGACCGGGCCCCGAGCCCGATCAGCTCCTGCACGACGATCGCGGTGCTGCCGCCGCCCATCCCGGTGGCCTGCACCGTGACCGGCTCGCCCCGCCAGCGGCCGGTGACCCCGAGGAGGCCCCGGGCCTCGGTCACCGTCCGCGCCCCCTCCAGGAGCTCGGCGGCGACCAGCCGCACGCGGTCGGGGTCGCCGGGGCAGAGCGCGAGGGGGGACTGGGCCGCCCGGGTGGTGGTGAGGTGGATCGGCACCGCCCGCAGACTGCCACGTGGGTCGGCGCGGGCGGGCGAGGGCATAGACTGGCTCGGTGAGCGATCCCCTGGCCGAGCGCGTCCGGGCGCACTGCCACCGCCACGCGCTGCTTCCCCGCGGGGCGCGCGTGCTGGCGCTGGTCTCGGGCGGGGCCGACTCGATGTGCCTCATGCACCTGCTGCCCGCGCTGCACGACGGCCCGGTCGAGGTGCTGACCGTCGACCACGGCCTGCGGCCGGAGGCGGCCCGCGAGGCCGCGGCGGTGCTCGCCGCGGCCCGGGACCTCGGCCTGCCGGCGCACCTCGCCCGGCTCGGGCTCGCCGCCGGGCCGGGAGCGCCGGACCGTGCGCGCCGGGCCCGACGGGACGCCGCGCGGCGGGTCGCGGCGGAGCGGGGCTGCGACCGCATCGCCACCGGCCACACCCTGAGCGACCAGGCCGAGACCGTCCTCATGCGCCTGGCCCGCGGGGCGGGGCGGACCGGGGGCATGGGCATGGCCCCATCCGGCGGGGCCGTCGTGCGCCCCCTGCTCGGGACCACCCGCGCCGAGGCGCGGGCGTGGTGCCGCGAGCGGGGGATCCCCTTCGTGGATGACCCGGCCAACGACGACCCCCGCCTGACCCGCGCCCGGGCCCGCCACGGGCTGCTCCCGGCCCTCGCCGGGCTGCACCCGGGGGCCGAGGGCCACGTGGCGGCGTTCGCGGACCGCCTGCGCGACGAGGCCGAGGTGCTCGACGCCCTCGTCGACGCCGCGTGGGCCCGCGTGGCCGAGGGGGAGGGCGCCTCGGTCCGGCGCCTGGCGGCCGAGCCCGCCGCCGTCGGCCGCCTGCTCGTGCGGCGCATGGCCACGGCGGCCGGCCTGCCCGGCGACGCCCTCGCCGCCGGCCCGGTGGACCGGGTGCTCGGCGCGGCGGCGGCCGGGCGCCGGGTGGATGTGCCCGGCGGGTTCGCCGCGGTCGCGCGCGGGGTGCTCATCGTGTGCGCGGACCCCGGCCCGGCGCCTGCGGAGGCGCCGCTCTGCGTCCCGGGGGAGGCCCGCTTCGGCGGCCTCACCCTGCGCGCCGCCCGCTCGGCCGCCGGGGATCCCGCCCCGGGGCGGGTGTGGGTGGCCGCCGAGGGGCCGCTCGTCGTGCGCGGGCCGCGCCCCGGCGACCGCATCGCCATGCGCGGGGGTGGCCGCCAGCGGGTGGGCCGGCTCCTGGCCGCGGCCGGCGTGCCCTCATGGCTGCGGGACCGGGTGCCGGTGGTCTGCGCGGGCGAGCGGGTGCTCTGGGTGGCCGGTCACCGGGCCGACGCCCGCGCCCTGGCCGCGCCGGGCGCGCCGGCGGTGCGGCTGGAGGCGGAGGGGTGGGCGGCATGAGCGCGCCGGATCCGGCCATCGGCGAGGTGCTGGTCCCCGAGGACCGGCTGCAGCGGCGCGTCGGCGAGCTCGCGGCCGAGATCTCCCACGACTACGCCGGCCGCGACCTGCTGGTCATCGGGGTGCTCAAGGGGGCGATCTTCTTCATCGCCGATCTGGTCCGCCGGCTCACCGTCCCCTGCGAGCTCGACTTCATGGCGGTGTCCTCATACGGGTCGTCGCGGCACTCGAGCGGGGTGGTGCGGATCCTCAAGGACCTCGACCACCCGATCGCCGGGCGCGACGTGCTCCTGGTCGAGGACGTGGTCGACTCCGGCCTGACCCTGAGCTACCTGCTCCGGAACCTCGCCTCGCGGGAGCCGGCCTCGCTCGAGGTGTGCTCGCTGCTCACCAAGCCGGGGGCGGAACGGCTCAACCTGGACAGTCGCTACGTGGGGTTCCGGCTGCCCGACTGCTTCGTGATCGGGTACGGGCTGGACATCGGCGAGCGCTACCGCCAGCTGCCCTACATCGCGCGGCTCGCCGACCCCTCCCAAGCGGGCGGGTGACCGGCGCAGGCGCTGCTATGGTCGGACTCCCGGTGACCATGCTGCCAAAGGACCCGAGGCGTTGAGCCGCTTCTTCAAGAGCGCCGCCTTCCCCATCCTCATCGTCATCCTGCTCGCCTTCGTGGCCCAGCGGCTGGTGACC